>JAOPYC010000043.1 GCA_025964795.1 Marmoricola sp.
GATCTGTACCCCCGACGGGATTCGAACCCGCGCTACCGCCTTGAGAGGGCGGCGTGCTAGGCCACTACACAACGGGGGCCTGCTTCGTTCTGCTGAGAGCCGACGAGACTCTAACGTCCGCCTCGCAGCGGAGCCAAATCGGCGTGCTCGCTGGGGTACTAGGACTCGAACCTAGACTAACTGGACCAGAACCAGTCGGGCTGCCAATTACCCCATACCCCATGGGTTCGGCCCGCCAGGATTACCGGGCGAACCGAGGGTCAAAGATACACATACGCGTGGGTCAGCCACCAATCGGGGCAGGTTGACCGGTCGCCGGAGCCTCCGCCGGCACCGTCGCGTTGCGCAGTCCCATCCTCTTGGCCACCATCAGCACGAGCACCAGGAAGACGCCGTTCTGGACGACGGTCAGGGGCAGCTGCCACCAGGACACCTCGGAGACGGTGAGCGTGCTGTCGAGCTGGTTGACGGCGACGGCCAGCCCGAAGGCGAACAGGTTGTTCAGCACGTGCAGGGCGATACCGGCCTCCAGCCCACCGACCAGGATCACGATGAGGCCGGCGATCAGCCCGAACGCGAACCGGTCGAAGAACAGCGGGAAGTTCTGCGTCCCGTGGGCCAGCGCGAACAGCCCCGAGGTGACGACCAGCGCGAACCCGCAGGCGACCCGGTTGGCGGCCTGCTTCGAGATCCCCCAGGATTCGACGATGCCGTGCGTCAGCGAGCCGAAGGCCTGCATCAGGTAGCCGCGGAAGCCGTACTCCTCCCCCAGCGCCTGCAGCGGCGTGGTGAACAGGATCACCACCGCCGTGACGAGCAGCCGGCCCGTCGGGAAGTGCGGGGTGCCACCGAGGTCGTTGGGGTCGTCCGGCAGGAACGTGCCCACGAGGATCGAGGCACCGATCGCGACGAACGCCAGCCCGAAGCAGGCGAAGAAGAACTTCCACCGCATGCCCGGCAGCACCGACGCCAGCCAGCGCGGTCGCAGCCGGTGCACGAACCGGACGATCAGGAAGGCGATCAGGGTCAGCGAGGCGAGGCCGAGGTTGACGTAGAGCATCGACCAGGGCGTGACGACCTCGAGCTTGCCGGCCTCGGTGAATCGGTCCGCGAAGGTGCCGGGACCGCCGTCGACCAGGACGCCGACGACCAGGACGGCGAGCAGGAACACCTGGGCCACGAAGAACAGCACCAGCCCCAGAAGGATGCCCACCACCGGCTTCCACCAGGCGTAGTCCCAGGTGCGCAGGATCAGGGGGTAGGGGCGCGGTTCCGGGTGGGGGTGCGCGACCATGTGCGGCTGCCGCCGGGGCGGCGAAGGGGTCCACCGGGGTGGCGGGACCGGGGGGTACGCCATCAGCCTTGGGCTCCTGCCGCCGCGGGCGCTGCGTCGAGGCGGGCCAGCGACTGCTCGCGCCCGAGCAGCTCGAGCGACTCGAACAGGGGCGGCGAGATCCGGCGCCCGGTGACGGCCACGCGCACCGGCCCGAAGGCGTTGCGGGGCTTGAGACCGAGCTCGTCGACCAGCTTGGCCCGCAGCGCCCCGTCGATGGCCGCGGTCGTCCAGTCGGCGACGGCCGCCAGCGCCTCGCGGGCAGCGGCCACGACAGCCAGGCCGCCCTCGGTGAGCACCTTGGCGACGTCGGTCTCGTCGTAGACCACGTCGTCGAGAAACAGGAAGGCCAGCATGTCCGCACCCTCGCCGAGGGTGCCGACGCGCTCGTGGATCAGCACGCTGCCCTCGGTGATCTTGAGCGTCTCCGCCTGGGTCGGCGGGTCCTCGATGAGGTCGGCCTCCCGCAGGAACGGCACCAGCCGCTGCTCGAGCTCCTCGATGCTGAGCAGCCGCATGTGGGCGGCGTTGATGGACTCGAGCTTCTTCAGGTCAAACCGCGCGGGGTTGGGGTTCACCCGGCGGATGTCGAAGGCCTCGGCCATCTCGGTCATCGTGAAGACGTCGCGGTCCTCCGCGATCCCCCAGCCCAGCAGGGCGAGGTAGTTAAGCAGGCCGGCCGGGAGGAACCCGCGCTCGACGTACTCCGCGAGACCGGAGCCCGCGTCACGCTTGGAGAGCCGCTTGTTGCCCTCCCCCATCACGATCGGGAGATGGCCGAAGCGTGGGGAGCCGGTGCCGATGCCAAGCGGCTCCAGGGCCTCGTAGAGCGCGATCTGCCGCGGTGTCGAGGACAGCAGGTCCTCGCCGCGGAGCACGTGGGTGATCCCCATCAGGGCGTCGTCGACCGGGTTGACCAGCGTGTAGAGCGGGTCGCCGTTGGCGCGCACGATCGCGAAGTCGGGCACGTGCTCGGGCTGGAAGGTGACCTCGCCGCGGACGAGGTCGTCGAAGACGATGGGACGGTCCGGAATCTTGATGCGGACGACGTGGGTGCGCCCCTCGGCCTCGTAGGCCGCTCGCTGCTCGTCGGTGAGGTGGCGGCAGTGGCCGTCGTACCCCTGGACCTTGGAGCCGGAAGCCTTGCGGCGCGCCTCGACCTCCTCGTTGGTGCAGTAGCAGTCGTACGCCGCACCGGCGTCGTGCAGCCTCGTGACGATGTCGCGATAGATGTCGAACCGCTCGGACTGCTTGTAGGGGCCGAACTCGCCGCCGACGCCCGGGCCCTCGTCGTAGTCGATGCCGAGCCACGCCAACGAGTCGATCACCGAGGCGTAGCCCTCGGGGGTGTTGCGCGCGAGGTCGGTGTCCTCGATGCGCAGCACCAGCGTGCCGCCGTAATGGTGCGCGAAAGCCCAGTTGAACAGCGCGGAGCGCACGTTGCCGACGTGCAGGTTGCCGGTCGGCGACGGTGGGAAGCGCACGCGGACCTGCTCGGGGGCGAGGTCGCCCAGGACGGGATCGGTCATCGGTTGACCACCTTGTTGGTGAGGTTGCCGATGCCCTGGATCGAGATCTCGACCTCGTCACCGGCGTTCATGGGACCGACACCCTCGGGGGTGCCGGTGAGGATCACGTCGCCCGGGAGCAGCGTCATCACGCTGGTCACGTGGGCGATCAGGGTGGGCACGTCGAAGATCAGGTCGGACGTGCGCCCGTCCTGCTTGACCTCCCCGTTGAGGAACGTCTGCACGCGCAGGTCGCTGACGTCGAGCTCGGTCTCCACCCAGGGGCCGAGCGGGCAGAACGAGTCGAAGCCCTTGGCGCGGGTGAACTGACCGTCCTTGTTCTGCAGGTCGCGCGCCGTCACGTCGTTGCCGACGGTGTAGCCGTGGACGACGTCCTGGTACTTCTCCTTCGGCACGTCGCGACAGATCCGGCTGATCACCACGGCGAGCTCGCCCTCGAAGTGCACGTTCTCGCTCTGCCGCGGGTAGAAGATCGGGTCGCCCGGGCCGATCACGCTGGTGTTGGGCTTGAGGAACATCAGCGGCTCGTCGGGGACGTCGCTCCCCATCTCGGCGGCGTGCGCGGCGTAGTTGCGCCCGATGCCGACGACCTTGCTGCGCGGCAGCACCGGGCTCAGCAGCCGGGCGTCCGCCAGGCGCACCAGCTCGTCGGTGGGCTGGAGCCCGACGTAGAGGGGGTCACCGACCAGCGCCGTGATCACCGAGTCCTCGTCGGGGATGCCGTAGTCGTCGATGTCTCCGGTCACGATGCCGAATCGGGGGTCGTCGCCTGTGGTGAACCTTGCAATACGCACCCGAGGAGCCTATCGACCAGACCCTGCATCCCCCGCATTACCGTCAGGGGTGTGGAAACCACCTCCGCGGTCGTCCTGGGCCGCTCGACCTGGCAGGCGCGTGCGGCGGCGCACGCAGCCCGCGTCGACGTGTGGACCCAGCCGTTCCTCGCCCGCCGGCAGCGCGGTGAGAAGCACCCCGTCCACGACTTCCTGTTCACCTACTACTCCCAGCGCCCGGCGGCGCTTCGCCGGTGGCACCCGGGGTGGGGCGTCGTGCTTGAGGAAGCGGATGCGGAGTACGCGGGTCAGAAGCCGTACGGACGGATAGTCCGAGGCCGAAAGCACCACTCGGAGGCTGAGAACGGTGCTTTTGACCTCGGACTATCCGTCTCGGCGGATCACCTCGTCTCCCAACTGCCCCTGGTCGAGTCCATCCACCGGCTCCTGGTGGCGACCGCGGGGCGTACGCCGACCCTCGGCTGCTTCGGGCTGCACGAGTGGGCGATGGTCCACCGGACGGCGGAGGTGCGCCACGACTGGCCGCTGCGGCTGGGCAGCACGGGCACCGACTCCGTGGTGGAGGGCCACCGGATCGGGTGCTCGCACTTCGACGCGTTCCGGTTCTTCACCGACAGCGCCCGGCCGCTGAACACCCTCCAGCCGGGTCGCGACGACCGCGCCTCCTTCGAGCAGCCGGGCTGCCTGCACGCGGGGATGGACCTCTACAAGCACGCCTTCCGGCTCTCGCCCCTGGTCGCCTCCGAGCTGGTGGCCGACTGCTTCGAGCTGGCCTGGGACATCCGCGAGCTGGACATGCGAGCCTCGCCGTACGACTTCAGCGCGCTGGGTCTCGCCCCGGTCCGGATCGAGACCCCGGCGGGCAAGCAGGAGTACGTCGCCGCCCAGCGCGTCTTCGCCGACCGCGGCGCCCCGCTCCGCCGGCGGCTGATCGACCAGTGCGAGCTGCTCCTGGCGGCGGCGGGCGGCTGATCTGGTCCCGGCCCACCTCGACTCACCAGCCAGGCGGGGTTCGCAACAACCAGGGCGCCTGCGCCTCGACCTGGGCCGAGAGGGACAGCAGGGTCGCCTCGTCGCCGGGGCGGGCAGCGAGCATCACGCCGACGGGCAGGCCGCCGGGGGTCTGGTGCACGGGCAGGGAGATCGCGGGGCTGCCGGTGACGTTCCACGTCGAGGTGTACGGCGTGAACCGCTTCTGCGCCTCGAAGTCGGCCGCGGGGTCGGCGTCGTCGCGGATCGCCCCGACGGGCAGGGGCGGGACCGCCAGCGTCGGGGTCAGCACCACGTCGTACGACGACACCGCGGCCAGCGTCCGGGCCGCCACCCGGCGCAGCTCGCCGATCGCCAGTCCGAACTCCGGGCCGCTCACGGTCGCCCCCCGCCCGGCCAGCCAGCTGGTGAGCGGGCGCAGCAGCGACCGGGCCTCGGCGGGCAGGTTCACCACCGACAGTGCGGTGAGCACGGCCCAGCAGGTCTCGAAGACCGGCACCGCCTCCCGGGGCAGGGGTACGGCGATGTCCACGACCTCGTGACCCAGCGACTCGAGCAGCGCGCTGGTGGACTCCCAGGCGGCGAGGCACTTCGGGTCGACCTCGGCGTCGGCGATGACCGGCTCGCTGAACCTGCCGACCCGCAACCGGTTGGGCTCCCGGTCGCACGCCGCCAGCAACGGCTGGCTGTCCGCAGGAGCCCAGAAGGGGTCGCCGACCGCGCGGCCGGCCATCACGTCGAGGAACGCGGCGGCGTCGCGGACCGTGCGGGCCAGGGGGCCGTTGGTGGAGAGGCCGATCGGGTCGCCGTACATCGGAGCGGCGGAGATCCGTCCTCGCGTCGGCTTCAGCCCGACGATCCCGCAGCAGCTGGCCGGGATCCGGATCGAGCCTCCGCCGTCGGAGCCCTGCGCGAGCGGCACGAGCCCGGCCGACACGGCGGCCGCGGAGCCGCCGCTCGAGCCGCCCGCCATCCGCGAGGTGTCCCACGGGGTCACCGCCGGCGGGGCGCCCTCCGGCTCGGTGTAGCAGGGCGAGCCGAACTCCGGCGTGCTCGTCTTGCCGAGGCTGACCATCCCGGCGGCCGCGATCCGGGCCACCACCTCGTCGTCGAAGTCGGGGACGTGGTCGGCGAGGACCGGCGACCCGAAGCTGCTGCGCACGCCCCTGGTCGAGTTCAGGTCCTTGATCGCGGTCGGTACGCCGGCCAGCGGGCCGTCCCCCACCGGTCGCGCCGAGCGCGCCTGCTCGGCGGTGACGGTGACGAAGGCGCCGAGCTCCTCGGAGCGCCGGTCGATCCGCTCCAGGTAGTGCTCGACGAGCTCACCGGTCGACACCTCACCGGCCCTGATCGCGGCGCCCTGCTCGAGGGCGGTGAGGTCGTGCAGCTCGCTCATGCGGCGACGCTACCGGGCGGTGCGATGGCTGCCGCGTAGGTTCGCCGCATGTGGAGATGGCTGCCGGCGCTGCTGCTGGTGGCGGCGTGCGGCGGTGCTTCCGGGTCCGCGGCCGAGCCGGACCCCACCCCGACCCCGTCAGCCACGCCATCGGCCACGCCGTCGCCCGCTCCGTCAGCGACGCCGAAGCCCACCCCCTCGGCCACGCCGAAGCCCACTCCGGTGGAGCGGGCCGACCCTCGCTGGCGGTTCTACACCGCTGACCGCACGTCGCACTCCTCTCCGTGGTTCGCGGGACGGCACCGCGTGATGATCGGCTTCGGATGCACGCCCGCGCCGTACTACGACCACGACCCGCGCTGCCCGGACCGGCAGGGCTTCCACCACGGGATCGACGTGGCGATGCCGTGCGGGACTCTGCTGACCTCAGCCGTCGACGGTGTCGTGCTGGACCCGTCGTCGAGCGGCTCCCCCGGGGCGGCGTACGGCGAGCGGCCGTTCGGGATCCGCACCGGCGAGGTCGACGTGCTCATCGGCCACGCCCGCCAGGTCTTCGTCCACCCGGGCGACCGCGTGCGCGAGGGACAGCGGATCGCCCTCTCCTCCGACAGCGGCGCCCCCGACGGCTGCCACCTGCACTTCGAGGTACGCCGCCCGGGCACCGGCCTCAGCGGCGCCGTCGACCCGGCCGGGCTGCTCCAGCTCTCCTGACCCGCGGAGACGTCAGGCTCCGTGCCGCCGCAGGCCGAAGGTGAGGCTGTCGAGCAGGGCCATCCAGGACGCCTCGATGACGTTGTGGCCGACGCCGACCGTGACCCAGGTCCCGACGCCGTCGCTGGTCTCGATGAGCACCCGGGTGATCGCGTCGGTGCCGTGCCCCTGGTCGAGGATGCGGACCTTGTAGTCGATCAGCTCGAACTTCACGACCTCGGGATAGAGCTGCTGGATGGCCTGGCGCAGCGCGTGGTCGAGGGCGTTGACCGGCCCGTTGCCCTCCCCCACCGCGACGATCCGCGCGCCGCCGGCGACCAGCTTCACGGTGGCCTCGGAGACCGCTTCGTCGCCGGGGCGGGTCTCGGTGATCACCCGCCAGGACTCGGTGTCGAAGTACGACGGACGCACGCCCTCCACCTCCTCGAGCAGCATCAGCTCGAAGGAGGCGTCGGCCGCCTCGAAGGTGTAGCCGCGCGACTCCAGCGCCTTCACCCGCTGGGTCACCCGCTGGACCCGCTCCGGCTCGAGCTCGAACCCGAGCTCGCGGCCCTTGAGCTCGATCGAGGCCCGGCCGGCCATGTCGGAGACCAGCAGCCTCATGTCGTTGCCGACGCCCTCGGGGTCCATGTGCTGGTAGAGGTTGGGGTCCACCTTGATGGCGCTGGCGTGCAGCCCGGCCTTGTGGGTGAACGCCGACGTGCCGACGTAGGGCTGGCGGGACGCGGGCGGGAAGTTCGTCACGTCGGCGACGGCGTGCGCGATCCGGGTCGCGTCGCGCAGCAGGCCGGTCGGCAGCACCTGGCGACCGAGCTTCAGCTCGAGGTTGGCGACCACGCTGACCAGGTCGGCGTTGCCGGTGCGCTCGCCGTACCCGTTGAGCGTGCCCTGCACGTGCGTCGCGCCGGCCTCGACCGCGGAGAGGGTGTTCGCGACGGCGCATCCGGTGTCGTTGTGGCAGTGGATCCCGACGCGTACTCCGGTCGTCTCGACCACGTCGTCGACGACCTCGGCGATCCAGTCCGGCAGCATGCCGCCGTTGGTGTCGCACAGCGCGGCCACGTCGGCGCCGGCGTCGAACGCGGCCCGCAGCACCTCGAGGGCGTAGCCGCGGTTGGCCCGGTAGCCGTCGAAGAAGTGCTCCGCGTCCAGGAAGACCCGCTGCCCCTCCGCGCGCAGGTGGGCGACCGTGTCGTGGACCATCGCGAGGTTCTCCTCGAGCGTCGTGCGAAGCGCCAGCTCCACGTGCCGGTCGTGCGACTTCGCCACCAACGTGACGACGCCCGCGCCCGAGTCGCGCAGGGCCGCGATCAACGGGTCGTCGGCCGCCTTCAGACCCGCGCGGCGGGTGGCGCCGAACGCCGCCAGCTGCGCGTGCTCCAACGAGAGCTCCTCACGGGCGCGGCGGAAGAACTCGGTGTCCTTGGGGTTCGCGCCGGGCCAGCCGCCCTCGATGAAGCCCACGCCGAGGCCGTCGATCTGCCGGGCGATGGCCAGCTTGTCCGCGACCGAGAGGTTGAGCCCCTCCTGCTGCGCGCCGTCGCGCAGGGTGGTGTCGTAGACGTGGAACAGATCGCTGGTCATGACCGTGGCTTTCTTCTCTGGGTGGCAGGGCGAGGTCCGGAATGCAAAAGACCTCCCGTCAGGAACAGGAGGTCAGCGCGGCGGTCTCTGGGGTCAGAGGTCGTCGCGCCTGGCGATGATGATGCGGCAGTGCGGCACGGGCCCGAGTCTGCCATAGCGACCGATCAGGCGGTACGCCGTGCCGCGGATCCGGACGGGCCACCGAGGGCCGTGGTCACAGGGACATCAGGCGGCTGACTGCGGTGCGGCCGGCGCCGTAGCGGTTGACCAGCTGGACGCGGTAGCAGGTGGTGGAACCGGTCATCGACGGGTCCGGATCGGTCCACGAGCCGGCTCCGGCGGCGGCGTACGACGTGGTGGCCCACGGCGGCACCGGGCCGCAGGAGTCGGAGTTCCACGACCAGATCTCCACCCGCGAGCCGGCCGGGGCGGTGGTGGGCCGGGCCCAGCGGACCGTCACCGGCGAGCTGGTGCCGTCGGCGGCCGGGCTGGCCCCACCGTCGAAGGCGACGCGGCTGACGGCGGCGGGCAGCGGGTCGATCAGGCAGTAGCTGCTGGGGTAGTGGGCGCGGCCGCCGTAGATCTGCACGAACCTGCTGGCCAGGGCCGGGTCGATGGTGCGGCACTTGTAGTACCCGGGCATCGTGGCCGGCAGCATCCCGCAGCCCTCGACGTCGAGGACCGGGGACATCAGGGAGCACCGGGTGCTGGTGTGCTGGAAGCCGAGGACGTGGCCGAGCTCGTGGGTGAAGATCCCCATGACCTGGACGCGGTAGTAGGCGTTCAGTGCGTCCTTGTTGGCATAGCTCGAGTTGAGCTGGACCTTGGCGTGCTTGGCACGGCCGACGGTGGCCAGGCCGGCGGCGCTGCCGATGTTGCCGTAGCCGATGGCCAGCTTGGCCTTCCGCGGGTTGGCGACCTTGACGAACTTGATGCCGCCCCCGGTGGCGTTCCACTTGGCGATCGCGGTGGAGAGGCTCCAGTCCCACTTCGCGGGGACGGACTCGGTGTAGGTGATCCGGCGGCCGGTCCAGGCGAAGGAGGCGCGCTTGGTGCGGTGGGTGCGGTGGGCGCGGGCGGCCGAGGAGATGGAGCCGGTGTCACCGGCGAGGTTGATCGAGTGACCCGCGGTGGCCCGAACGGGCGCCTTCGTCGTCGCCGTGGCCGGCACTGCCACGAGCGCGAGGGCGACCGCGACCAGCAGTGGGGCCGCGAGGCGGCGAAGAGTTGATGCGGTGGGGGGCACGTGGTAATGGTGCGACAAGGACGCTTAGTGCCCAATAGTCCAGATTCTGCGCACTAGACCGGGCCTCACGATTTTGGGCGTTTCGCTGAAAAGGACCCGCGTTCTGTGCATGGGCGCGACACGCCGACGACACGCCGGGTCAATGTCCGGTTTAGACAGTTATCAGCGCCACGGAGCGGACAGGGCCGGCGCCCAATTTGGACCAGTGCTCCCCAGCAGGACGACCAGCACGGCGGTCCCGACCACACCGAGGGCGACCACCAACCAGCCACCGAACTCCGAGCGGGACGTCCGGGTGACCAGCCCTCGGGTCATCTCACGGAGCCGCCCCGAGCCCGGCCCCCACCACAGGGCGGGGGTGAAGCCCAGGCCGGCCATCAGCATCCGGACGTCGTCGGGCTGGCCCAGCAGGTAGCCCAGCGAGAACAGCCCGAGCCCGGACAGGCAGGCCCCGGCGACGACCACGAGGGCTCCGAGGAAGGCGAGCAGCAGGTAGCCGGGCAGGGACAGCGTGGTCCGAGGCACGTCGTACCAGCGGGCGCGGCCGCGGATCATCAGGCGCCTGCCATGCCGCTGACGGGTCACGGAGGCGGTGCGCAGGACCAGCACCACGCCGCCGACGAGCGCGGTCCCGGCGTACGGCGCGTAGGCGACGACCGCGCTGGTCAGCGCCCAGAGCCCGAGCAGCTGCAGCACCTGCTGTGCGCGGCTGCCGGGCCGCGGTGCCGGATCGGCCGCGACCGGGACCGGACGCGGACTCGCGGACGGGGGCACCGGACGCACCGGCGCGTCCGGCTTGATCCGTGTCGCCGGCGTAAGCGGCTGTGACGCCGGGACCGGGGACACCGTCG
>JAOPYC010000125.1 GCA_025964795.1 Marmoricola sp.
TTCGTCGACGGCGGTCACGCCGAGCAGGTGCACGCCGGCCGAGCGCCAGCCGCAGGCCAGGGACAGCACCACGCAGGCGACCAGCGCGACGCCGACGGCCCGCCGGACCGCGGTCGCGCTGACCTCGCTGCTGGCGACCGGCTTGTCGGTCCGGCCGACCTGGCGGTCCCGGGCCTCGTCGATCAGGTCGTTCGACCAGCCGATGCTGAGCTGCCCGGCCCCGACCGCCGCCGTCACCAGGACGCCGGCGACCCATCCCGTGCCGGCGCCGGCCGCGAGCAGGGCGGTGAGGGCCGTGACCGCCGCGCCGGGCGCCGGGTGGCTCGCGCGGACGAGGGCGCTCACTCAGCGGTCCCCTCGACGCGACGACAACTCGTCCGGGGTGGCTGCATGGCATGATCCTCCCCGATGGCTGAACTCCAATTCTTCACGGGGACGATGGACTCGGGGAAGAGCACGCTCGCGCTGCAGACCAACCACAACCACGCCGCGCGCGGCCGGATCGGCCGGATCTTCACCACCCACGATCGCGGCGGTCCGGCGCGCGTCTCCTCCCGCCTGGGACTCACCCACGAGGCCATCGAGGTGAGCGAGGACTTCGACATCTGGCGCTACGTCGTCGACGAGCTGACCCACGGAGCGCGGATCGACTACCTGATCTGCGACGAGGCCCAGTTCTACACCGGCCTCCAGGTCGAGCAGCTCGCCAAGATCGTCGACGAGCTGCAGATCGACGTCTTCGCCTTCGGCATCCTCACCGACTTCCGCACGGCCCTCTTCGAGGGGTCGCAGCGGCTCGTGGAGCTGGCCGACCGGATGAACGTGCTCCAGGTCGAGGCCCTGTGCTGGTGCGGTAAGCGGGCCACCCACAACGCCCGGACGGTCGACGGCGAGATGGTCACCGAGGGCGAGGTGATCGTCGTCGGCGACGTCGAGGGCGCCGTACCGACCGAGGTCTCCTACGAGGTCCTCTGCCGCGCCCACCACCGCCGCCGGATGACCGCGGCCCGGGCCCGCGCGATCTCGATGATCGCCGAGCCCCTGCCGTTCGCCTGAGTAAGGCAGCCTCAGCCGACCAGGATCGGGATGTGCATCTCCCGCGAGGTGAGCGAGCCATGGAGGCCGATGAGGGTCATCTCGTAGGCGAAGTCCTTGGAGCTCATCAGGGCCCAGTCCTCGTGGGCGGCGACGACGACGTCGCCGAGCCGGAGCCGGACGTTCGGGTCGACGACGCCGAACCAGCCGCGCTCGATCGCCTCGTCGCGGGTGAGCACGGTCGCGCGGCTCCCGAGCGTCTCGCGCCAGGTCGCGGCCACGTCGGGGACCGCGCCGCCGTGGCAGTAGACGTGCCGGAACCGCGCCTCGCCGCCGAGGAGGGTCACCCCGTCGCGCAGGGCGGGCGTGTCCTCGATGTCGATGTGGCTGGCCTTGGTGGAGTCGACCATCCCGTGGTCGGCGACGACCAGCAGCCGCACCTCGTCGGGCAGCTCCTCGCGCAGCTCCTGCACGTCCTCGTCGATGTCGCGCAGCTGCGCCCGCCAGCGCTGGGAGTCGACGCCGGCGCGGTGGCCGTGCCAGTCGAGGTCGCCGTCGTACACGTAGGTCAGCGAGGGCCGCCGCGCCGCGCCCGCGACGGCGCCGGCGATGCGCTCGACCACGTCGTCCGCCCCGACGTACGACGCCCCGCGCTGCCCGCAGCGCGTCAGCCCCGAGCCCGCGAACTCCCGCTTGCTCACCACCGAGGTGTGCACGCCTGCCGCCTCGAGCCTGGTGAACGCGGTCGCGTTGGGCTGCCACTCGAGCGGGTCGACCGGCTGGTCCCAGAACAGCGAGTTCAGCAGCGCACCGGTCTCGGGCACCCGCGAGGTGAACCCGACCAGCCCGTGCTGCCCGGGCGTCAGCGCCGTGCCCAGCGAGGTCAGCGAGGTCGCCGTGGTCGAGGGCACCCCGCACGTCGCGGGCTCCTCGCCCAGCAGCGAGTGGAGGTACGGCGCCTGCGCCCGATGCTCCGCGAGCAGCTCGTGACCGAGCCCGTCCACCAGCATCACGACGTACGCCGGAGCGGGCGGCAGTGCCAACGAGGTCTCGTGGAACCCGACCGGCACCCCGAGGGCGCCGGCCACGGCGGGCAGCACGTCACCCAGCGAGCGACCGGCCCCGAGAGGACCGGAGTACGCGGGCTCGACGAAGCCCGAGAGCGGTTGCAGCGGCACCGTCAGCTCTGCGTGCGGGCCGAGAGGCTCTCGGCGAACACCAGGAGGTCGTCGACGGCGGTCTGCCCGTCCGCGGCCGAGCTCACCCGCAGCGAGAAGTCGTCGGAGACGACCATGCCGGTGTATCCGTGGTCGGCGTCGCAGTCCGGGTCGGCGCAAGCGGCGGGCTCGAGGTCGATCCGGTTGATGCCGCCCCAGCCGACGGTCAGCACGGCCTCGCTCGGCACCGGCTCGCCGCCACCACCCTCGAAGGTCGCGGGGTTGGCGACCATCCGGTTGACCACGATCGAGCGCACCGAGGTCAGCTGGATCGCCTCCGTGGAGGTCGACGTGTAGGGCTCGGGCAGCAGCTCGTCGGGCGCGTGCTCGTCGGTGTGGCACAGGATCAGCCGGGTGGCCGTGAGCACCACGACGGTGATGTGCCGGCGAACCTCGTCGCGGTCGATGGTCGGCTCGTGGTGCACGAGGAACGAGGTGACGTTCTCCCCGGCGACGGCGGACCGGACCCCGGCCGCCACCACCTGCGGGTAGTAGCCGGTCTTCTCGATCGCCTCGACGAGGTCACCGAAACCGTCGGTGGGGGCAGCTTGACGCATGTCGTCAGTCTGTCACGCGCGGACGCCCGGCCGACTCAGCCGTGCAGCGTCTCGTCCAGCGGGGCCGTGAGCCGGCGTACGAACAGGTCGGAGCGGGGCTCGAGCATCGGGTCGACGCGGCCGGTGGCGTGCAGCACGCTCACCCCGTCGACGGTCGCGTGCACCAGCATCAGGTCGATCTGGCTGAGCTGCGGCAGGTCGATCTTGAGCTGGGCGACCCGGCGGATCAGGTCCTCGACGGCCGGCACGTCGACCTGCTCGCTCCCGCGGTAGCCGAACAGCAGCGGCGCCGCCTTGATCGCGCGCACCGTCTCGGCGGCGTCGAGCGCGCTGATCGGCGGGATCCGGTAGACCCGGTCACCGACCAGGTCGGTGATCGCCCCGGAGATGCCGAACGACACCGCCGGCCCGAACAGGGGATCCTCGATCCCCCGAATGGCCACCGGCACCCCCGGCGCCGCCGCGCGCTGGACGACGAAGTCGGCGTCGCTCGAGTCGCTGATGATCCCGCTCAGCGACTCCCACGCGTCGCGCATCTCCGCCTCGTCGTCGATGTTGCGCCACACGTGCGCCTGGTCGGGCCGCTGGCGCAGTCGCTCCGCGGTCGCCTTGAGCACGACGTCCCAGCCGAGCCGTTCGCCGGCCGCGACCGCCTCGTCGGCGGAGGCCACGTGCACGCGCTCCCACAGGTCGATCCCGTAGGCCGCCAGCAGCGTCCCCAGCTCGGCGTCGGTCAGGACGTGGCCCTCGGGGTGCTGCATCAGCAGCTCGTTGACCAGCCGCTTGGCCGGGTCCATCGTGATGTCCTCGAGCACCCCTACCGAGTCGTCGTGGCGCTCCAGCCAGGCGGCGTACTCCACGACGCAGGCGAGCGCCCGCACGGCCGCCTCGACGGCGGGGTACGACGGCACCGAGCCTCGTCCGGCGGTGTGGCCCGAGAGGTCGGGCACCCGCAGCAGCTCGGGCACGCCTTCGCGACCGAGGAACGAGGAGACCAGCGGCTTGTCGGACTGCTCCCCGACGGCCGCGAGCACGTTGGCGACCTCCTCGCCACCGGCGTCGAGCGGTGGGATGTAGACCGCGACCACGGCGTCGACGTGCGCGTCGTCGATGGCGGCGTCGAGGGCGTCCTCGAAGTCATCGGCGGTCGCGTCGGCGCCCAGCGCGGTCGCGCTGGTCACGGTGAGCCCGCTGGCCGCCGCGGCGTCCACGGCGAGCAGGCCGAGCGCGTCGGAGTTGCCGACGATCGCGACCCGGGAGCCCGCCGGCAGCGGCTGGTGGGCGAGCAGCTGGGCGACGTCGAACATCTCGTCGAGGGTGTTGACCTGGATGATGCCGGCCTGCCGGAACATGGCGTCGACAGCAGCCGGCGGCGCAGCGATCTGGCGTACGGCGTGGCCCATCGGCACGCCCTGGGTGCTCCTTCCGGACCGCACGGCGATGATCGGCTTGGCCCGCGAGACGCGACGGGCGATCCGCGAGAACTTGCGCGGGTTACCGATCGACTCGAGGTAGAGCAGGATCACCTCGGTGGCGTCGTCCTCCTCCCAGTACTGCAGGAGGTCGTTGCCCGAGACGTCCGCGCGGTTGCCGGCGCTGACGAAGGTGGACAGGCCGAGGCCGCGTCCGCGGACCTTCTCCAGGATCGCCGAGCCCAGCGCGCCGGACTGGCAGAAGAAGCCCGCCCGCCCGCGCGGCGGCATCACCGGGGCGAGCGAGGCGTTCAGCGACACGTCGGAGGCGGTGTTGATCACGCCCAGGCAGTTCGGCCCGATCAGCCGCAGGCCGTAGGAGCGGGCCATCCCGACCAGCTTGCGCTGCCGCTTGCGGCCCTCCTCCCCCGTCTCCGCGAACCCGCTGGAGATCACGATCAGGCCGTGCACGCCCTTGGCCGCGCAGTCCAGCACCACGTCCTGGACCGACTCGGCGGGGACCGCGACGATCGCCACGTCGACGTCGCCGGGGATGTCGCTGACGGTCGCGTACGCCGGCATGCCCGCCACCGCGTCGGCGGCCGGGTTGACGACGTAGACCCGGCCGGCGTAGTCGCCGAGGACCAGGTTGCGCACCAGCAGCGCGCCGATCGTGTCGCTGCGTCGCGAGGCCCCGATGACCGCGACGCTGCGCGCGTTCAGGAAGGTGGCGATGGAGGCCGCCTCGGAACGGTGCTCGCGAGCGGCGATCACCCCGATGGAGGTGTCCGTCGGGTCGATGTCGAACTCGAGGTGCATCACGCCCTCGTCCCAGCCGCCCTTGACCTGGTAGCCCTGCTCGCGGAAGACCTGGATCATCCGGCGGTTGTCGGGGAGCACCTCGGCCACGAACCGGTCGACGCCGCGCTCCCGCCCGGCCTGGGCGAGGTGCTCGAGCAGCAGCTGCGCGATCCCGCGGCCCTGGTGGGCGTCCTGGACCAGGAAGGCCACCTCGGCCTCGCCCTTCTCGATAACGTCGTAGCGCCCGACTCCGATGATCTTCTCGGCGACGGTGATCACGAACGCCACCCGGTCGCGGTAGTCCACGTTGGTGAACCGCTTCACGTCGCGGTCGGAGAGGGTCGGCATCGGCGCGAAGAAGCGGAAGTACTTCGACTCCTTGGACACGTGGGAGTAGAACTCCACGAGTCCCTCGGCGTCCTCGGGCAGGATCGGCCGCAGGTGGGCGGTCCTGCCGTCGCGCAGCAGGACGTCAGCCTCCCAGTGCTCCGGGTAGTCCCGGGGCGAGGGGGCGGGGTGCTCGAGGCCCTGAGCAGTCACGACTGAAATGTACCGTCCAGCCCCGATCGGCGTGGCCCCCGACCGATCTCCGCGTGCGGTTGGGAGAATCCCCGCATGGCCCGTCGTACCGCACCACCACCGCCCCCGGAGGACTTCGAGGAGCACATCGTCGACATCGACGTCGGCGACGAGATGCGGACCAGCTTCCTGGAGTACGCCTACTCCGTCATCTACTCCCGTGCCCTGCCCGACGCCCGGGACGGCCTGAAGCCGGTGCAGCGCCGGATCCTCTACGCGATGCACGACATGGGGCTGCGGCCCGAGCGCGGTCACGTCAAGTCCTCCCGCGTCGTCGGCGAGGTCATGGGCCGCTTCCACCCCCACGGCGACGGCGCGATCTACGACGCGCTGGTCCGGATGGCGCAACCGTGGTCGATGCGGCTGCCCACCGTCGACGGGCACGGCAACTTCGGCTCCCCAGACGACCCGCCGGCCGCGATGCGCTACACCGAGGCCCGGATGGCACCGGGAGCGGTGGCGATGACCGCCACCATCGACGAGGACACCGTCGACTTCCGCCCCAACTACGACGGCCGCGAGATCGAGCCGTCGGTGCTGCCCGCCGCGATCCCCCACCTGGTGGTCAACGGCGCGACCGGCATCGCGGTGGGCATGGCCACCAACATCGCCCCGCACAACCTGGTCGAGGTGGTCCAGGCCCTGCGCCACCTGGTCAAGCACCCGAAGGCCGACCTCGACGCGCTGATGCGCTTCGTCCCGGGCCCCGACCTGCCCACCGGCGGCAAGATCATCGGCCTCGACGGGATCCGCGACGCCTACGAGACCGGCCGGGGCAGCTTCCGGATGCGCGCCACCACCCGGATCGAGTCGGTCACCGCCCGCCGCAAGGGCATCGTGGTGACCGAGCTGCCCTACGGCGTGGGCACCGAGCGCGTCATCGCCGCGATCAAGAAGCTCGTCCAGACCAAGAAGATCCAGGGCATCGCCGACGTCAAGGACCTCACCGACCGGATGAAGGGCCTCCGGCTGGTGATCGAGGTCAAGAACGGCTTCCACCCCGAGGCGCTGCTCGAGCAGCTGTTCAAGAGCACGCCGATGGAGGAGTCCTTCGGCATCAACGCGGTCGCCCTGGTCGACGGGCAGCCGCGCACCCTCGGCCTCAAGGAGATGCTCGAGGTCTTCCTCGAGCACCGCTTCGAGGTCATCCGCCGGCGCTCGACCTACCGCCGCGGCAAGGCCGCCGACCGGCTCCACCTCGTCGACGGGCTGCTGCTCGCGATCATCGACATCGACGAGGTCATCCAGCTGATCCGCGGCAGCGACAACGCCGAGATCGCCCGCGGCCGGCTGATCGACGTCTTCGACCTCTCCGAGATCCAGGCCAACTACATCCTCGACATGCCGCTGCGCCGGCTCACGAAGTTCTCCAAGATCGAGCTCGACAAGGAGCACGCCGAGCTGCTGCAGACGATCGCCGACCTCGACGAGATCCTCGGGGACGAGACCAAGCTGCGCGCCGTGGTCTCCGACGAGCTGGCCGAGGTGGCCAAGACCTTCGGCACGCCCCGTCGTACGGTCCTGCTGGAGTCGTCCGGCCAGACCGCGACCAGCTCCGCCCCGCCGCTCGAGGTCGCCGACGACCCCTGCTACGTGTTCCTGTCCTCCTCCGGCCTCCTGGCGCGTACGACGACCCTCGACCCACCCGGCGACGGCGGCGGGCGCACCCGGCACGACGTGATCGTCTCCGCGGTCACCGCCACGGCCCGCGGCGAGGTCGGCGTGATCACCTCGGCCGGCCGCGTGGTCAAGCTCGGGGTGCTCGACCTCCCGACCCTGCCCAGCACCGCCAACCACCCCAACCTGCAGGGCGGGGCGCCGGTGGGCGAGTTCGTGACCCTGGAGGGCGAGCGCGTGCTGGCGCTGACCAGCTTCGAGCCGGGCTCCCCCGGGCTCGCGCTCGGCACCCGGCAAGGCGTGGTCAAGAGGGTGAACCCGGAGTACCTCTCCGCGCGCGACGACTGGGACGTCATCTCGCTCAAGGACGGCGACGAGGTCGTGGGTGCCGTCGAGCTGCGCACCGGCGACGAGACGCTCTGCTTCGTCACCAGCGACGGCCAGCTGCTCCACTTCGGCGCCGACGGGGTGCGCCCGCAGGGCCGCTCCGGGGGCGGCATCGCCGGGGTGAAGCTCGCTGCCGGCGCCTGGGTGGTCTCGTTCACCGCGCTCGAGCCCGACTCCTCCGTGGTGGTCACGGTCTCCGGCTCCTCGTCGGCCCTCCCCGGCACCGAGGCCGGCTCGGTCAAGGTCACCCCGTTCGCGGAGTACCCGCCCAAGGGCCGGGCCACCGGCGGCGTCCGCTGCCACCGGTTCCTCAAGGGCGAGGACGAGCTGGTCTTCGCGTGGGCGGGCCCTGCCCCGGCGCTCGCGGCGGCCGACAGCGGGGCCGCGGTCGACCTCCCGGAGCCGATCGCCCGGCGGGACGGCTCGGGCCTCCCGGGAAGCCAGCCGATCGTCGCCTGCGCCGGGCCGGTCAGCGCGACGCTGCCGGACGAGCCTGGCTCGGCGGCTACCCCCGACATGGCAGGCTGAGCGCATGGCTCACCCGCGAAGCACCCGTGCTCTCTCCCTGCTCGCGTTCGCGCTCGTCACGCCGGCGCTGGTGGCGGGGTGCGGGGGTGCTGGGGACGCCAAGAAGCCGGCTGCGAAATCCCCGACCCAGGTCATGCAGACCGCCAAGAAGCACTTCGACGACGCGAGCAGCGTGCACATCGCCCTCTCGACCGACTCCACGCCCTCCTCGGGCAACGGCGTCCTCGGTGCCACCGGCGACGTGACCCATGACCCCGCGTTCAAGGGCGACGTGAAGGTGGTGCTCAGCGGGCTGACCGCGACCGTCCCGATCACCTCGACCGGCGGCAAGGTCTACGCCAAGCTCCCGCTCCAGACGAAGTACTCCGTGATCAAGCCCTCGGAGTACGGCGCCCCCGACCCGGCCGACTTCGTCGACCCCGACAACGGCCTCTCCGCCCTGCTCACCAAGCTCGAGGGCCTGAAGAAGGAGGGGCAGACCCGCAGCGGCGGCACGATCCTGACGAACTACTCGGGCACGCTGCCCGGTGCTGCGGTGAAGGAGATCATCCCCAGCGCGGTCGCCAAGGAGAGCTACGCGACCCGCGTCGGTATCGACGAGAGCGGCAACGCCACCACGGTGAAGATCACCGGGCCGTTCTTCTCGGGCAGTGACGACGTCACCTACGACGTGAAGTTCACGCAGTACGGCGCCGGCGTCAAGATCACGACCCCCGAGAGCTGATCGGCGCGCCGACCGTGCCGGAGACCGGACCACCTCGCGCCGCCCGGTTGCTCCTCGGCCTCGCCGCGGTCGCGGTGGCCTTCGCCGCGGCCGACACCTACGTCGTGGTGCTGTCCCTGCCCGACATGATGGGCTCGGTCGGCCTCAGCGTCGACGAGCTCCAGCGGGCCGCCCCGATCGTCAGCGGCTTCCTGCTCGGCTACGTCGCGATGCTCCCGCTGATCGGCCGGATCGCCGACCTCCGTGGTCGGACCCCCGTCCTGGTCGCGGCGCTGGTGGTGTTCGCCTTCGGGTCGCTGGTGACCGCGGCGGCGTACGACCTGGGCAGCCTGGTGACCGGCCGGTTCCTCCAGGGCGTCGGCGGCGGCGGCCTGGTGCCGGTGACCCTCGCCCTGGTCGCCGACCTCTACCCGGCCAACCGGCGCGGCGTACCCCTCGGGGTGGTCGGCGCCGTCCAGGAGCTCGGCAGCGTCATCGGCCCGCTGTACGGCGCCGTGGTGCTCTCCTTCGGCACCTGGCGCGACATCTTCTGGATCAACCTCACCGTCGGCCTCGTCCTCGCCGCCGCCATCACAGCTCTGACCCAAACCCGAACCCCAACCCGGATTCCGGATAGTCCGAGGCCGAAAGCACCGGTCGACCCCGGTCAAGTGGTGCTTTCGACCTCGGACTATCCGTTCTGGCGCCGCCTCGACTACCTCGGCCTGGCCCTTCTCGCGCTCACCTTGACCGCGATGCTGCTGGTGATGCGGCAGCCCCGGGGCCTGGTCACCTCGGTGTCGCTCGGCGGGCCGTTCGTGCCGTTCTCCGGCGGCGGCTCGATCTGGTTCTCGCAGGTCGGTGTCGTCACCGTCGTGCTCGCGATCGCGCTGCTCGCCCGGATGCTGCTCGCCAAGCACCCGCTGGTCGACCTTTCCGACTGGTGGCGCTCGGTGCGCGAGGCCGACCTGGTCGGCGCCGCGCTGCTGTCGGTCGCGCTCGGCGGCATCATCCTCGCCTTCGCGACCGCCAACCCCGAGGTCCAGGTCTTCTCGCCCGCGGGCCCGTACTACCTCGGCCTGGCTGCCGTGGCCGCCGTCCTGTTCGGCCTGCACAACCGCCGCTCGGCCGCCCCGCTCGTTCCCCACGGTGCCTTCTCCCAGCGGCCCGCCTGGGGCGCCGTGCTGGTCAGCTTCTTCGTCGGCGCCTCCCTGATCGCGGCCCTGGTCGACATCCCGATCTTCGCGCGGATCACCATCGCCGACGGGTCGCAGATCAAGGCCGCCCTGGTGCTCGTCGAGTTCCTGGTGGCGCTGCCGATCGGCGCTCTGGTGGGTGGACTGCTCACGCGTCGGATGCGCGCCGGGGTCGTCGCCGCGTCCGGCATGCTGCTGGCCGTAGTCGGGTTCTGGCTGATGGCCAGGTGGGGGTTCGAGTCGCTGCACGACCTGTCCTCCTCGGCCACGCTGGCGATGACCGGCCTGGGCTTCGGGCTGGCCCTGGCCCCGGTCAACGCCGCCCTGCTCGCCAGCACCGACGACAGCGTCCACGGCGTGACCAGCGCGCTGCTGGTCGTCTCCCGGATGGTCGGCATGCTGGTCGGCATCTCGGCGCTGACCACGATCGGCCTGCGCCGCTACTACGCCGTCCAGGTCGGCATCCCGTCCCCCAACGACGTCTGCTCGAACGGGAAGACCCGCTGCGCGGCGTACACCCGCCTGATCGAGGCCGCCGGCATCGAGCAGCTGCACGCGATCTTCCTCGGGGCCGCCATCTGCGCCTGCGTCGCCGGCATCGCCGCGCTCTTCTGCTTCCGCGGCGCCAGGACCCAGGACGTGGCCCCCGACCGGGCTCTCCTCGGTGTGTGAGGCCAACGTCACTTCATCGACGACCCCCACACCGACTAGGTTCGTGCTCGTGACGAACGACGCATTCAACGACCTGCTGAGCGCGAACCAGAAGTTCGCGGAGACCTTCGACCTGGCCGGGTTCGACGGCGTCGCCCATGCCGGCATCGCCATCGTGACCTGCATGGACTCCCGAATCGCGCCGCTGCACATGTTCGGGCTGGTCCCCGGCGACGCCAAGATCTTCCGCAACCCCGGCGGTCGCGTGACCCCGCAGGCCCTCGAGGCGCTGGTCCTCGGCGTCCACCTGCTTCGGGTCGAGCGGATCCTCGTCGTGCCGCACACCCGCTGCGCCATGGCCAGCTCGAGCCTCGAGGAGCTGCGTGCCAAGGTCGGCGAGTCGGCCGGCCAGGACGCCTCCTGGCAGAACTTCGGCGTGGTCACCGACCAGGTCGGCACCCTGCGCGACGACGTCCGCATGGTCCGCTCGCACCCGCTCATCCCGGAGCGCATCGCGGTCGGCGGCTTCCTGTACGACGTCGACACCGGCCTCGTCGAGCAGCTCGCCTAGGCCTGCTCCTCGCGTTCGCGCCCAGTGGTGGCACCGAAGGGCTGCTGCCGCTCGACCACAACGCCCGCCGCAGACGCGGTCTCCGTGGGCAGGACGCTCACCCCGACGACACCGACCAGCACCGCGCTCAGGGCAGCCGCGGCAACGGCCCGGACCCTGTTCCAGTTCTCGTTCATGAACCGATCGTCGTGGCCGGGCCTGTGCCCGCTCGATCGCCGGGCTGTACGCCGGCTGTGACCCGGCGAGTGCCAGGCGTCCTCGTACCGGCCCACCCACCGTCGTACGCCGTCCCGGCCCATGGCCCTGATCGCGCCGGCACGCCACAATGGCGTCATGGACCTCGACCAGGCAGCCGACTTCGTCCGAACCCACCACCGGGCCGTCATCGCGACGCGCGGCGGGGGGCGAATCCACCAGAGCCCGGTGCTCGTCGGCGTCGACGAGGAGGGCCGGCTGGTCGTCAGCAGCCGGGAGACGGCGTACAAGACCAAGCAGACTGCGCGCCGACCCGTGGGTGCAGGTGTGCGTGTTCCCCGACGGGTTCTTCGGTGACTGGATCTACGTCGAGGGCGAGGCCGAGGTCCTCTCGCTGCCCGAGGCGATGGAGCCGCTCGTCGACTACTACCGCCGCATCAACGGCGAGGCCGACGACTGGGACGACTACCGCGCGGGGATGGAGCGCGAGCGCCGCGTCGTCCTGCGGATCACCCCGACCAGGGCAGGACCGGACCGCCAGGGCTGAGGCCTACCCCAGGCCGGCGCGCAGCACCAGCAGGTGCGCCAGCAGCGCCCCGCAGACGGCTCCCACCAGCGCCCCGGCAGCGTTGCGGGTCATGTCCCCGGCCTGGCAAGCGCCGATGTCCAGGATCGCCTGCGCGGCCTCGGTCCCCACGCTCAGCGCGGCGGCGACCAGCACGACCACCCAGACCCGCCTCAGCGCCCACGCCGCGAAGAACCCGGCGGGGAGCAGGAGGACCAGGTTGAGGGCCTGCTCCGCGTTGCTGGGCTCGAGCACCCACGCCCAGTCGCAGGTCGGGTGACGACGTAGGTCGACCCCGCGGCGCGCGAGCGTCAGCGCGGGAAACAGCGCGAGCGACAGCGCCGCGAGGACCGCCACCGCGCTCCGCCCCCGGTCCCAGCGCGCCACCCGCACGACCAGCAGGGTCGCGGTCACGAGCACCACCGCCGAGACGAGGTAGCCCAGCTGCACCGAGCGCCGCTCCAGCAGCAGGGTGAGCAGCAGCCAGACCTGGTCCCAGGCCGAGGTCAGCGTGTCGGCGTCCACCCGTCACGCGTCGATCGCGTCGGCGTCCACCTCGTAGGCGCCCGCGACGATGAAGTCCTTGCGGGGTGCCACCTCGGCGCCCATCAGCAGCTCGAAGACCTCGGCCGCCTGCGCGGCGTCGTCGGCGGTGATCCGGCGCAACGTCCGCTGGCGGGGGTCCATGGTCGTCTCGGCGAGCTGGTCGGCGTCCATCTCGCCGAGGCCCTTGTAGCGCTGCACCGGGTCCTTCCAGCGCACGCCCTTCTTGGTCAGCTCGGCGAGCTTCCGCTGCAGCTCGGGGTCGGAGTAGGTGTAGACGTACTTCTCCATCCCCTTCTTCGGGTTGGTCAGCTCGATCCGGTGCAGCGGGGGTACGGCGGTGAACAGCCGGCCGGCGGTCACCAGGTCGGGCATGTACTTGAAGAACAGCGTGGCCAGCAGGCACCGGATGTGCGCACCGTCGGAGTCGGCGTCGGCCATGAAGATGATCCGGCCGTATCGCGCCTGCTCGAGGTCGAAGGTGCGCCCGGAACCGGCGCCGACCACCTGGATGATCGAGGCGCACTCCGCGTTCTTCAGCATGTCGGCGACGGTGGCCTTCTGCACGTTCAGGATCTTGCCGCGGATGGGCAGCAGGGCCTGGAACTCGGAGTTGCGGGCCAGCTTGGCGGTGCCGAGGGCCGAGTCGCCCTCGACGATGAACAGCTCGGAGCGGTCCACGTCGGAGGACCGGCAGTCGGCCAGCTTGGCCGGCAGGGCCGAGGACTCCAGCGCGTTCTTGCGCCGCTGGGTGTCCCGGTGCTGGCGCGCGGCGATGCGCGTCTTCGAGGCACCGAGCACCTTCTCCATGACCAGCTTGGCCTGGGCCTTCTCGGCGCGCTTGGTCGAGGTGAGGAACGTCTTCAGCTCCGCCGAGACCACCTTGCGTACGACGGCCCGCGCGGCCGGCGTCCCGAGCACCTCCTTGGTCTGCCCCTCGAACTGGGGCTCGGCCAGCCGGACGGCCACCACGGCGGTCAGGCCCTCGAGGACGTCGTCCTTGATCACGTCGGTGTCGTTGGCCTTGAGCACGCGCGTGCTGCGCATGACGTCGTTGAAGGTCTTGCTCAGGGCCGCCTCGAAGCCGGCCACGTGGGTCCCGCCCTTGGGGGTGGAGATCACGTTTACGAACGAGCGCAGCTCGCTGTCGTAGCCGGTGCCCCACCGCAGGGCGACGTCGACGGCCAGCTCGCGCTCGACGTCCTGCGGGCTCATGTGTCCCTGGTCGTCGAGCAGTGGCACCGTCTCGGTGAACACGTCGGACCCCTGCAGCCGGAGCACGTCGGTGACCCGCTCGTCGTGGCTGAGGTACTCGCAGAACTCGGCCAGCCCACCGTCGTGGCGGAAGGACTCGGTCACGGGCTCGGCCCCGCGCTGGTCGGTCAGCGTCAGCTCCAGGCCGGGCACGATGAACGAGGTCTGCCGGGCGCGGGTGACGAGCTCGTCCCAGGTGAAGGTGGCGTCGCGGGTGAAGATCTGCCGGTCGGGCCAGAAGCGGATCCGGGTGCCGGTCACGCCCTTCTTGACCCGGCTGCCCTTGTGCAGCCCCGACTGCGGCACGAAGGCGGCCGCCGGTCCCTCGCCGGCGAAGACACCGGGGGCCCCACGCTGGAAGGACATCGTCTGGGTCGCCGGCGACCGGTCCACCTCGACGTCCAGCCGGGCCGAGAGCGCGTTGACGACCGATGACCCCACGCCGTGCAGGCCGCCCGTGGCGGCGTACGACCCGCCGCCGAACTTGCCGCCCGCGTGCAGCTTGGTGAAGACCACCTCGACCCCGGAGAGCCCGGTCTTGGGCTCCTTGTCCACCGGGATGCCGCGCGCGTTGTCGCGCACCTCGGCGGAGCCGTCGGGGTGCAGGAACACCTGGATGTGGTCGCCGTGGCCGCCCAGGGCCTCGTCGACCGAGTTGTCGATGATCTCCCACAGGCAGTGCATCAGGCCGCGCGTGTCGGTGGAGCCGATGTACATCCCCGGCCGCTTGCGCACGGCCTCCAACCCCTCGAGGACGAGGAGGTGCTGGGCGTTGTAGGTGTTGTCGATGGGTCTACCTCTGCTCGGTGGTGGAGCACGTCGACAGCCGGGTCAGCTGGCCGAGAACTGGTGTGTCCGAATCTACCGACCCGGCCTCTGGCACCGCCCGCGACGCGCCCTTCGAGCGTTTCGGCGCGGAGGGGCTTGTGCGGTGTGCTGAACTAGTAGGAACGGGTACTTCCCTGATGAGTTGGTCCGTTTCGCCACGTCCCGATGCCTGGCGCGGCAGACTCGACTCAGGCCCTGTGAGAAGCACCACCCCGTCTCATCGAGGGGGCACGGGTCCGCGAGGGAAGCATTCAGCGTGGTTGACTGTTGTGACTGCAGAAGCGATACGAGAGTGGAACTTCACCGCGATCTGATCGTTGACGAAGTTACCCAAACGAGAGTGAGGCCCGACGTGACTACTGCGACAGCCCCTAGCGCCGCCCCGCTCACTGCGGTCGACCGGTGCGACCGATGCGGTGCCCAGGCCTACCTTCGCGTACAGCTCAAGAGCGGCGGTGAGCTGCTCTTCTGCGCCCACCACGCCCGCGAGCACAGCGACAAGCTCCGTGAGGTGGCCGAGCACGTCCAGGACGAGACCGGCAAGCTCGCCAACACCTCCTCGGCGTCATCGTCGAGCGATGCCTGAGGCGCGCCCTATCTGAGCTGAGTCGAGGCCCCGGTCCCTGGTGGACCGGGGCCTCGTCCGTTCCCGGCCCTCGCGGGTGAGAGAGTTTCGCCATGACCGGAGTGGAGATCCTCGTCGCCCTGGCCATCGCCGTCGGGCTGGTGGGCGTGATCGTCCCGATACTGCCGGGCTCGTTGCTGGTGCTCGGCGCCATCCTCGTGTGGGCATGGGACCTCGGCACCGCCGAGAGCTGGACGGTCTTCGCCGTGGCGACCACGTTCATCGCGCTGGGCAGCGTCGTGAAGTACGTCGTCCCGGGCCGCCGGCTGAAGACCAACGGCATCCCCAGCTCGACCCTGCTGCTCGGAGCCGTGCTCGGCGTCGTCGGATTCTTCGTGATCCCGGTGGTCGGCCTGCTGGTCGGCTTCGTGCTCGGGGTCTACCTCGCCGAGCTGCGCCGGGTCGGCCGTGACGCGGCGTGGCCCGCGACCGTGCACGCCCTCAAGGCGGTCGGCCTCTCCATGCTGATCGAGCTGGTCGCCTCGCTGCTGGCCGCGGTCACCTGGGCGTTCGGCGTCGTCCTCACCTGATGGCGGTCCTGCTCGCCCTCGGGGGCGCGATCGCCTACGGCCTCTCCGACTTCGTCGGCGGCGTCGCGTCCCGTCGTACGACGGTGTGGCCGGTCGCCTTCACGGCGTGCCTCGGCGCCGCCCTCGGCACGGTGGTGCTGGTGGTGCTCGTGCCCGGCGACCCGACGGCGCCCGACTTCGCCTGGGGCATGCTCGGTGGGGTCGGCAGCGGGACCGGCACCGCGTTCCTCTACCGGGGGTTCGCACGCGGCCGAATGGGCGTCGTCGCACCGGTGTCGGCCGTCGGGGCTGCCCTGCTCCCGGCGTCCCTGGGGATCGCGACCGGCGAGCGCCCCTCGGCGATCGTGTGGGCAGGCCTGCTCGCGGCGCTGCCCGGGATCTGGCTGGTCTCGCGGGAGCCCGCGCCGGACGACGTGCCCGCGGGCATCGCCGCGGGCCTGCTCGACGGCGTCCTCGCGGGGCTCGGTTTCGGCCTGCTCTTCGCGGCCCTGGGCCAGGTCCCCGAGGACTCCGGCTTCGGCCCCGTGCTGGCCACGCAGGCGGTGTCGCTGCTCGCGGTGGCGGGCGCGGCCGTCGCCCTCGGCGGCGACCCGGTGCCCCGCCGCCGGGACGACTGGTGGGGCCTGGCCGCCGGGGTGCTCGCCACCGTGGCGGTCGTGGGGTTCCTGCTGGCCCGCCAGCAGGGGCTGCTCAGCGTGGCCGCCGTGCTGACCTCGCTGTACCCGGCGGCCACGGTGCTGCTGGCGACCCTGGTGCTGCACGAGCGGATGCATCGCGGCCAGGCCGTCGGGCTGGGCCTGTGCGCGGCCGCGGTGGTCTGTGTGGCGCTCGGGTGATCAGCCCAGCGAGGTGACACCCACGCCTGCCGAGGTGACCTCGACGAGGTGCCGGTCGGGGACGTCGATCCAGCGCGGGTCGTCGTCGTAGGGCTCACTGGCCACGACCACCCCGTCCTGCGCGACGAGGTAGCTCACCGGGTCTCCCCACGCCACAGCGGTGACGCGGGAGCCGTCGGTCAGCAGCACGCTGAGGTAGGCCTCCGGGTCGGCCGCGGCCACCTCGCGGATCGTGTCCGCGACCCGCTCGGGCCCCTCGGAGAAGACGTGCACCGCCAGCTGGGCGGAGTCGCAGACCGACTCGGCGTCGTGGCGGGCGGGGAGCACCGACGTGCTCACCCGGCCGTTGTGGGAGAGCAGCCAGCGCCCGTCGGTGAAGGGCGCCGCGGCGCTCTCGTCCATCGGCATGCCCGCCGACGCCGAGCGCACGGCCGCGAGCACGGCGCGCGATCGCAGGACGGGTGCCACCGACGCGAACGAGGCATCCCCCCAGAGCGGCTTGGCGGACCGCCAACGGACGGGGGCGGCCTGATCCTCGGCGTAGAGGCCCACGCCCCAGCCGTCGGCGTTCATCAGGCCCCGTAGCTGGCGTCGGGGGGCGTAGGACTGGCGCTCCAGCCCGAAGGGCGGGTCGAGGACCAGGGAGGACACGGTGCGTGGCTCTCCGAGCCAGGCCAGGTGCCTACACAACGTTCCAGGCCAATCGCAGGCCGCTGAAGATCTGCCGCCGGATCGGCAGGTCCCAGTTGCGGAACGACGGTCGCACCGAGGCACCTCCGACCGCCCAGGAGCCACCGCGCAGGACCTTGTAGTCGCCGCCGAAGAACGGGGCGCTGTAGTCCGCGTAGAGCATCGTCTCGAAGCCGGCCCAGGGCTCGATGTCCGAGGAGGTCCACTCCCAGACGTCGCCCATCAGCTGCTCGACGCCGTACGCCGACGCACCCGCCTCGTAGGCACCCACGGGAGCGGGTCGCAGCGCCGCTCCGCCGAGGTTGGCCAGCTCCGGCGTCCAGTCGGCGTCGCCCCACGGCCAGCGGCGCCGGCGTCCCTCGATCGGGTCCCAGGCGCAGGCCTTCTCCCACTCCTGCTCGGTGGGCAGCCGCGCCCCGGCCCAGGCGGCGTAGGCCTCGGCCTCGAAGTAGCAGACGTGCTGCACCGGCTCGTCGGCCGGGACCTGCTCGACGAGTCCGAACCGGCGCCGTGAGCCGTCTGCCGACCAGAACAGCGGTCGCTCGAGTCCGGCGTCGACGCGGTGCCGCCAGCCGCGCTCGGACCACCACTCGCGCTGGTCGTAACCCCCGGCCGCGATGAAGGCCTGCCACTCGCCGTTGGTCACCGGCACCCGGGCGATCCGGAAGGCCGGCAGGTCCACGGTGTGTGCGGGCCGCTCGTTGTCCAGCGACCACGGCTCGTCGTCGAGGTCCACGCCGAGCGTGAACGGACCGGCGGGCACCAGCACCGAGTCGGCCGGGAGCACGCGCCCGCCCGGCAACGGCGCGCCGGCGCCCAGCAGGGGGGCGCCGTGGCGCAGCTGGTGGGTGGCCAGCATGGTCTCCACGTGCTGCTGCTCGTGCTGCTCGACCATGGCGTAGGGGAACAGCCGTTCCGGCGTCGGTTCGGCGAGGCCGTCGAGGCCGTCGAGCACCCGGCCGCGCACGTCGCCGATGAAGCCGCGCGCCTCGCGGGGCGAGAGCAGGGGGAGGTCCACCCGGGTCGCGCGCGGGTGCTCGAAGGCGTCGTAGAGGCTCTCGATCTTGCAGGACAGCAGGCCCTGCGCCGCCGCGTTGCCGCCGCGCAGCAGCCAGAGGTCCTCCTGCTGGCCGATGTGGGCCAGGTCCCAGACCAGTGGGCTCATCAGCGGGCTGTGCTGCGCGGTCAGCTCCGGCTCGTCGAGGTCGGTCAGCCGCAGGGTGCGTCCACGCGCGTCCTCCAGCCCCTGAGCGATCTGCTCACGCACGGGCTTCCTCCTCGAGGGTCGCGAGCGGGCTGGACTCCTCGATGCGACGACGCAGCTCCCCGCTGGGGGTGCGTCCGGACGCGATCAGCTCGGTGAGCTCCTCGACCTCGGACCGCAGGCCGTCGGGGCATCGTCGTACGGCGACCTCGAGGCAGCCGTCCACCGCCCGACGGATCGCCGGGTCGGCGAGGCCGAGCCGGGCGGCCGACTCCCAGGACTCCGCCACGGGCTCGCAGATCTCGGCCGCCAGGTCGGCGGCCTCGCGGTCGTCCATCAAGGTGGCGGTGATCGCCGCGACCGCCGGCCACCAACGGTCGGGAAGCGCGTCCAGGCAGCGGATCTCCACGTAGCCGCGCGGCCGGACGGGCGGGAACAGCGTGGTCAGGTGGTAGTCGAGGTCCGCGAAGGTCGGGGCCCGGCCAGGGGTGGTGTCCCCGTGCAGCCAGTCCGCGAAGGTGACCCGGCTGGTCACGGACCGTTGCTCCGCACCCGAGCGGACCAGCATCACCGGCGCGCTGAGCGCGTAGTCCGCCCACGCCGTCGTCGGCTCCCCACCCGGGACGGGGTCGCTGCGGTCGTGGTCGATGCCCTGCCAGGTGCCCTGGCGCATGGAGTGCCAGCCGTCGGTCTCACCCCCCAGGTAGGGCGAGGTCGAGGACAGCGCGACCAGCATCGGCACCATCGACCGGACCAGCGAGAGCCGGTCCTGCCAGCCGGAGGCGGGTCCCGCGTCGAGGTTGACCTGGAGGGCGGCGGTCGCGGACATCATCGCCTGGCCGGAGCCGGCGCAGCCGAGGGCGTCGAAGTGCTCCTCCATCGCCAGGTAGCGCGCGCTGGGGTTGATCCGCTCCACCGGCCGCGCCAGGTCGGCGCCGAGGGGGGCGGCCCCGAACCCCTGCTCCAGGAGCTGGGAGCGCAGCGCCGCGCGGTCGGCCCGGAGCGCGGCGACCGACGCCACGACGTCGGGAGCCGGCGGGGTGGACAGCTCGATCTGCCCACCCGGCTCCAGCGTCACCAGGCTGCCGGACGGCAGGCCGTGGATGCCGAGGGCCAGCTCGCTGACCCGGGCCCAGGTGGGGCGGCGAGCGGGCTGCTCCAGGTCGACGAGGTGGAACTCCAGCTCGAGACCCACCAGCCCGCCGTCGTTGGCGGTCAGGGCGTGGGCGGCGACGTGCTGCCGTGCCGCGCCGACCGGGTCGGCGCTCGTGGCCAGGTCGTCGCGCGCGATCGTCTCGGTGCTGCTCCGTGATGCGGTCATTCCACCCCTCCAGGTCCGGACCGGTCACCTGGGTGACCGCGGGTCGGTGCGGGGCGACCGCGTGTTGGCGGGCCGTCCTCGTGTGCTGCCCCAGTCTTGCAAACAGCACCGACAAGACCAAGGCCGTGCGGGCCGATCAGTCCCCGGAGAGGGCCCGGCAGACTCGCTCGAGGTCGTCGGCGGTCACGTCCACGTGCGGGCTCAGCCGCAGCATCGGCTGCGGCCGCAGGCCCGGCAGCGACTCCAGCGGCGCGCGCCACGGAAGGCATGCAGTGGTCACGATGGAGTGCTCCTGGAGCAGCCTCTCCTGGGTGCGTACGGCGTCCTGCCCGGCCGTCGGCACGATCGCGCTGGTCGCACCGGCCGGCGCACCGGGACGCACCACCTCCCAGCCGCCGAGGGACCCGATCGCCTCACGGGTGAGTCGTCCCACCTCGCGGAGCCGCTCGGCGACGCGGTCCGGGCCGAGGCCGAGGTGCTCGCGGACGGCCACCGCCAGTCCCACCCGACCGGCGACGTGCGCCTCCCCCGAGTCGAGCTGGTGGACCGTCGGCAGGTCCGGGTGCTTGGCCGGACGGAGCACCCGGAGGGCAGCACGATGGTCCGGCGCGATCGCCAGCATCCCCACTCCGCGGGGCCCGGTCAGCCACTTCCGGCTGGTGCCGAAGACCGCGTCCCCGCCGCGTAGGGGGACGTGCCCCGACGACTGGGCGACGTCGACCCAGACCGGCACGCCGGAGGCGCGCCCCAGTGCCACAACGTCGTCGGCGGGCTGGACGAGGCCGCGGTGGGCGGCGACCTGGTCGACGAGCAGGACGTCGGGCGGTTCGGTGCGCAGCCGCACCTCGAGCGCGTCGAGGTCCAGGACACCGTCAGCGTCGGCGGCCAGCACCACCGGCGTCAGGCCGTGGTGCTCGAGGATCTCGAGGTTGGGGCCCCACTCCCCCGGGGCCACGCCCACGCTCGCCCCCTCCGGCAGGGGCCACACCCGCAGCAGGGCGACGAGGGCGGCCGTGGCACTCTCCACGAGAGCAACCCCCTCGACGTCCGAGCCGAGGAGTCCGGCCACGTCACGACGCAGCCGGTCCAGGACCGGTGCGGCCCGGCCCTCCGCGACATAGCCACCGGCCTCGGCCTCGAGCCGCGCGTGGGCGGCCGTGGCGTCCAGCGTGGCCGACGACGCCCGGCCGGCGGCGGCCGTGTCGAGGTGCAGCACCGACGGGTGCGGACGGGCGGCGGCCCATCGGGTCCAGTCGTCCTCGTGCACGGTGACAACCTGCCACAGCCCACGAAGGCAGGGCGGCGCGGGAGGTGTCCTGGACGGCTCGTCGCAGTTGTGGGCCGAGCCGGGCATCCACGGATGGAGCGCACAAGCGGGGCTGGGTGGCAAGGGGTGCGGCGCGCCGTACGTGTCCCGGTATGGACCAGATGGCCCGCGAATGTCGTTGCCAGCTGCAACCAGGTGGTCTCGCTGAGATCTTTCGGCGACAACTCGTCCAACTGTTCTAGGTATGTCCACTTATTTCGGACTCAACTACTCGAAAATAGTCCGAAGGGGCCATCCCACCGACATAACTCCACCAGATAGGAATTGCGCTCACACACCGCATAACTAGGGAGAATCACCATGAGCCGTATCCGCATCCGGTCCGCCGTCGCCGCCCTCCTCATCACCGCCACCGCCGCGGCCGTCACCGCGCCGGTGGTCGGTTCCGTCGACGCCGGCAGCTCGGTCACCTCGAAGGCGATCCTGAAGAAGGCCATCCTCTGACGCTGCCTGACCACGGGACGACCATCATGGGAGTCCACCAGGATCGCCTCCACGATCCAGGTGGACTCCCATGACGTCGTTCACCCCCCGCTGAAGTTTTCCACGTGCCGATCGGGCTGAACTAGACCACGGCGTCGTCCGATTCGGCCGACGATGACGGCATCGGTGATGATTTGTCTCAGCACCTGGAAGCGACCCGAGACGCGTTCAGGTGCTTGGCCGCCCGTGACCCCACCCGTCGCGGGCGGCCTTTCCATTTCCGGCCCGACGGCGACGCTCAGCCCCGCGTGCGCCCCGCGCCCCGGCGCCACCAACGCAGCAGCGAGCCGTCCAGCAGGAGCATCGCCAGGGCAGCCACCGCTGCGGCCACGAACGTCCACGGGTCGCCCACGTCGACGATCGAGAGCACGATCAACAGCAGGGCGACCGCGCCCAGCGCCGAGGCCAGCCGGCTGCGCCACGGCGGCACGTCCGGGTGCGGAGGCGCCGTCACGGCCGGCACGGCTGCACAACGGCCTCCGGCACGGTCAGTCCAGGTAGTCGCGCAGGACCTGCGAGCGCGACGGGTGGCGCAGCTTCGACATCGTCTTCGACTCGATCTGGCGGATCCGCTCCCGGGTCACGCCGTAGACCTTGCCGATCTCGTCGAGCGTCTTGGGCTGGCCGTCGGTTAGGCCGAAGCGCATGGAGACCACGCCCGCCTCACGCTCGGAGAGCGTGTCGAGCACGGCGTGAAGCTGCTCCTGGAGCAGCGTGAACGAGACGGCGTCCGCGGGCACGATGGCCTCGGAGTCCTCGATCAGGTCGCCGAACTCGGAGTCGCCGTCCTCGCCCAGCGGGGTGTGCAGGGAGATCGGCTCGCGGCCGTACTTCTGCACCTCGATGACCTTCTCCGGGGTCATGTCGAGCTCCTTGGCGAGCTCTTCCGGAGTGGGCTCGCGGCCGAGGTCCTGCAGCATCTGGCGCTGGACGCGGGCGAGCTTGTTGATCACCACAACCATGAGCACGGGGATGCGGAAGGTGCGCGACTTGTCGGCCATCGCGCGGGTGATCGCCTGCCGGATCCACCACGTCGCGTAGGTCGAGAACTTGTAGCCCTTGGTGTAGTCGAACTTCTCGACCGCACGGATCAGGCCGAGGTTGCCCTCCTGGATCAGGTCGAGGAAGAGCATCCCGCGACCGGTGTAGCGCTTGGCCAGGGAGACCACGAGCCGCAGGTTGGCCTCGAGCAGGTGGTTCTTCGCGCGACGGCCGTCCTCGGAGATCCACTGCAGCTCGTCGAGGATCTTCGGGCTGATCTTCCCGCCCTTGGAGAGCTTCTCCTCGGAGAAGAGGCCCGCCTCGATGCGCTTGGCCAGCTCGACCTCCATCTCCGCGTTGAGGAGGGGGACCTTGCCGATCTGCTTGAGGTAGTCCTTGACCGGGTCGGCGGTAGCCCCCGCGACCATGACCTGCTGCTCGGGCTCGTCGGTCTCGTCGGCGGCGGAGACGATGAAGGTGGCGTCCTTCTCGTCCTCCTTGATCGTCGGGTCGGCCTTGACGTCCTTCTCGAACTGCTCGTCAGGGACGTCGACGAGAACCTTCTTGCCGTCGGGTCCGACCGCGGCGACCTCGGCCTGGATCTGCTCGGCGGTCTTGGCGGCGGTCGCCTTCTTGGCGGGTGCCTTCTTGGCGGGGGAAGTCTTGGCGGCCGGAGAAGCGGGCTTCTGGGCGGCCGCCTTCTTCGCGGTCGTGCTTGACGAACTCGAGGACACGAACTACCTCTCGATTGTCGTTCAGGAACTTTTCAGGAAACGTCCGGGGCGCGACAAGAGCCGTACCTGTCAACAGCCGCTTACATATTGTGGCACGTCCACCAAGGGTTTCTCGCCTCGGCGACTGCGGGTGATCTCCCGCGGACTCTACGCGGACCGGACCGTCTCCCCCGCATCCAGGACAGGCGACCGCCCGGATCGCGGACGACCCGAGGACCGTCGTCGCCGGGTCCGCGCAAACCCGCAGGTCAGACCGTCTGCGACCGGCCGGCGGCCTTCTTCTCCTTCTTGAACGCCCGCACCTTCTCCAGCGAGGCCGGGTCCACGACGTCGGCCACGGACCGGTAGCCCTCCTGGCTGTAGTCGCCGACGACCGACTCCCACCCGTCCGGGCGTACGCCGAGCTGCTTGGCCAGCAACGCGACGAAGATCTGTGCCTTCTGCCGACCGAACCCCGGCAGCGCGGTCATCCGCGCGAGCAGGTCCTGGCCGTCGGCGGCCTCGGTCCAGATCCGCTCGGCGTGCCCGTCGTAGTCGTCGACCACGATCTGCGCGACCGCTTGGATCCGCTCGGCCATCGACCCGGGGAACCGGTGCACGGCGGGCGGCTCGGAGCACAGCGAGGCGAACTGCTCCGGGTCGGCGGCCGCAAGCTGGTCGGGCTCGAGGGTGCCGAACCGGTCGAGCACCTTGGCGGGCCCGGCGAAGGCGCGTTCCATCGGGAACTGCTGGTCCAGCAGCATGCCGCAGAGCAGCGCGAACGGGGAGTCGGTGAGCACCTGGTCGGCGTGCTCGTCACCGGTGATGTGGATGGCCATCCCGTCATCATGCCAAGCAGGTGCAGGGTGTCGGCCATGCAGAGTCCCCTCGCCCCGCTCATCCACCTGGAGCTGCGCGCCTTCGTCACGGCCGCCGGGAACAGGCGTGCCCTGCCGACGACCTGTCACGTCGGCCATCCCGCCGGTCAGCAGACCCGGTTCCCGCACGGTGTCGTGGACGATCCCTCGCTGCGGGCCGACCTCGTCGAGCGTGCCGTCGACGGCCTCCTCGTCATCGACGACGCCTGCGCGTGGGTCACCCGCGGTGGCGCGCTGGACCTCACCGACGCCGACGCGGCGTGGCACACCGCGGCCCGCACGGCGTTCGGGCGGCACGGGCTGCCGCTGCCGGCGTTCCTGGTCCTGAACCGCACCGGCTGGGTGGACCTGGTCAGCGGGGAACAGCGTCAGTGGCACAGGGTCCGCAACCGCTCCCCCAGTCCTGGCTGAGTCCTGGCTGAGTCCTGGCTGAGTCCTCAGAGCGGCCAGCTGTGCACCGGCTCGTTGGCGTGCATCAGCTGGCGGTAGTCCTGCAGAGTCAGTCGCAGCGCCTCGGCGCGGTCGGCTCCGGCCTCCTCGTGGGCGCTCACCTTGGCGACGTACCAGGAGGCGCCGTTGCGGTGCTGCACGCACCGCTGCTCGATGATGCCGAGCAGCCGGTTCGCCTCGTCGCTCGCCACTCCCCAGCGGGCCAGCCCGTCGTAGGCCATCGGCAGCAGGCGGCGCAGCACCAGCTCGGTGGCGTCGACCTCACCGATCCCGGGCCAGTAGACCCGGGCGTCGATGCCGTGCTGCGCGGCGACGTGGAAGTTCTCCTCCGCCGCCGAGAACGACATCCGCGACCACAGCGGGCGGTCGTCCTCGGCCAGGGCACGGGTCAGGCCGAAGTAGAACGCGGCGTTGGCCATCGTGTCCACGACGCTGGGGCCGGCGGCCAGAACCCGGTTCTCGACCCGCAGGTGCGGGACCCCGCCGACCGTGTCGTAGACCGGCCGGTTCCAGCGGTAGATGGTCCCGTTGTGCAGCTTCAGCTCCGACAGCGTCGGGGTGCCGCCGCCCTCCAGCACCTCGAGCGGGTCCTCGTCGTCGGTGATCGGGAGCAGCGCCGGGAAGTAGCGGACGTTCTCCTCGAACAGGTCGAAGATCGAGGTGATCCAGCGCTCCCCGAACCAGACCCGGGGACGCACGCCCTGCTCCTTGAGCTCCTCGCTGCGCGTGTCGGTGGCCTGCTCGAACAGCGGGATGCGGGTCTCCTGCCACAGCTGCTTCCCGAGGAGGTACGGCGAGTTGGCGCCGACCGCGAGCTGGATGCCGGCGATCGCCTGCGAGGCGTTCCAGTAGGCCGCGAAGTTCTCCGGGCTGACCTGGGTGTGCAGCTGCGTGCTCGTGCAGGCGGCCTCGGGCATGATCGAGTCCGAGGTCGTCCGCAGTCGCTCGACCCCCTGGATGTCGATGACCAGGTCCTCGCCGCGGGCGGCCAGGATCTGGTCGCTGAGCAGCTTGTAGCGCGGGTTGGGGCTGATCTTGGACGGGCCGAGGTGTCCGTCCTCGAGGGTTGGCAGGATGCCGATCATCACCATGTGCGCGTGCACCTCGTTGGACCTGGCCTCGGCCTGGTTCAGGCTGGTGCGCAGGTCGGCCTCGAAGCCGGTGGCACCGCGCTCGCCCAGGTGTCGCGGCAGCACGTTGATCTCCAGGTTGAACTGGGCGAGCTCGGTCTGGAAGTGCGGGCTGGCGATCGCCTCGAGCGCCTCGGCGCTCTTCAGCGCCGGCCGCCCGTCGTCGTCGACGAGGTTGAACTCGATCTCCATGCCGGTCATCGGGTCCTCGATGTCGAACCGGGACTCGCGCAGCATCCGGGCGAAGACGTCGAGGCAGCGGCGCACCTTCTCGCGGTGGCGGGTGCGGTCAGCCCGGGTGAACTCCTGCAGGTCGACTTCTTCTCCCATGACCGAACCCTAGTCGTGCGGGGCCGGCGTCACGAGGCGCGATCCGCCTCTCCGGTTGCGCTGGTCCTGAACACCTCCAGGTCCGTCTCCGGGATCCCGTGCCACACCCCGGGCGGCACCGCCGCGGTGAGCACCTCGGCCACGAAGTGCGCCAGCGGGTGGTCCGGGTCGACGTCGAGGCACCGGTCGATGGCACACCACGCCAGCGCCCCGTCGCCGTGCTGCCACGCGGCCAGGGCCAGCAGCGAGGACGGCCCGGGCAGCAGCTCCCGCGGACTGCGCCGCACCAGCTCGCGCCAGAGGTCGACGTGAGCTCCGGAGTTCATCCGGGTGATCTCGGCCAGGGCCACGTCGCGAGTGGGCTCCAGCGAGGCGAGGACCAGCAGCCGGCCGGCGTCGCGCGGGTGCAGGGGTTCGCGTTCCGCGGGCCGCGCGCGGAGGCGCCGCTGCAGCCACCGCGCCTCGCCCCGGAGGAACCCGTGCACCGGGTGGCCGGTCCCCTCGGACGACGTCACCAGGTCGGCGAACCGGGTCGCGGCCAGGGCCACCGCGGTGGTGTCGTCCTCGTCGGTCCCGACGAGCGAGTCGACGAGCTCATCCCGGTCGCGGTGCACGAGATGACCCTCGTAGACGCGCTGCGCGGTGAACGGGTGGGTCTCGAGCTCGTAGGGCGTGCCGGCTGACCCGTCCTCGGGGACGACGTACCAGTGGCCGTCGTCGACCCGCAGCACCTCGATGACGTCGACGCCGAGGTCGAGCAACCGGCCCAGCAGCAGCACCGCCTGGGCGTGCGCGGCCTCGAGGTCGTCGGTGTAGAGCAGCAGCGCGGCCCGGCGTACGTCGTTCGAGCGCACCGCGTCCACGAGCATCTCGGTGACGGCCGCTTGGTCCGAGGCCTCGAGCGGCAGGTCGACGCGGGCGTGGAAGGTGCCCTCGGGTGGGCCGAAGGTGAGCAGCACGACGGAGTCGTGCGGATGAAAGCCGAGGACCGCGGGGACGACCGCGAGCAGGTCGGTGGGCGTGCGGGCCACGAAGGCCGAGGGATCGGGGGTGGACGGTTCGGGCGCGATGGGTCGGGTCATGCCGGACACCCTCGGTCGCAACGGCCGGGCTGCCCACGGGCTCGTCGGCGCCTGTGCACAACCCGGTCGGGCGTGCTGCCTGTGGACGCGAGCCGGCCGTGGTCGCCCGGGAGGCTGTCGGCGGTGCGTGGCACGATCACGGCGTGCGCTCCGAGCCGACGATCCTCCATGTCGACCTGGATGCCTTCTTCGCCTCGGTGGAGCAACGGGACAAGCCGTCCCTGCGCGGCAAGCCGGTGGTGGTGGGCGGCGTGGGTGGTCGCGGGGTGGTGGCCACCGCCTCCTACGAGGCGCGCACCTTCGGGGTGCACTCGGCGATGTCCACGGCCGAGGCACGGCGCCGGTGTCCCAACGCTGCCTTCCTCTCCGGGCGGTTCCACGCCTACCGCGACACCAGCCGGGCGGTGATGGAGGTGCTGCGCGGAATCAGCCCGCTGGTCGAGCCGCTGTCGCTGGACGAGGCCTACGTCGATCTCGAGGCCGCGGAGCTCCCCGACCGGTCCGTCAGCTCGGTCAGCGCCCTGGCCCGCGACCTGAAGCGGCAGATCCACGAGGTGACCGGCGGGATAGCGGGCTCCGTCGGCATCGGCACCTCCAAGCTGATCGCCAAGATCGGCAGCGACCTCGACAAGCCCGACGGGCTCGTGGTCGTCGCGCCGGGCCTGGAGCAGGACCTGCTGCGACCGATGCAGGTCACCGTGATCCCGGGCGTCGGGCCGGCGACGGCCGAACGGCTGCGGCGCAGCGGCGTGCACACCGTCGAGGACCTGGAGGGGCTGAGCGAGGACGAGCTCGTGCGGCTGCTCGGCCGGGCCCACGGGGCCGGCCTCTACGCGATGGCCCGCGCCCGCGACGACCGGTCGGTGGAGCCCGAGCGCGAGGCCAAGTCGATCAGCGTCGAGGACACCTACGAGACCGACCACGTCGACAAGCGGCTGCTCGAGGCGCTGCTCGACCGGCAGGCGGCCAAGGTGACCGACCGGCTGCGCAAGGCACGGATCTCGGGCCGGACGGTCTCGATCAAGGTGCGGCTGCACGACTTCTCCACGGTGAGCCGCTCCGCGACCCTCTCCGAGCCCTCCGACGACGGCCGGCTGATCGCCCGGGTGGCCCGGCGGCTGCTGGCGGAGCTGGACACCACCAGCGGCGTACGCCTGCTCGGCGTCGGGGTCTCCGGGTTCGCCGACTGGATCCAGGAGGACCTCTTCGCCGGTGACGAGGAGGAGGTCGAGGAGGTCCCCGACGAGGCCACCGAGGCGGCCGTCGCCGCCGCCTCGCGGCACCGCGGCTGGGCGCCCGGCATGGACGTCGTCCACCGCGAGCACGGGCGCGGCTGGGTGTGGGGCTCCGGCCGCGGCGTGGTCACGGTGCGGTTCGAGACCGCGCAGACCCCGCCGGGGCGGGTGCTCAGCTTCGCGATCGACGACCCGGCGCTCGAGCCGGTCAGACCACCCGAAGAGTGACCTCGTCGCCCGGCCGGAGCTGGGCGCAGGTGGCCAGGTCCTCGGCCAGGACCACGCCGACCACCGGGTAGCCACCGGTCGTCGGGTGGTCGTGGAGGAACACCACGGGCTGACCGCTGGGCGGCACCTGCACCGCCCCGAGCACCATCCCCTCGCTCGGCAGCTCGTCGTCCCTCCGCCTGCGGATCGGCTCGCCCTCCAGGCGCAGCCCGATCCGGTTGGAGTCACTGCCCACGACGTACGCCGAGCCGGTGAGCGCCGCGACGCAGGCCCGCTCGAACCAGTCGTCACGGGGCCCGAGGCGCATCCGGAGCACCCTGCTCACGGGCGGTGCCGGCACGGCCTCGACCGGCACCGGGGACCGCACCCGATCACCCACCGGGAGCACGTCCCCCTCGCCGACCACGTCGGGACCCAGACCGGAGAGGAGGTCGGTCGACCGGGACCCCAGCACGGGTTCCACCGCGATGCCGCCGGAGACGGCCAGGTAGGCCCGTAGCCCCTGGGTCGCGACCCCCAGCTCCACCTCCGCACCCGCGGGCACCGCGACGGCGTTGCCCCACTCCCGCTGCCGCCCGGCCACGGCGACGGGCACCCGGGCCCCGGTGACCGCGATGGTGACCGCGGTCCGCGCGCGCACCGTCAGCTGGCCACCCAGGCACTCCAGCGTGGCTGCGGACTCGTCGTTGCCGACCAGGCGATTGGCCAGCCGGTGCGCCGGCCCGTCCAGGGCCCCCGACCGCGGGACCCCGAGGTGGGCCCGACCGGTGCGCCCGAGGTCCTGCACGGTGACCTGGGGGCCGGCGCGGAGCACCTCCAGCGAGCGTTCAGCCATCCGGGTCGCCGTCCACGAAGCGCACCCGGGTGCCGGGCGTCAGCAGCGCCGGCGGGTCCCGGTCGGCGTCCCACAGCCGCTCGCCGGTCCGCGCGATCAGCTGCCAGCCTCCCGGTGAGGACCGCGGGTAGACGCCGGTGAACGCCCCGGCCAGGCCGACCGACCCGGACGGGACCGTGGACCTGGGGCTCTCGCGCCGCGGGACGTGCAGCTCCTCCGGCAGCCCGCTGAGATAGGCGAAGCCCGGCGCGAAGCCGCAGAAGGCCACCACGAACTCGGTCTGCCGGTGCCGCCGCACGACCTCGTCGACGTCCATCGCGCAGTGCTTGGCCACCGGCTCGAGGTCGGGGCCGTCGTAGGTCACGGAGAGCTCGACGAGCGGGCCCGCGTCCTCGCCTGCGACCTCGAGGGACCAGTCCGCCAGGCCGCCGAGCACGGAGCCGGGCTCGCGCAGGCCGTCGAGGAGGAGGGTGGTGGCCCCCGGGACGACGTCGGTGCAGGTCAGCTCACCGGAGTCCTGGCGCCGCCTGGCCTCGGCGTACGCCGCGCGTACCTCGTCGGGGCCGCTGCACTGCAGCAGCAGCGCGTGGTCACCGACCAGCCGGGCCTCCATCCCACCATCCTCGCAAACCGGAGGCGTGCTGGGCGTGGACAGCGCGCGATTCGGGGAACCGCCGAACTAGGCGTGGGGTCCGCGGCGAGTATGAGTCGCCGCGAACCCCACTGGGTGGAACAGCCGTGATGCTCTGCCCCGGACCGGTGACGACTACGGGGCCGGCCGTCTCATCACCCGACGACCTCCGGTAGGTCTCCCCACCGGGTGGATCCCGCACTCTTCATCCGATCCCCCACGGCCCTTGCGGGCTGCGGTGAAGAGATTTCTACGGCACCGGCGGGCACAGCACAAGGCCTGTCCAGCGGGATCCTGGAACTATCGGCATCGGCGCCGGATTGCCCACAGGAACGGCCAGTGGATCCACAGGATCGGCACGTTCTCCACACGCCGTCCACACCCCCCTGTGGACAACCTCGACGGTCAGCGGGACCACGGCCGCAGGGTGAACCCGGCCTCGGTCAGGGCGACGCGCACGGCCGTGGCCGCAGCGACCGCTCCCGGGGAGTCCCCGTGCACGCACAGCGACTGCACCTCGCCGCCGCGGGCCATCTCGACGGCGTTGCCGGCGATCGCGGACACGCCCTCGACCAGGGCCCCGGGCTGGTCCCGGGGCAGCAACCGGCCGTCGTCCGAGTAGCCCCGGTCCGGGAACCCCTCGCGGACGCAGGTACGACCCGCTGTCCCGGCCAGCCGCAGGACGGCCGAGCGGGGCAGCCCCAGCACCGGGAGCGTCCCGCTGCCCGCCAGCACGGCGGCCGCCTGCTCCTCGTCGTCGACGACCCGGTTGTAGAGGGCGCCGTGCGGCTTCACGTAGGCGACCTCGGTGCCGTACTCGCCCGCGATCCGCTGCAGCACCTCGACCTGCTCGGCCACCCACGCGGTGAGCAGGTCCGCCGCGACGTCCAGGTGGCGACGGCCGAAGTGCTCCCGGTCGCGGTAGGACACCTGCGCGCCGACCACCACCCCGCGTTCGGCCGCGGACGCGCAGACCCGGCGCATCGTCTCCTCGTCACCGGCGTGGAAGCCGCACGCGAGGTTGGCGCTGGTGACGACCGCGAGCAGTCCCTCGTCGTCGGTGACCCCCTCGCCGAGGTCGGCGTTCAGATCGATCCGCATGCGCCCAGTCTGCCCGCCGAGGACACCTCGTCGACGACCTCGCTGAGAAGTGCCTGAGAAGTCGCGTTGCCGGCAACTTCACGGGGTACGGGCACGTCTGAACTAGTGAGGGCGCCGGCACCGGAGCCTGGCGCAGGCGGGAATCCCCCACCATCGCGATGTGTTGGACCAAGCAGGACCAGCGAGATCGGTCCACCTGTAGGAAGGGAAGTCCGCCATGAGCACCACCACCACCACCCGCAACGATCGCGAGATCGAGGGTCGCGACAGCGTCGGGCTCTACCTGGACGAGATCGCCCGGACTCCGCTGCTGGACGCCGCCACCGAGGTCGAGCTGTCCAAGACCATCGAGGCCGGCCTGTTCGCCCAGAAGCTGCTCGACGAGGGTCGCGTCGGCCGCCGCAAGGGCGGTGCCCCGAAGTTCGCCACCGAGGACGAGCTCCTCTGGATGGTCGAGGAGGGCGAGCGCGCGATGCAGCGCTTCATCAACGCCAACCTGCGCCTCGTCGTCTCGATCGCCCGCAAGTACGGCCGGAGCCAGATGCCCATGCTGGACCTGATCCAGGAGGGCAACACCGGCCTGATCCGCGCGGTCGAGAAGTTCGACTACGCCAAGGGCTACAAGTTCTCCACCTACGCCACGTGGTGGGTGCGCCAGGCGATCACCCGCGGCATCGCCCAGCAGGCCCGCGTGGTGCGGCTGCCGGTGCACGTCGTCGAGGAGCTCAACCAGGTCGGCTCGGCTCGCCGCACCCTCGAGCGCCAGCTGGGCCGCGACCCCGACCCCGAGGAGATCGCCGGCGAGCTCGACATGGACATCGAGCGCGTCCTGGACCTGATGGCCTGGGGCCGTGACCACGTCAGCCTCGACACCCCGATCGACGAGGACGGTGACACCTCGTTGGGCGATCTGATCGCCCAGGAGAGCTCGCCGGGTCCCGACCTGACGGTGCTCGACACCGAGTCCCGGGACCGGCTGAACACCCTCGTCGGGCTGCTGGACGAGCGCTCGGCCGACATCGTCCGGTCGCGCTACGGGCTGGTCGACGGACGCCAGCACAAGCTGGCCGACATCGGCGCCCGCCACGGCATCTCCGCCGAGCGCGTGCGTCAGCTCGAGCGGGAGGCGATCGCGAAGCTGCGCCGGCTCGGCGACCCCGTCCTGGCGGCCTAGGGCTCGCCCAGACCGCTCGGCGGCAGGGCAGGCCTGGTCACCCAGCCGTGCGCGATCCCGCCGAGACAACGTCCGCGAAGACCTCCGCCACCCGTGTGCGGAGGTCTTCGCGCGTCCCGGTGTTCTCGATCAGGTGCGTGGCGATCGCGAGCCGGTCCTCCGGGGAGGCCTGGGCGCGGATCCGGGACCGGGCGTCCTCCTCGGTCCAGCCGCGGTCGCGGACCATCCGCTGGACCTGCAGGTCGGGATCCGCGTCCACCACCAGCACGGCGTCGAAGGTGTCTGCGCGGCCGCTCTCGGCGAGCAACGGGATGTCGTGTACGACGACCGCGTCGTCCGGGGCCTGCTCCTCCAGCGCCACGATGCGCTCGAAGACCAGGGGGTGCACGATGGCCTCGAGCCGCTTGCGCGCCGACTCGTCGCCGAACACCAGGCGGCCCATGGCGGGACGGTCCAGCTCTCCGTCGGGACCGAGGAGCTCCTCACCGAACTCCTCGACCACGGCCTCGAGCCCGGCGGTCCCCTGGGCGACCACCTCGCGGGCCAGCGCGTCGGCGTCGATGATCACCGCCCCGAGCTCGGCGAGCACGGCAGCCACCGTGCTCTTGCCCGAGGCGATGCCACCGGTTAGCCCCACACGTGTCGTCATGCGGGGATCATGCCAGCCGCCGGCTCAGCCCTGGCTCAGCGCTGGTCGTCGGTGGGACGCTGCGTCGCGTTGAGCTGCTGCAGCCGCTCGATGTGCTCGGAGGCCTTCGCCTTGGTCAGGTCGGCCGGGATCTCCTCACCGGCCTGGCGCGCCAGGTTGTCGAGGTAACTGCGCTGCGGACCCGTCATCGGCTCGCCGCCGGTGACCCATTCCTCGGGGTCGCGGCTGGCGCCCTGCTCGGGGACCGGGCTGCCCAGGGTCTCGGAGTCCAGCGTCTCGGTGTCGTCGGTGGTTCGGGTCGTGGTCGGTTCGCTCATGTGTTCGAACGTAGCCGAGGCGAAAGGGCCGTTCAAGGGCCTGTCTGCGGGTCGTCCTGCTCGGGACGCTTCAGCCGGCGCTGGAGCTTCTCGTGCTCCTCGCGCTCGCGCTCCAGCTGGTCGGCGCGGTAGGCGCGGCGCTGCTCCTCGGCGCGCTCGCGCACCTTCTTCAAGAACTGCTCGTCGTCCTCGGGGCTGGTGGCCGCGGCCCGGCCCGGGCGGTCGTACTCCGGGAACTCCGGGACCGCGCGCTCGTACCTCGACCGGCCCGGTGCGTTCTGCGGGCGCCCCGCCACCAGCCAGGCCACGGAGCCCGCGAACGGGAACAGCAGCACGATCAGCAGCCAGGGCACCTTGGGCAGGTTGCGGATCGCGCCCTCGTCGCTGGAGATCACCTCGACCAGGCAGTACACCCACAGCGCCATCACCAACAGGCCGAAGCCCAGCTCGAAGCGGATCATGGGCGAAGTGTGACGCACCCACCCCCTGCCTGTCCCCCGCTTGGCTGACAGGATCGGCAGGTGGACGCACGAGAGCTGGCCCCCGGGTCGCGGGTCGCGCTGCTCGTCCCCGGTTCCGTGGCGTACGCCGAGCTGGTGATCGCGCTGCTGCGACACGGCGTCTTCCCGGTCCCGATGGACGTGAAGCTGACACCGAGCGAGCGGGAGGCGCTGCTGGCCGACCTCGACCCGGCCCTGGTGGTCGACTCGGAGCAGCAGCTCGCGGACCTCCACGAGCAGCTGGGCCACGAGCTGGGCGCCGAGCCGGACGGCCCGCCTCGGGGCCGCCCGATCCACCTCACCAGCGGCACCACCGGCCGACCCAAGGGCGTCTTCTCGGGGCTGCTCGACCGGGCGGACGCGGAAGCCCTCCTCGCCGAGGAGCGTGACCTGTGGGGGTTCGGCCCCGACGACGTGAACCTCGTGCTCGGCCCCCTGCACCACTCGGCGCCGTTGCGGTTCGCGATGGGCACGCTGCTGGCCGGTGGTCGCGTCGTCGTGCCCGGGCCCTTCGAGCCGGGGACGGTCACGGCCGCGATCCGGGAGCACCGGCCCACCTCGATGTTCTGCGTGCCGGCCCACCTGCAGCGGCTGTTCGTCCATTGGGACGAGCACGGCACCCCGGACCTGACCTGCTTCCGGCTGGTGGCCCACGCCGGTGCCCCCTGCCCGGAGTGGGTGAAGCGTCGGCTGGTCGAGGAGTTCCCCGACGATGCGACCTGGGAGTTCTACGGGTCCACCGAGGGCCAGTTCACCGCCTGCCGCAGCGAGGAGTGGCTGGAGCGCCCGGGGACGTTGGGGCGAGCACGACCCGGGCGGACGATGACCGCGGACGAGGACGGCCACCTGTGGTGCGCCGTACCCCGGCACGCGCGGTTCAGCTATCTCAGCGACCCTGCGAAGACGGCCCAGGCCTGGCGGGACACCGAGGCCGGCCCGGCGTTCACCGTCGGTGACCTCGGCCGGGTGGACGAGGACGGCTACGTGTTCCTCGACGGGCGCCGCGAGGACCTGATCATCACCGGCGGCGTGAACGTCTACCCCGCCGAGGTCGAGCGGGTGCTAGGCGAGGTCGCGGGCGTGGAGGACATCGCGGTCTTCGGGGTCGACGACGAGCGGTGGGGGCAGCGCGTGTGTGCGGCCGTCGTGGGCCCGGTGCGGGAGGACACCCTCCGCGCCCACGCGCGCGAGCACCTGGCACCGGCGAAGCGCCCCAAGGACTACCACCGGCTCGACACCCTGCCGCGCACCGCGACCGGCAAGGTGCGCCGCCTCGACCTTCCCGAGGCCGTGAACGCGCTCCTGAAGGGTCCGGGCTGATGGGCTTCAGCAGGGCCGAGCTCCAGTCCTTCCGCGACGTCGAGGTCCCCGACCTGCTGGGCGATGGCCTGCGGCTGCTGTTCGTGGGGATCAACCCCGGGCTGTGGACGGCCGCGGTCCAGACGCACTTCGCGCACCCGGTCAACCGCTTCTACCCCGCCCTGCTGCGGGCCGGCGTCCTCACCGAGCCGGTCAGCCCGGCGGACGGGATGACCGACGCCGACCGGGAGCGATTCCGGGCACGCGGCCTGGGCATCACCAACCTCGCGCCGCGGGCCACCGCGAAGGCCTCCGAGCTGACCGCGGCGGAGCTGCGCGCGGGCGGGCTGCGGCTGCGCGAGCTGGTGCGGACCCGCAGGCCGAAGGTGGTCGCGATCCTTGGGGTCACGGCGTACCGCCAGGCCTTCGGGCGCCCCAAGGCCGTGCTGGGCCGGCAGGACGAGGCGTTCGAGGGAGCCGAGCTCTGGGTGGTGCCGAACCCGAGCGGGCTCAACGCCCACGAGACGGTCGCCTCCCTCGCGGAGGCCTACGCCGCGCCCGCCCGGGCCGCCGGCGTCATCTGACCGCGACGCTCGTCCGGACGCACCGGAGCCCGGTCCCCGAGAGTCGGGGCCGGGCTCCTGTGCTTTCCGAAATGCTCTGCGGGTCAGGCGCCCCCGCCGGTCAGCTTCTCGCGGAGGGCCTGCAGCGCCTCGTCGGAGGCGAGCGAGCCGCCCTCCGCCTCGGAGCCACCCTCGTCGGGAGTCGTCTCGCCACCGCTGGAGTAGGACGTGGCCTCGCCGGCCTCGACCTCGGCCTGCTTGGCCTCGACCTGCTGCTTGAGGTGGGCCTCCCAGCGCGCGTGCGCCTTGGCGTACTGGTCCTCCCAGACCTTGCGCTGGTCGTCGAAGCCCTCGAGCCACTCACCTGTGTCGGGGTCGAAGCCCTCGGGGTAGATGTAGTTGCCCTGCTCGTCGTAGGTCGCGGACATGCCGTAGAGGGTCGGGTCGAACTCCTCGCCCTCGACCGCGGTGGCCGTCTCGTTGGCCTGCTTGAGCGACAGCGAGATCCGGCGACGCTCGAGGTCGATGTCGATGATCTTGACCATCACGTCGTCGTTGACCTGGACGACCTGCTCGGGGATCTCCACGTGGCGCTCGGCCAGCTCGGAGATGTGCACCA
>JAOPYC010000143.1 GCA_025964795.1 Marmoricola sp.
GGGAAGGACGAGTGCAGGTAGGAGATCGCCGGGCGCCCGATCCGGCCGAGGTCGCCGTTGATGTGGCCGACGAGGCGGTCGATGTCGTCGCGCAGCTGGCGGTACTGGTCGACGCGTTCGCGCGACGGCGTCGCGACCTGGACGAACACCGCGTCCTCGACGCTGAAGTGGCCGTCGGCGATCAGCTCGCTGAACGCGCGCAGCCGGGCGTAGATGCCCTTGGTGTAGTCGAGCCGATCGATGCCGAGGAACACCTTGCGCGGGTTGCCGAGGTCCTGGCGGATCTGCGCGGCGCGCTCGCCCACCTCGTCGGACCGGGCCAGTTTCTCGAAGCCGGCGGTGTCGATCGAGATCGGGAACGCCTTGGCGAGCACCACACGCCCGTCCGGCAGGTAGACGGAGTCGCGGTGGGTCTTGTGCCCGACGCGCTGGCGCACCAGCCGGATGAAGTTCTGGGCCGCGCCGGAGAGCTGGAAGCCGACCAGGTCGGCCCCGAGCAGGCCCTCCAGGATCTGGCGGCGCCAGGGCAGCTGGGAGAACAGCTCGGCGGGAGGGAACGGGATGTGCAGGTAGAACCCGATCCGCAGGTCGGGGCGCAGCTCGCGCAGCATCGCCGGGACCAGCTGGAGCTGGTAGTCCTGCACCCAGACGGTCGCGTCCTTGGCGGCGAACCTGGCGGCCGCGTCGGCGAAGCGCTGGTTGACCTTGACGTAGGAGTCCCACCACTCACGGTGGAAGGACGGCTTGGCCACCAGGTCGTGGTAGAGCGGCCAGAGCGTGTCGTTGGAGAAGCCCTCGTAGAACTCGGCCACCTCCTGCTCGGACAGGGCCACCGGCACCAGGGTCAGCCCCTCGTCCTCGAACGCCTCGGGCACCTCGCCGGTGTCGCCGGGCCAGCCGATCCACGCGCCGCTGTTGGCGCGCATCACCGGTTCCAGGGCCGAGACCAGTCCGCCGGGGGACCGCCGCCAGGTGGTCTCGCCGTCCTCGACGACCCGGTCGACGGGCAGCCGGTTGGCGACCACGACCAGGTCGGCGGCGCGCTTCCTCGGGCTCTGGGTCACGTCCCGACCCTATCGGCGTAGCTGACGCCCACCTGCGCCCGGAGGTCGTCCATCTGCCGCATCAGCGCGATCGTCTGGGAGGGCGGCACCAGCTCGCTGGTCAGCGCGCCCGAGCGCAGGCAACGGTGCACCTCCATCGCCTCGTTGCCGTAGCCCTGCCCGACCACCGGCTCGTCCGGCTCGATCCACTCGCCGGCGCCGCCCTCGGTCCAGTACGACGTCCACCGGATCCGGTCGGGCGAGTAGAACGGGCGCGGCAGCTCGAAGGTCCCGATCTCGGTCGACACCGTGGCGGTGACCGAGGCGTGCGAGGTGAGCGTCGCGGTCAGCGCAGCGGTCGCGCCGCCCGGGTAGCGCCCGGCGATCGAGATGTCGAGGTCGATGGCGCGGTCCGAGAGGTTCGCGACCGCGGTCAGCTGGTCGGGTTCGCCGAGGAGGAGCTGGGCGAAGGTGAGCGGGTAGACGCCCATGTCGAGGAGCGCACCCCCGCCGAGGGCGGGGTCGACCAGCCGGGACGTCGGGTCGGGGCCGGCGACGAACCCGATGCTGGCGTGCACCTGGCGGGCGGTCCCGTGCTCGCCGTCGGTGAGCAGCGCCCGGAGCGTGCGGATCGTGGGGTGCGTGGCCATCCACATGGCCTCCATCAGGAACAGCCCGCGCTCGGCGGCCTCGTCGAAGAGCGCAGCGGTGGAGGCCCCGTCCAGGGTCATCGGCTTCTCGCAGAGGACGTGCTTGCCGGCCGCGAGCGCCATCCGGGTGTGCTCGGCGTGCAGCGGGTGCGGCGAGGCGACGTACACGACGTCGACCGCCTCGTCGGCGACCAGCTCCTCGTAGGAGCCGTGGGCAGCACCCCCGAACTCGTCGGCGAACGTCGTGGCCCGGTCGAGGCTGCGCGACCCCGTGGCCACCAGCTCGGCGTCCGGGACCAGGGCGAGATCCGCCGCGAAGCTGCGGGCGATCCGGCCCGGTGCCATGACTCCCCAGCGGATCGTGTCCATGCGGCTCACCGTACCCATCTCCGCGGCGCGGACACGGCCGCCCCCAGCCGGGGCGCGGAGCCGCGCGCGCCACGCCGCCGACCAAATGACATCGTTGTATTTCCTCCCCTATAGTGAGCCGGACAGCCTGTCGTTCCACGCCTGAGGAGCCGTCCAGATGGTCGCCAGCCACGCGCTCAACCACTCCCAGCCGGAGGGTTCTGCCGAGCTGTCCTCGCGGGACGCGGCGATGCTCGACTTCGAGCGCCAGTGGTGGAAGTACGCCGGCGCCAAGGAGCAGGCCGTCCGCGAGAAGTTCGACATGTCCTCGACCCGCTACTACCAGGTGCTCAACGCCCTGATCGACCGTCCCGAGGCGCTGGCCCACGACCCCCTGCTGGTCCGCCGCCTGCGTCGGCTGCGGGCCACCCGGCAGCGCCAGCGCTCCGCGCGCCGCCTCGGCTTCGACCTCTCGGAGTGACCCGGATGTCCCGACGCGTCCGCGACGAGCGCGGTGTGGTCCTCCCGACGCGACTGCTGGTCCTGTGCATCTCCGCCGTCGCGGTCGCCGGCCTGGTGTTCGTGGCCAACGACCCCGACCAGACGCCGGGCGGCGACACCGCCGTTCCCGCGACCAGCAGCCAGCCCTCCGCCACCCCGACCACGACCGCCCCCACCGCGACGGCCTCCGCGAAGCCGAAGGTGAAGCGGATCAAGCGCAGCGAGGTCCTCGTCGAGGTCTTCAACAACACCCGGACCAAGGGCCTCGCCGGTGGCGTCGCCGAGAAGGCCAAGGCCGCCGGGTGGAACGTCGTCGGCTCGGACAACTGGTACGGCACCATCGACGGCACCTCGGTCTACTACCCCCCGAAGCTCAAGGAAGCCGCCCGCGAGCTGGGCAAGGACCTCGGGATCAAGAAGCTCCGCCCGGCCGAGGACCCGATGCGCTTCGACCGCGTCACGGTGATCCTCACCGACGACTACCGCTGACCCGCACTCCGGCGACGGGCTCGCCGGGTTTGCCCACGCGGGCGCGGACGGCTTCGACAAGCCCACCGTGGGGCTGGAACAGTGACCCCATGGAGTTCGGCTCGACGTCTGGTGAGCGGGAGTACGCCGCGCTGGTGCGCGCGGCCGACGACCTCGTCGTCGGGCTCGACTTCGACGGCACCCTGTCCCCGATCGTGGACGACCCGGCGGAGGCGCACATCCACCCCGGCGCCCCCGACGTGCTCGTCGCCCTCGCGGCCCAGGTCCGGGCCGTGGCGGTGATCACCGGGCGCCCGGCCCGCCAGGCCCTGGCCCTCGGGGGTCTCGAGGAGGTCGGCAACGCCATCGGGGAGAGCGGTCGCGAGCTGTTCGTGCTCGGCCAGTACGGCAACGAGCGCTGGACCTCCACCGACCGGCGGGTGATCTCCCCGAAGCCACCCCGTGGCCTGGCCACGCTGCTGGGGGAGCTGCCGCGCCTGCTGCGGAGAGCCGACGCGGCCGACGCGTGGGTGGAGGAGAAGGGGCTGGCGGTGGCCGTGCACACGCGGCGCCTGGAGGACCCCGAGGCCGCCTTCGAGCGGCTGCTGCCACTGCTCAGCGACGCGGCGAAGAGCCACGACCTCGACGTCGAGCCCGGGCGCTGGGTGGTGGAGGTGCGGGCCCACGGGATGCACAAGGGTGCCGCCGTACGCCGCCTGGCCGAGGAGCTGGGCGCCAAGGCCTTCGTGTTCTGCGGCGACGACCTGGGCGACGTCGAGGCGTTCAAGGCGGTCGAGGAGCTGCGCGGGCGGGGGTTCCCGGCCCTGCTGGTCTGCTCGGCCTCCGACGAGGAGAACGCGCTGGCCGACCTCGCGGACGTCGTGGTGGCCGGTCCCGACGGCGTGCTCGAGCTGCTCAGCGAGCTCACCGCGGACATCAAGCACTCCCGCGCCTGAGGCCGCACGAGGAGTCAGAAGGCGCGGTTCCGGCTGTCCAGCCGCAGGCGCCAGGGCTCCAGCGACACCAGCTGGAGGTGGCTGCCGCTCCACGGGTCCTGGGCCAGGACGACGTGCACGTCGTCCTCGCTCGCGGCCTCGACGGCCAGCACCACCCGGTGCTCGCCGGCCACCGGCCCGCCGAGCAGGACGAAGCCGGAGTCGACGAGGGCATCCATGAACGCCGCGTGCACCTCCCACCCCGACTGCTCCTCGGCCGGGAGCCGGTCCTGCCAGGAGGTCCCTGAGCGGTGCAGTTCCACGAGAAAGGCAGGCATGTCTCCTTGGTATCAGCCGCTCTGGAGGGGCGTACGCCGCGTGAGACAGCGCATCTCGCATGTCGGGATCGGTGTGCACATTCTGAGACGACTACCTACTGTGGAGCACAGCTCATCGAGAGGGACTGAGGGAAACGGCCCGTTGAAGTCCCGGCAACCGCCACACGAGCCTCCGATCCTTTTCGGACACGTGTGGTGCGGTGCCAAATCCGTCTTGGTCCGAGAGCCGGTCCAGGGAAGATGAGAAGGAGGCCTCCTTTGAGCATCGCCACTGACACCTCACCTGCAACCGGGACTACCGGCTCAGCGCTTCGGGACCGTGCCTTCGGCAACGCCACCGGGCTCGCCTGCCGCGAGTGTGGCCACGAGATCGAGCTCGGCCCGCACTACGCGTGTCCGGAGTGCTTCGGTCCGCTCGAGGTCGCCTACGACTTCCCCGAGGTCACCCGCGAGCAGATCGAGGCCGGTCCCCGCAACATCTGGCGCTACAAGGCGCTGCTCCCCGTCCCCGACGACATCGAGCAGAGCCCCAACATGGAGCCCGGCTACACCCGGCTGCTCCGGGCCGACAACCTCGCCCGTGAACTCGGCCTCGAGAAGCTCTGGGTCAAGGACGACTCCACCAACCCGACGAACTCCTTCAAGGACCGCGTCGTCGCCTGCGCCCTGAGCGCGGCCACCGAGTTCCACAGCAAGGTCTTCGCGTGCCCCTCGACCGGCAACCTGGCCAACGCGGTCGCCGCGGCCGGGGCCCGCGCCGGCATCAAGACCGTCGTGTTCATCCCCGCGAACCTCGAGAAGCCCAAGCAGGTCAACTCGGCCGTCTACACCGAGAACCTGGTTGCGGTGAACGGCAACTACGACGATGTCAACCGCCTCGCCTCCGAGATCGCCGGCGAGGAGGAGGGCTGGGCGTTCGTGAACGTCAACGTGCGGCCCTACTACGCCGAGGGCTCCAAGACGCTGGGCTACGAGATCGCCGAGCAGCTCGGCTGGCGGCTGCCCGACCAGATCGTGATCCCGGTCGCCTCCGGGTCCCAGCTGACCAAGGTGCACAAGGCCTTCCAGGAGCTGATCAAGCTCGGGCTCGTCGAGGACAAGCCCTACAAGGTCTACGGAGCCCAGGCCACCGGCTGCTCCCCGGTCTCGGTGGCCTACAAGGCCGGCATCGACGCGATCCGCCCGGTCAAGCCGGACACCATCGCCAAGAGCCTGGCCATCGGCAACCCGGCCGACGGCATCTACGTGCTGGACATCTGCCGGGAGACCGGCGGTGCGGTCGAGGACATCACCGACGACCAGGTCCGCGAGGCGATCGTGCTGCTCGCCCGCACCGAGGGGATCTTCACCGAGACCGCCGGTGGCACCACCGTCGGCGTGCTCAAGAAGCTCGTCGAGACCGGGCAGCTGGACACCAGCCTCGAGACCGTCGTGATCAACACCGGCCACGGGCTCAAGACCCTCGACGCGGTCTCCGACCTCGTCGGAGCGGCGGCGACCATCGAGCCGTCCTACGCCGCGTTCACCGCCTCCGGCATCATCTGACCGAGGCCGACCCTCCCACTCACCGACCACCAGGAGAGCCTGTGTCCGTCCACGTCCGGATCCCCACCATCCTGCGCACCTACACCGGCGGCGCCTCCGAGGTCACCGCCGACGGCGCCACGCTGTCGGCGGTCCTCGACGACCTCGAGGCGAACCACACCGGCATCCGCGCGCGGGTCCTCGACGACGGCGGCGAGCTGCGCCGCTTCGTCAACGTCTACGTCGGCAACGACGACGTGCGCTTCCTCGAAGGCCTGGCCAGTCCCACTCCGGACGGCACCAAGATCAGCATCATCCCGGCCGTCGCGGGAGGCTGACCTCCATGCCACGCAAGATCGCCACCGCCGACAAGGTCGCGCGCGACGAGCTGCTCGAGTTCGTCCGGCCGCGCCACAACGCCACGCTCGTGACCACGCGCCGCAACGGGCGGCCACAGGTCTCACCGGTGACCTGCGGCGTCGACGAGGAGGGCCGGGTCGTGATCTCGACGTACCCCCAGCGCGCGAAGGTCGCCAACCTCAGGCGCGACGCGGCCGTCACGCTGCTGATCCACAGCGACGACTGGAACGGGCCCTACGTGCAGCTCGACGGGACGGCCGAGGTGATCGACCAGCCCGACGCCGTCGAGCCCCTGGTCGACTACTTCCGCAGCATCTCCGGCGAGCACCCCGACTGGGACGAGTACCGCCAGGCCATGCGCGACCAGGGCAAGTCCCTGATCCGGGTGACGATCGAGTGCTGGGGGCCGATCGCCACCGGCGGCTTCCCGCCCGAGCACGCCTGAGATGACGCAGACGGCTCGACCGACCGTCCTGCTGGCCACGTTCTCCGCGCTTCCCGACGGCGAGGAGTGGACGGGCACCACCCACCTGCTCGATGCCTTCGCCGCGCGTGAGGTCGACGCGCGCTGGGTGGTGTGGGACGACCCGGGCGTCGACTGGTCCGCCGGGCTGGTCGCGGTCCGGGCGACGTGGGACTACGAGACCCGTCGCGCGGAGTTCCTTGCCTGGGCGAGCGCGGTCCCGTGGATGCTCAACTCCGCCGCGATCTTCACGTGGAACACCGACAAGTCCTACCTTCCCCAGCTCGCGGCGGACGGTGTCTCCGTGGTGCCGACGATCGTCGTGCACGATGCCGACCGGTTGCCGGCCGCGATCGCCGAGGTCTCGCCCGACGAGCGGCTCGGCGCCGTCGTCAAGCCCACCGTCGGGGCGGGCGGCCGCGGGGTCGTCGTCGTGGACGGGCCCGGTCCGACCGATCGCGAGGCGTTCGGCCCCGGTCCCTGGGCGGTCCAGCCGCTGGTGGAGTCCGTGCGCACCGAGGGGGAGACCTCGGTCTTCGTCATCGACGGCGAGGTGGTCTCCCAGGCCCAGAAAGTGCCGGCCGCCGGGGAGATCCGGGTGCACGAGCAGTACGGCGGCACCACGGTCGCAGTCCCGGTCACCGACGAGGCGGCCGACCTGGCCCGTCGTACGGTCACGGCCGCGAGCGCGCTGACCGGGGAGCGGTTCGACTACGCGCGGGTCGACCAGATGCGCCTGGCCGACGGGACCCTGGCGGTGAGCGAGCTCGAGGTGACCGAGCCGGGGCTCTACCTGGACGTGCTCCCAGGCAACGCCGCCGTGTTCGCCGACCTCGTGGGGCGACGTTTGACCAACCGCTGATCGGGAACACCGCACCCAAGCACTTTCCCCCTCCGGACAGGTCGTGCTCCCCGTGGCTGAGAACACCGGCATCACACGCACCAAGGACATCCAGACCGTCATCCACCAGAACGACGAGGGATCCGGGGGTGGGCTGGCCAAGCAGCTGGGTGCCCGGGACCTGATGGGCTTCGGGATCGGCATCGTGATCGGGACCGGCATCTTCGTGCTGACCGGTGTCGAGGCCAAGGAGCACGCGGGACCGGCCATCACGGTCTCGTTCCTGATCGCCGGCGTCGTCGCGATGCTGGCGGCGCTCTGCTACGCCGAGCTGGCCGCGGCCGTGCCCACGGCCGGCAGCTCCTACACCTACGCCTACACCACCATCGGCGAGGTCTTCGCGTGGGTCATCGGCTGGGACCTGATCCTGGAGTTCGCCCTCGGGTCGGCCACGGTGGCTCGCGGCTGGTCGGGCTACCTGCAGAGCGCCATCGGGCTGCCGACGTCGATGTTCGGGGAGAAGGCGCCGGTCAACGTCGGTGCCATCTTCATCGTGGTCGTGCTGGGCGTCATCGCCGCGGTCGGCATCCGCGAGTCCAAGTGGGTCACCAACGGCCTGGTGCTGATCAAGGTGACCATCACCGTCTTCGTCATCGTCGCCGGCCTGTTCTACGTCAAGGCCTCGAACCTGACCCCGTTCTTCCCCGAGAGCAAGCCCGACCCGGGGGCCAAGGGCGGCATCGCCCAGCCGCTGTGGCAGTGGGCCACGGGAGCCAGCCCCACGGCGTACGGCGTCGCGGGCGTCCTCACCGCGGCCGCGGTCGTGTTCTTCGCCTACAGCGGCTTCGAGGCCGTCGCCAACCTGGGCGAGGAGACCGAGGACCCGGGCCGGGACATGCCGCGCGGCCTGATCGGCACGCTGGTGATCTGCACGGTGCTCTACCTGCTCGTCTGCCTGGTGCTGACGGCCATGGTCGACTACAAGACCATCGACGCGAGCGCCCCCATCTCCGAGGCCTTCAAGCAGGTGGGCCTCGACTGGGCCGCGACGCTCGTCTCCATCGCGGCGGTCGCCGGCCTGACCTCGGTGATCCTGGTCGACCTCGTCGCGATGGGCCGCATCGGCTTCGCCCTGTGCCGCGACGGGCTGCTGCCGGCCGCGGTCGGCCGGGTGCACCCGAAGTACAACACCCCCTTCCGGCTGACCATCGGCACCACGATCGTGGTCGCGGTGATCTCGGCCTTCGTGCCCATCGACACGCTGGCGGAGATGGTCTCGATCGGCACCCTGTTCGCGTTCGTGGTGGTGGCCATCGCGGTGGCCGTGCTGCGCCGCACGGAGCCGAAGATGGACCGCCCGTTCAAGACCCCGCAGGTCCCGCTGCTGCCGATCATCACGGCGCTCGCGTGCGTCGCGCTGATGGCCAACCTGGCCGTCGAGACCTGGCTGCGGTTCCTGGTGTGGCTGGTGGTGGGCATGGCGATCTACTCCTTCTACGGCCGCACGCACGCCCGGCTGGCCCCCGGACGCGAGGACAAGGTCGTCGAGGCGCTCGGCGCGGACGACGTCGTCTGACCGGACCGGGGGGAAATCGGCGGGTCGGGCGTTTGCACTCGCTTGGGTCGAGTGCTAAAAATGCAGTTGGCACTCTCCCGGTGAGAGTGACAGAAGCTGCACCGATCCACGGCCGTCCTAGTCGAGGTTCGAAGGCGCTGGCGGGAAGGGTCCGCCGGGTCAGCCCGGACCGTCCGTCGCGGGCGACGACGACGGCCACCCATCTCTTAAGCGTGAGGAATCACCAAGAGCCATGCCGAAGCTGATTGCTTTCAACGAGGAGGCCCGTCGCGGACTCGAGCGTGGGATGAACATCCTCGCCGACGCCGTGAAGGTCACACTCGGCCCCAAGGGCCGCAACGTCGTACTCGAGAAGAAGTGGGGAGCCCCCACCATCACCAACGATGGTGTGAGCATCGCCAAGGAGATCGAGCTGGAGGACCCCTACGAGAAGATCG
>JAOPYC010000147.1 GCA_025964795.1 Marmoricola sp.
CTTCCCGCGTCGGAGCACGAGCCAGCTCCCGCCGATCAGGTCGTCCTCGCCGGGCACGTGCTCGACCTCGGTGACGCGTTCGTTGTTCAGGTAGGCGCCACCCTCGCTGATCGTCCGGCGCGCCTCCCCCTTGCTCTTGGCTAGGCCGGTGTCCACGAGCAGGTCGACGAACGGCGTACCTCGGGCCGCCTGCGTGGAGCCGGCCTCGCGCAGCGCCGCGGCGAGGGTGTCCTCGCGCAGCTCGCGCAGGTCACCTCCCCCGAACAGCGCCGCGGCCGCCGCCTTGGCGCTCTCGGTCTCTGCGGCCCCGTGGACCTCGGTGGTGACCGCGTCCGCCAACGCCTTCTGGCCGGCCCTCAGGTAGGGCTTCTCGGCCGTCAGGGCCTCCAGCGACTCGATCTCCTCGCGCGGGAGGAAAGTGAAGATGCGCAACAGCTCACCGACCTTCTCGTCCTCGGCGTTGAGCCAGAACTGGTGGAAGGCGTACGGCGACAGCATCTCGGGATCGAGCCACAGCGCACCGCCCTCGGTCTTGCCGTACTTGGTGCCGTCGGCCTTGGTGACCAGCGGGGTCGCGAAGGCGTGTGCCTTCCCCCCGTCGTGACGGCGGATCAGCTCGACACCACCGGTGAGGTTGCCCCACTGGTCGCTCCCCCCGAACTGCAGCCGCACGCCGTGGTCGCGGTAGAGGTTCAGGAAGTCCATCGACTGCAGCAGCACGTAGCTGAACTCGGTGTAGCTGATCCCGGCCTCGAGGCGGCTCTTCACGACGTCGCGCGCCAGCATCCGGTTCACCGGGAAGTGCTTGCCGATGTCGCGCAGGAAGTCGATGGTCGACAGGCTCGCGGTCCAGTCGTAGTTGTTCACCATCGTGGCCGCGTTGGGTCCCTCGAAGTCGAGGTAGGGCTCGATCTGGTGACGGACCTTCTCCACCCACTCCTTGACGGTGTCCAGGGAGTTCAGCGTCCGCTCCCCCGAGTCACGAGGGTCGCCGATCATCCCGGTGGCCCCGCCCACGAGGGCGTACGGCGTGTGACCGGCGAGCTGCAGCCGCTTGGCGGTGAGGATCTGCACCAGGTTGCCCATGTGCAGGCTCGGAGCGGTCGGGTCGAAGCCCACGTAGAACCGCACGGACTGGGCGGTCAGGGCCTCGCGCAGGGCATCGAGATCGGTCGAGTGCGCGATCAGTCCGCGCCACTCCAGGTCGTCCAGCAGGCGCGGGTCGACGGTCACGGTGTCCACTCGGGATCGCGACCCGACTTGGCCAGCACCTTGGCGAAGTCCGGGGCGTCGTCGGGCACGTCCCGCTCGGGACCGAAGGCCCCCTGGCCGCGGCCCTGCTCGCCGATCACCTCCATGATCTCCAGGGCACGCTCGACGGCGGCGTCGTCGTACGCCACGTCCTGGCCGGAGCCCTTGGCGAGGTCCCAGCCGTGCAGCATCACCTCGACGAAGCCCATGTCACCGACCAGCTGCTTGGGCAGCGCGCCGTCCATGGCGTCGCCCTCCCAGGCCTCGGGCTGGCTCCACGCCTTGGCGTAGGCCGTGAGCAGGTCGCTGAGGTCGTCGCGCCACTGCTCGCGGACGTTGTCCCCGTTGGTGCCCCACGGGTCCTGCGGGTCGAGCGGCTCGGAGGCGCCGACCCGGCGCATGGCCTCGACGGTGCCCAGCATGTGGTTGGCCACCGTGCGGACGTCGAACTCGGTGCACGGGGTGGATCCGCCCATCTCCTGGGCCGAGACACCGTGCACCACGGGCTGAAGACTGGCGACGACGCTGAAGAGGTGTTCGCGGGTGGACATGGGTGCGCCTTTCGTCTGGCGGTCGGTTCGAGGTCACGTTACCCATGTGTCCGCCATTCGGCTGATCACCCCACACGACGTCTCGCGGGCCCCTAGGGTGAGCGCCTCAGGTCTCCGGGGATTCGAGTGGACATCAAGATGAAGCAGTTCGGGCGCGCCTGCGTCATCGTCGTCACCGTGCTGTGCGCGGTCGCGTGGGGCACGGCGTCCGCCTCGGCCTCCTCGCTCAACCTGCACCGGGGCAGCCGCGGCGCGCAGGTGAAGGTCGTGGAGTCGCGGCTGTACACCCTGCACCTGCTGGCGAAGTCCCAGGTGGACCGCCGCTACACCGTCGCCACGGTCCGGGCTGTGAAGCGGTTCCAGCGCCAGCAGCACCTGCGGGTGACCGGCAAGGTCAACCTCCGCACGTGGAACCTGGTGTACGCCGAGGTGAGGCGGCGTACCGCCCCCAAGCCGCGGCCGGTCCCTCCTCCCCCGGCCCCCGTCATCCTGGGACACCGCGGGGCGCGCGTGCCCGGCATCACCGAGAACACCCTGAGGTCCATGGAGTACGCCTCCGACAAGGCGGACGTCCTCGAGTTCGACCTGCAGCTGACCGCCGACGACGAGTTCGTGCTGATGCACGACACCACGCTGGACCGGACGACCAGCTGCACCGGGCCGGTCGTGGCGCAGACGTTGGAGTACCTCCGGGCGAACTGCCCCACCGACAACGACGGTGGGCCGATCCCCACGTTCGCCGAGGTCGCCGCCTACGCGGCCGGCAAGCACCTGCTGATCGCGCCCGAGCTGAAGGACAACTCGGTCACCGACGACGAGATCGCCAAGTTCATGGCCGTGATCCACGACAACAACCTGTCGTCGAGCACGTACGTGCAGTCCTTCTACCCGGCGGTCTTCCCTCGCCTCCGGGGACTCGACAGCGAGATCCGGTTCGTCTACCTGGTGATGGACCCGGCCACTCCGCCGAGCACGATCACCGGAGCCGGGGCGACCATCGTCGGGCCCAGCCTGGCGCGGCTGACAGCGACCCAGGTCGCCGGCTTCAAGGCGGCGCGGCTGCACGTGTGGGCGTTCACGGCCTCGACGTCCGCGCAGCTGAAGTCGGTGTGGGACCTGCGGGTCGACGGCGTGTTCACCGACATCCCGGGCGCCGCGAGGGCGATGTACCACCCGAGCTGACGAGGCGCCGGAGCCACCCTCATCCTGAGCGCGTCGGCCGAGGTTTCGCGGCCACGTAGCGACTGACGGTGGGGTCGCCGGTCACCCAGAACCGCCAGGGTCGCTCCGCGGCCAGGCGCAGCCCGACGCGTGGTCCGGCGCTGACGTCGCCCGCCCGGGGAGCGAGCTGCAGGTGCTCGGCGAGGTCCAGCCCGTTGTCGCTGCGCTCGATGCCCATCGCCTTGCACAGCCGGCCCGGCCCGCGCGCCAGGTCGCGGTCGCTGGACCCGGGACGACGGGACCGCGCGAGCTCCACTCCATCGACGACCTCACCGGCCCGCAGGAGCAGGGCGCTGGCCTCCCCCTCCGGACCGCAGACCACGTTGCAGCAGAAGTGCATCCCGTAGGTGAAGTAGACGTAGAGGCGCCCCGGCGGCCCGAACATCACGGCGGTGCGCTGGGTCATGCCCCGGTGGGCGTGGGAGCCGGGGTCCTCGGCGCCGGCGTACGCCTCGACCTCGGTCAGCCGGACCGTGACGCCGCCGTGGGTGAACGTGGCACCGAGCAGGCGCGGGGCGGCGTCCAGCACCGGTCCGGCGAGCACGTCGAGCAGGCTCACCGGAGCCAGGCCCGGTGGTCCGCCACCGCCGCCCGGAGCTCGGCGAGCTGCTCGGCCACCCGGTCGGGGGCCGTGCCGCCGCGGCCGTTGCGCGAGGCGACCGAGCCCTCGGCGGTGAGCACGTCGCGGACCGCCGGGGTCAGCCGCGGGTCGATCTCGGCGAACTGCTCGTCGGTGAGGCCGTCGAGCTCGATGCCGAGCTCCTCGCAGCGTCGTACGCAGGCACCGGCGAGCTCGTGGGCCACCCGGAAGGGGACACCCTCCCGGACCAGCCACTCGGCGATGTCCGTGGCCAGGGAGAAGCCCTGGGGCGCCAGCTCGGCCATCCGCGCGGTGTCGAAGCGGAGCGTGGCGACCTGCCCGGTGAAGGCCGGCAGGAGGACCTCGAGGGTGTCGACCGAGTCGAAGACCGGCTCCTTGTCCTCCTGCAGGTCGCGGTTGTAGGCCAGCGGCAGCGCCTTCAGGGTGGCCAGCAGCCCGGTGAGGTTGCCGATGAGGCGGCCGGACTTGCCCCGGGCCAGCTCGGCGATGTCGGGATTCTTCTTCTGCGGCATGATGCTCGACCCCGTCGAGAAGCCGTCGTCGAGCGCGACGAAGCCGAACTCGCGGGTGGCCCAGACGATGATCTCCTCGGCCTGGCGGCTGACGTCCACACCGATCATCGCGGTGACGAAGGCGAACTCCGCGACGAAGTCGCGCGACGCGGTGCCGTCGATGGAGTTCGCGGTGCTGCCCGTGAAGCCGAGGTCGTGCGCGACCGCGACCGGGTCGAGGCCGAGGCTGGAGCCGGCGAGGGCGCCGGAGCCGTACGGCGAGTCCGCCGCCACCCGGGCGTCCCAGTCCCGGATCCGGGAGACGTCGCGGACGAGCGGCCACGCGTGGGCCATCAGGTGATGGCTCAACAGCACCGGCTGGGCATGCTGCAGATGCGTGCGCCCCGGCATGATCGCGCCGAGGTGCTGCTCGGCCTGGTCGGCGATCGCGTCCGCGAGGTCCAGGACGAGCCGGGCCACGACTTGGGCGTGGTCGCGCAGGAACACCTTGAACAGCGTGGCGATCTGGTCGTTGCGACTGCGCCCGGCGCGGAGCCTGCCGCCGAGGTCGGGACCCACCAGCTCGACCAGGGCCCCCTCGAGGGCGCCGTGGACGTCCTCGTCGGACTCGGCCGGGAGCAGCTCGCCCGCGGTGACGCGGCGGTCCAGCTCGTCGATGCCCGCGAGCAGGCCGGTCAGCTCGTCGTCGGTGAGCAGCCCGGCCTGGTGCAGGGCGCGGGAGTGCGCGCGCGAGCCGTCGAGGTCATAGCTGGCCAGCCGCCAGTCGAAGCGGGTGCTGCGCGAGAGCGCCTCCAGCTCGGGGCTCGGCCCGCCCGCGAACCGGCCGCCCCAGAGCGCTCCGGCGTTGGTGCTGCCCGTGTTCTCGGTCATCAGTCGGTGCCGATCTCCATCGCCACGTCGTCGAGGGCCCGGTCGCTCTCGTCGCCCTCGGCGGCGGGATTGCGGGTGATCCGGTCGGCGCCGCCGGGCTCCAGCTCGCCGTAGAGCGTGCCGTTCTCGACGAGCACGTGGCCCTGGTCGTTGGGCTGCGCGGCGTAGAGCTCGAGCTTGGCGCGCGAGTCGGCGATGTCGAGGTTGCGCATCGTCAGCTGGCCGATCCGGTCGGACGGGCCGAAGGCGGCGTGCTCCGTGCGCTCCATCGAGAGCTTGTCCGGGTGGTAGGAGAAGTTCTCCCCGCTCGTTGCCAGGACGGTGTAGTCCTCCCCGCGCCGCAGTCGCACGGTGACCTCGCCGGTGACGAGGGAGGCGACCCAGCGCTGGATCGCCTCACGCTGCATCAGCGCCTGCGGGTCCAGCCAGCGGCCCTCGTAGAGCAGCCGGCCGAGGTTGCGCCCCTGGCCGTGGTAGCTGGCGATGGTGTCCTCGTTGTGCACGGCGTTGAGCAGCCGCTCGTAGGCGATCCACAGCAGGGCCATGCCCGGGGCCTCGTAGATGCCGCGCGACTTGGCCTCGATGATCCGGTTCTCGATCTGGTCGCTCATGCCCAGTCCGTGGCGGCCACCGATCTCGTTGGCCCTCATCACCAGCTGCACGGCGTCGTCGTACTTGGTGCCGTTGATCTCCACGGGGCGTCCGGCCTCGAAGCGGATCGTGACGTCCTCAGTCTCGATCTGCACCGCCGGGTCCCAGAACTTCACGCCCATGATCGGCTCGACGGTCTCGAGCGACACGTCGAGGTGCTCCAGCTTCTTGGCCTCGTGGGTCGCGCCCCAGATGTTCGCGTCGGTGGAGTAGGCCTTCTCCTTGCTGTCGCGGTAGGGCAGGTCGTGCTCGGTGAGCCACTGGCTCATCTCGGCGCGGCCGCCGAGCTCGTGCACGAACGCCGCGTCCAGCCAGGGCTTGTAGATCCGCAGCGCCGGGTTGGCGAGCAGCCCGTAGCGGTAGAACCGCTCGATGTCGTTGCCCTTGAACGTCGAGCCGTCGCCCCAGATGTCCACGCCGTCCTCGTGCATCGCGCGCACCAGCATCGTGCCGGTGACGGCCCGACCGAGCGGTGTGGTGTTGAAGTAGGCCCGGCCGCCGGAGCGGATGTGGAACGCACCGCAGGCGAGGGCCGCGAGCCCCTCCTCCACGAGGGCGGCCCGGCAGTCCACCGAGCGGGCGATCTCGGCGCCGTAGAGCTTGGCCCGGTCGGGTACGCCGGCGATGTCGGGCTCGTCGTACTGCCCGATGTCCGCGGTGTAGGTGCACGGGATCGCACCCTTCTCGCGCATCCAGGCGACGGCGACGGAGGTGTCGAGGCCGCCGGAGAAGGCGATGCCCACCCGTTCGCCGGTGGGCAGTGCGGTCAGGACCTTGCTCATCTGTGGTGCTCCTTGGGTGTTCAGCGCAGGGGTGTTCGTCATTCGGGGCGGCCGCCGGGGGGCGGCGAGATTCGGCTGGTGCCGTTGGCCAGGTCAAGGAAACGCTGCTCGAGCGCCTCGCCCCCGTCGGGGTCGCGGGCGATCACCAGGACGGTGTCGTCGCCGGCGATGGTGCCGAGCACGTCGCCGAGCTCGGCCTTGTCCATGGCCGAGGCCAGGAAGTTGGCGGCCCCGGGCGGAGTGCGGAGCACGACCAGGTTGGCCGAGGACTCCGCGGAGACGAGCAGCTCGGCACACAGCTTGGAGAGCCGGGCCTCGCTCGCCGCGGAGTCGCGCAGGACGGGGGTGCGGTCGCCGCCCTCCGCGGGCACCGCGTAGACCAGCGCGCCCCCGGGAGTGCGCACCTTGACGGCGTCCAGCTCGACCAGGTCGCGCGACAGGGTCGCCTGCGTGACCGAGAGCCCGTCGGCGGTGAGCCGCTCGGCGAGCTCGGTCTGGGAGCGCACCTGGCCGGTCTCGAGGAGCTCGACGATCCGCTGCTGGCGCGCGCTCTTGGTGATCGGGAAGTGCGTGTGCCCGGCGGCGTGCTCGGTCATGAGCCGGCTCCACGGGTTTCGACAGGCTCGACCGGCGTGGAGCTCTCGAGCAGCCAGGCGAGCACGGCCTTCTGCACGTGCCGGCGGTTCTCGGCCTCGTCCCAGACCACGCTGCGCGGCCCGTCGATCACCTCGGCGGTGATCTCCTTGCCGCGGTAGGCAGGCAGGCAGTGCAGCACGATCGCGTCGCCGGCGGCCGCCGCGAGGAGGGCGGAGTTGAGCTGCCAGGGCGCGAACACCTCGGCGCGGACGGAGGACTCGGCCTCCAGGCCCATCGAGACCCAGGTGTCGGTGACGAGCACATCTGCACCGTCCGCCGCGTCGTAGGGGTCGCCCACGAAGCTCGCGGAGCCACCGGTCTCGGCGGCGATCTTCTGCGCGGCGGCGAGCACGGTCTCGTCGGGTCGGTAGGCGTCGGGACCGCTGACCCGGACGTGCATCCCGGCGGTGGCACCGGCGAGCAGCAGGCTGTGCCCCATGTTGCAGGCGGAGTCGCCGACGAAGGTCAGTGTCTGACCAGCCAGGTCCCCGCGGTGCTCGCGGATGGTGAGCAGGTCGGCCAAGGCCTGGCAGGGGTGGAACTGGTCGGTGAGCGCGTTGACGACGGGTACGCCGGCGTGGGCGGCCATCTCCTCGAGGCGCTCCTGCTCGTGCGTCCGCCACACCACCACCGAGGCCTGGCGACCCAGCACCCGCGCCGTGTCGGAGATGGACTCCCGCACACCGACCTGCGCGAGCGAGCCGTCGATGATCATCGGGAAGCCACCGAGCTCGGCGATGCCCGAGGCGAAGGACGCCTGGGTGCGCAGGGTCGGCTTGTCGAAGAGCACGGCGACGGTGCGGGGGCCGGCCAGCGGCTTCTCGTCGTACGGCGAGAGCTTGAGCCGGGCGGCCAGGTCCAGGACCCACGCCTGCAGGACGGGATCCAGGTCGTCGTCGCGCAGGAAGTGCCGCGTCATGGGGCTTCCCCGTAGCCCGCGTCGAGGATGCCCGGCCAGGCCGCGAGGAACGAGTCGGCCTGCTCCTGGGTGAGCACCAGCGGCGGGGCCAGCCGGATGCGCTCCGGCGTCGGGTTGTTGATGATGAAGCCCGCCTCGAGCGCCGCGGCCGTGACCTCGGCGGAGACCGCCTCGCTGAGGTCGAGCCCGATCAGCAGCCCGGCACCGCGGACCTCCGTCACCCGGTCGTCGGCCCCGAGCCGCTCGCGTACGTGGTGTCCCAGGGAGGTGACCTGGTCGAGCAGGCCTTCCTTCTCGATGGTGTCCAGGACCGCCAACGCGGCGGCCGAGGCGACCGGGTTGCCACCGAAGGTGGTGCCGTGGTTGCCGGGCTGGAGCAGGTCGGCCGTGGCGCCGGTCGCGATCAACGCCCCGATCGGAAAGCCCCCCGCGAGCCCCTTCGCAACGGTCACCACGTCGGCCAGGCCGTCGATGGGCGCGGCGACGGCGGGGTTCTGGTGCGCGAACCACGCGCCGGTGCGGCCGATCCCGGTCTGGATCTCGTCGAGCCACAGCAGTGCCCCGTGCTCACGGGTGATCTCGCGCGCCTGCTCGAGGTAGTGCAGCGGCGGTGCGAGCACCCCGGCCTCCCCCTGGAGCGGTTCGAGGATCACGGCCGCGGTCTCGTCGGTGACGGCGTCGGCCAGGGCCGCGGCGTCGCCGTAGGGCACGAAGGTGACGCCGCCGGGCAAGGGTTCGAACGGCTCCCGGTAGGCGACCTTGGAGGTCAGCGCGAGCGCGCCCATGGTGCGGCCGTGGAACGCACCCTCGGTGGCGACGACGTGCGTGCGGCCGGTGCGCCGGGTGAGCTTGAAGGCAGCCTCGTTGGCCTCGGTGCCGGAGTTGGTGAAGAAGACCTTGCCCTGCGCCCCGAGCAGGTCGAGCAGGCGCTCGGCGAGCACCACCTGCGGCTCGGTCGCGAAGAAGTTCGACACGTGGCCGAGCGTCTGCAGCTGCGTGGTGACCGCGTCGACGAGCGCGGGGTGGGCGTGGCCGAGGGAGTTGACGGCGATGCCGCCGAGGAGATCGAGGTACTGCTTGCCGGTGTCGTCCCACACGTGGGCGCCCTCGCCCCGCGTGAGCACCAGCTTGGGCGGGCCGAAGGTGTTCATCAGGGCGTTCGCGTAGCGCGACTTCAGGTCGGTCATCTCTTGGAGTCCTTCAGCTCACCGGTGGCATAGGCCTTGCGCAGCTTGGTCACCGCGCCGGGCAGCACCTGGGTGCCGACCCCCTCGGCGGTGAAGAGCTCGAGGAGCACGGCGTGCGGCTCGCGCCCGTCGACCACGGTGGCCCGGGGCACCCCGCCGGTGACGGCGTCGTGGCAGGCCTGCATCTTCGGGACCATGCCGCTGTCCAGGCTGGGCATCAGCTCGGCGAGCGACTCGGGGCTGATCTCCTGGATCACGTCGTCGCTGTCGGGCCAGTCGCGGTAGAGGCCCTCGACGTCGGTGAGCACCATCAGCTTCTCGGCGCCGAGCGCGACGGCGAGCGCCGCGGCAGCGGTGTCGGCGTTGACGTTGTGCACCAGGCCGTTCTTGTCGGGGGCGACGCTGGAGATGACCGGGATCCGGCCGGCCTCGACGAGGTCCTCGACCGCTTCGGGGCGGACGTGCTCCACCTCGCCGACGAGGCCGAGGTCTACCTCCTCGCCGTCGATCACCGTGTTGGTGGCCTTGGCGGTGAACAGGCCGGCGTCCTCGCCGGAGAGGCCGACGGCGATGTGGCCGTGGTGGTTGATCAGGCCGACGAGCTCACGCTGCACCTGGCCGACGAGCACCATCCGGACGACGTCCATGGCCTCCGGCGTGGTGACGCGCAGGCCGCCCTTGAACTCGGACTCGATGCCGAGCCGGTCGAGCATCGTGGAGATCTGCGGGCCGCCGCCGTGGACGACGACGGGTTTGAAGCCGGCGAAGCGGAGGAACGCGATGTCCTCGGCGAAGGCCTTCTTCAAGGTGTCGTCGATCATCGCGTTGCCGCCGTACTTCACCACGACGACCTTGCCGTGGTACTTCATCAGCCAGGGCAGGGCGCCGGCGAGGACCTCGGCGGGGTGGAGGGAGTAGGGGCGATCGTTCGTCTTCTCGTCGGGTGAAGTCATGAGGAGTACGCACTGTTCTCGTGGACGTAGGCATGGGTCAGGTCGTTGGTCCAGATGGTCGCCCGCTCGGAGCCGGACTTCAGGTCGATCGTCACGCTGACCTCCCGGTCGCTCAGGTCGACGCCGGCGGGATCCTCGGCCGGGGTGGACTCACGGCACACCCACACGCCGTTCATGGCGACGTCGAGGTCTGCCGGGTCGAAGGCCGCCTGGGTGGTGCCGACGCTGGCCAGCACGCGACCCCAGTTGGGGTCCTTGCCGAAGACCGCCGCCTTGAACAGGTTGCTGCGCGCGACGCTGCGCCCGACCTCGAGGGCGTCGTCGACCGAGGCTGCGTGCAGCACGGTGATGGCGATCTCGTGGTCGGCACCCTCGGCGTCCTTGACCAGCTGCATGGCCAGGTCGGTGCACGCCTGGGCCAGGGCGTCGGCGAAGTCGGCGGCTGCCGGCGTGACCCCGCTGGCCCCGCTCGCCATCACGGTCACGGTGTCGTTGGTGGACATGCACCCGTCGGAGTCGAGCCGGTCGAAGCTGACCGCGGTCGCGGCGCGCAGCGCGGCGTCGAGCTCGGCAGCCGGGACGACCGCGTCCGTCGTGAGCACGACGAGCATGGTCGCCAGCTGCGGCGCGAGCATGCCCGCGCCCTTGGCCATGCCGCCGATCGACCAGCCGTTTCCCTCGACGACGACCTCCTTGCGAACGTGGTCGGTCGTCATGATCGCCTCGGCGGCGTCGGTGCCGGCGTCGGCCGTCAGCGCGGCGACCAGCTCGTCGACGCCCGCGAGGAGGTTCTCGCGCGGGTTGCGCAGCCCGATCAGCCCGGTCGAGCAGACGACCACGTCGAGGGCGCCGATCTCCAGGCCGTCGGCGACCCGCTCGGCCACGGCGTGCGTGGTCTGGAAGCCCTCGGCGCCGGTGTAGCAGTTGGCGCCGCCGGAGTTGAGCACGACCGCGTGGACGATGCCGTCCTTGACGACCTCCTGGCTCCACAGGATCGGGTTGGCCTTGCAGCGGTTGGCGGTGAACACCGTCGCGGAGTCGTAGGTGGGCCCGGTGTTCACGACCAGGGCCATGTCCTTGCCGCCGGAGGACTTCAGGCGGGCGGAGACGCCGGCGGCGGTGAAGCCGGCGGGGTGGGTGACGCTCATGTGTGCTTCTTCTCCTGCTTGGTGGTCTTCGTCTGGTCGCGGGCGGGTCGCTCGGCTCGCTCCGGTCGGACGGGAACGGCGAGGGTGACCTCGTGGCCCGATCGTCGCCACTCCTCGGCGGCCCGGTCCGCGTCGTTGATGGGCACCAGCACCCAGTCGGTGTCGAAGGTGGAGATGGTGAACACGCTGATCTCGGCGGCCGCGAGTGGCAGCAGCAGCGTGGACAGGACGCCGGTCAGGGCGAAGTCGAGCGGCCCCTTGACGGCGAAGGCGATGAACGGCCCGGCCTGCTTGGCCTTCTTCGGCACGCTGCGCATCGCGCACACCACGCTGGTCTCCAGCGCCGTCGCGGTCACCGAGAACAACGAGGACGACTCGGCCCAGCTCGGCACCTCGGCGCCGGCTCCGAGGCGTACGACGGCCAGCTTCTCCGGGAACTGCTCGAGAGTGAAGGTCTGCGCGACGTCGTCGGCGGTGACGATCTCGTTCTCCGGCTCGTTCTGCGGCTCGCTCACCGGGTCACTCACGGAGTCACTCATGGGGCCAGCCCCACCGTGGAGAGGCCGGTGCCCTCGGGGAGACCCAGCGCGAGGTTCATGCACTGCACGGCGGCGCCGCCGGTGCCCTTGGCGAGGTTGTCGACGGCACCCACCGCGACCATCCGGCCGGCTGCCTCGTCCAGGGTCACCTGCAGGTGCACGCTGTTGGAGCCGGTGACCGACTTCGTGACCGGCCAGAGTCCTTCCGGGAGGACGTGGATGAACTGCTCGTCGGCGTACGCCTTGAGGTAGCAGGCGCGCAGGTCGTCGGCCGTGACGCCCTCCTTCACCGACGCGCTGGCGGTGGCGAGGATGCCACGCGGCATCGGGACCAGCACCGGCGTGAAGCTGACCTTGACCTCGTCGTCGGTCAGGCCGCGCAGGTTCTGCAGGATCTCGGGGGTGTGCCGGTGGACCCCACCGACGCCGTAGGCCGAGGCCGAGCCCATCACCTCGCTGCCGAGCAGGTTGGTCTTGGGGGCCTTGCCGGCACCGCTCGTGCCGGAGACCGCCACGACCACCAGGTCGTCGGCGTGCACCAGGCCGGCAGCGACGGCCGGGGCGAGGACGAGCGTCGAGACGGTCGGGTAGCAACCGGGGACGGCGATGCGGCGCGCGCCCACCAGCAGCGCGCGCTGGCCGGGCAGCTCGGGCAGGCCGTAGGGCCACGAGCCCGCGTGCTCGGAGCCGTAGAACTGCATCCACAGGTCCGGGTCGGTGAGCCGGAAGTCGGCTCCGCAGTCGATGACCACGGTGTCGGGCGAGGACTGGCCGAGCTGCTCGGCGACCGCACCGGACTGGCCGTGCGGCAGGGCGAGGAAGACCACGTCGTGGCCCGACAAGGTGTCTGGGCTCGTCTCCTCCAGCACGCGGTCGGCCAGCGGCACCAGGTGCGGCTGGAGCAAGCCGAGGCTCTCACCGGCGTTGGAGCCGCCGGTCAGGGCGCCGATCTCGACCTCGGGGTGGGCGAGCAGCAGCCGGAGGACCTCGCCGCCGGCGTACCCGCTGGCTCCGGCGACGGCGACACGTGTGGGTGGCATGTGCATGACTATACAGATCGCTGCATGTCCGGGCGAACCGGTTCTCGACGTGCGGGACCGTTCGGTTCACCATGGGCCGGGACGACGGCGGCAAGGAGGCAGCATGGCGGGACGTCTGGGCGCACGGCGACGCCAACGAGCGCTTCATGGGCCGCTGGAGCCGGCTGGTGGCCCCGCGCTTCTTGGACTGGCTCGCCTGTCCCGCGGGGCTGCGCTGGGCCGACGTCGCTGCGGCACCGGTGCGCTCACCGCCGAGATCCTGACCCGTGCCTCCCCCGCCAGCGTCCTCGGGGTGGATCCCGCGCCCTCGCAGGTGACCGAGGCCACGCGGCGGGCCTGGGCCGTGCGCGGGGTCAGCCGACCTCGAACTCCCCGAGGCGGTCCCAGTGGTCGCCCTCCATCAGCACGTTGCGGATGAGCGGGGTCTCCACGACGTACTGCGGGAGGTCGGCCTGCGCCTTCTTGAAGTGGTCGCTGGTGACGTGGGCCTCGGCGGCGTCGTCCTGGAAGGCCTCGATCAGGACGTACTGGTTCGGGTCTTCGACGCTGCGCGACCAGTCGAAGAAGAGATTCCCCTCCTCGGTCCTGGTCGCCTCGGTGAACTCCTTGGTCAGGTCGACCCACTGGTCGGCGTACTCCGGCTTCACCTTCCACTTGACGCAGATGAAGATCATGACGGCTCCTCGCTGGTGGGACTGGCTTGGTCGCGATGTTGCCACTCGTGTGGCAGGGTCACCACCCTTGCGGACGTCAGGAGCGCTGCTGGGCCCCGTGGCGCTGCTCGGCGAGGGCGACGGCGGCGGCGCGGGCGGTCGCGGTCTCCTTCTCGGTCAGGGTGCGGTCGGGGGCGCGGAAGCGCAGCGCGAAGGCCAGCGACTTGCGGCCCTCACCGGTCTGGGCGCCGGTGTAGACGTCGAACAGCCGCACCGACTCGCACAGCGGTCCGGCGCCCTCGCGCAGCGTCGCCGCGAGCGCCTCCGCGGGGAGGTCCTCGGCGACCACGAGGGCGACGTCCTCCTTGGCGACGGGGTACGTCGAGAAGGCCGGAGCCGTCGGGGTGGTCTCCGCCCGCTGGAGCAGGGTCTCGAGGTCGAGCTCCGCGACCGACGTACGGGCCGGGACGCCGAAGGCCCGGCACACGGTCGGGTGCAGCTCGCCCGCGTGGCCGACGGAGGTCTCACCCACGAGCAGCTCGGCGCAGCGGCCCGGGTGCCACGGAGCGACGCTCGCCGAGCGGACGGTGAGCTCCAGCCCCAGAGTCGCGGCCACCCTCCGGGCGGTCTCGATGACGTCGCTCCACCCCGCAGGCCGGCCGTTGCCCCACCAGCCGGCCCGGTCGCGGTCTCCGGAGAGCGAGAACGCCAGGTGCAGCGGCTGGTCGGGCAGCGCGCGGTTCAGCGCGGTCCACTCGTCGTCGGTGGGACGGCGGTCGACCGGGAGGATCGGCGCGGCCTCGCCCGGGTGCGGGAAGGTCACCGGCGACGCCTCGAACAGGGCCAGGTCGGCGGCGCCGCGGCTGACGTTGCGGGCCACCGTCCTGAGCAGGCCCGGCAGCAGGGTCGTGGTCATCAACGGCTCCTCGGTGCTGAGCGGGTTGGCCAGCCGCAGCGCCGTACGACGGGTGTCGCCGGCCTCGAGACCGAGCCGGTCGAAGTCGGCCTCGCCGACGAACGGGAAGCTGAGCACCTCGACGTACCCCTCCCCCGCGAGCGTGCGGCCGACCCGGCGACGCATCGCCTGCGCGGGGGTGAGCCCGCGACCGGACGGCGCCGACGGAAGCACGCTGGGGACGTCCTCGTAGCCGACGATCCGGGCGACCTCCTCGACCAGGTCGAACGGGTCGTGGAGGTCGGGACGCCACATCGGCACCGTGGCGGTGAGCGTGTCCGCCGCCGGGTCGACCTCGCAGCCGACCGCGCGCAGGTTGGTGATCGTGGTGTCGGAGGCGATGTTCATCCCGGTGACCCGGGCGGGCAGGTCGATCGGGATGGTGATGGTGCGTGGGGTGGGCGCCTGGCCCACCACGGTGACGCCGGGGTCGACCGTCCCGCCGCCGTGCTCCGCGAGCAGCTCGGCCACCCGGTCGGCCGCCGCCTCGCAGATGGTCGGGTCGACGCCACGCTCGTTGCGCTTGCCGGCCTCGGAGGTGAGCCTGTGGCGCCGGCCGGTGCGGAACATCGACGCGGCGTCCCAGTGCGCGGCCTCGATCAGCACGCGCGTCGTGGTCTCCGACATCTCGGTCTTCTCGCCGCCCATGACGCCGCCGAGGCCGATGATGCCGGAGTCGTCGGTGACGACGAGGTCCTCGGTCGAGAGGGCGCGGTCGGTGCCGTCCAGGGTGGTCAGTCGCTCACCCTCGGCGGCGCGCCGGACCCGGATCGGGCCGGAGAGCTTGTCAGCGTCGTAGCCGTGGATGGGGCGGCCCAGCTCCAACATCACGTAGTTGGTCACGTCGACGGCCAGCGAGATGGAGCGCTGCCCGGAGAGCAGCAATCGGCGTGCCATCCAGTCGGGGGTCGGCGCCGTCGGGTCGAAGCCGGAGACGGTGCGGGCCACGAACACCGGGCAGCCCTCGGGGTCGTCGACGACGACCGGGTGGCCCTCGTCGTTCGGAGCCGGCGTCTTCCGCTCGGCCGGGTCGTGGAAGGCCACGTCGTACGCCAGGGCCGCCTCGCGGGCGACCCCGCGCAGCGACAGGGCGTAGGCACGGTCGGGATTGATCTCGAACTCGATGACCTCGTCGCGGAGGTCCAGCAGGTCGAAGACGTCGTCGCCGGGCTCGCCGGCGTCCGCGGGGAGCACCAGGATCCCGGCGTGATCCTCGCCGAGACCGAGCTCCTTGGTGGAGCAGATCATCCCGGCGGAGAGGTGGCCGTAGGTCTTGCGCGCGGAGATCTCGAAGTTGCCGGGCAGCACACCGCCGGGGAGCACGACGACCACCAGGTCGCCGACCGCGAAGTTGTGCGCGCCGCAGACGATCCCCTGCGGCTCGCCGGTGCCGTTCGCGTCGCCGACGTCAACGGTGCACCAGTTGATGGTCTTGCCGTTCTTCTGCGGCTCGGGCTCCATCGTCAGGACGCGACCGATCACCAGCGGGCCGGTGATGTCGTGACCGGGACGCTCGAGCGCCTCGAGCTTGAGGCCGAGGGCGGTCAGCCGGGCGGCGAGGTCCTCGGTGGAGACGTCGACCGGGAGGTCGGCGTACTCGCGGATCCAGGAGACGGGGGCCTTCATCAGAGCTCCGATCCGAAGGCGGTGGAGAAGCGGACGTCGCCCTCGAACATGTCGCGCATGTCGGCGACGCCGTGGCGGAACATCAGGGTGCGGTCGATGCCCATGCCGAACGCGAAGCCGGTGTAGCGGTCGCTGTCCACGCCGCAGGCGGTGAGCACGCGCGGGTTGACCACGCCGCAGCCACCCCACTCGATCCAGCCCTCGCCCTTGCAGGTGCGGCAGTCATCGACGGCCGGCGAGAGACCGCGGCAGACGAAGCAGCGGAGGTCCACCTCGGCGCTGGGCTCGGTGAACGGGAAGTACGAGGGGCGGAACCGGGTGTCGATCCCCGGCCCGAAGATCGACTCGGCGAAGTGGTCCAGGGTGCCCTTGAGGTGGGCCATGCTGATGCCCTCGTCGATGACCAGGCCCTCGACCTGGTGGAACATCGGGCTGTGCGTCGCGTCGTACTCGTCGGTGCGGAAGACCCGCCCCGGGCAGACCACGTAGATCGGAGGCTCGCGGGTCAGCATCGTGCGCGCCTGCACGGGCGAGGTGTGCGTGCGCAGCACGAGGTGGTCCTCGGGCGGATCGGCCCAGAAGGTGTCCTGCATGGTGCGTGCGGGGTGGTCCGGACCGAGGTTGAGTGCGTCGAAGTTCAGCCACTCGGCCTCGACGAGCGGGCCCTCGGCGACCTCCCAGCCCATCGCGACGAACACGTCGGCGATCCGCTCGGAGAGCGTCGTGATCGGGTGCCGGGCGCCCTGGGTCGCACGGTCCCACGGCAGGGTGACGTCGACGGTCTCCTCGACGAGCATCCGTGCCTCGGCCTCGATCTCGAGCTCGGCCTGCCGCTGCGCGAGGGCCTGGTTGATCAGGCCGCGCGCCTGGCCGACCCGCTGGCCGGCGTCCTTGCGGGCCTGCGGCGGCAGCGCGCCGATCTCCCGGTTGGCCAGCGCGATCGGCGAGCGGTCGCCCGCGTGCTCGGCGCGGACCCGCTTGAGGGCCTCCAGGTCGGTGGCTGCCGCGATCGCCGCCAGCGCCTCCTCGCGCATGGCGTTGACGTGCTCCTCGTCGAGCGGGGTCACCTGGACCGGGTCGTACTCGGAGTTCGGACCCGACATGGACTGCCTCTCGTCTGCGACGCACGGGGGACGTGCGCGGGCCAGTCTAGGAAGTGCCCGGTGGGCGCGGCCAATCGGTTTGGCTGGAGCGGCCCCCCGAACCGGATAGTCCGAGGTCAAAAGCACCAGTGGGAGGCGCGACGTGGTGCTTTCGGCCTCGGACTATCCGGTCCTGAGGGTCAGCTGCGGAGGTCGGTCGAGGGCCAGCGGATCTCGAGCCGGGCGCCGCCGGAGTCGGAGTCGGAGATGAGCACCTCGCCGGCGTGGACGCGGACCAGGCCGTTGACGATGTACATCCCCAGCCCGCTGCCGCCGCGCGCCCCGTGCTTCCAGAACTTGGTGAACACCCGGGCGCGGATCGACTCGGCGATGCCCTCGCCCTCGTCGTCGACGCGGATGAGCACGCCGTCGAACGGCTCGGAGATCGGCTCGACGCTGAGCCGCACGGTGCCCTCACCGTGGCGGATCGCGTTGTCGACCACGTTGGTGACGACCTGGCTGAACTTGTCTGGGTCGGCGAAGATCTCCGGCGTCGTCTCGGCGTACGACGACTCGATGGTGCGCGCGGTACCCGCCCGGACGGACACCACGCACCGCTCCACGACGGCGCGCGTGTCGATCGGTCGCGGGTAGAGCGGGAGCCGGCCGGTGTCGATGCGGGCCACGTCGAGCAGCTCGGTGATCAATCGCGACAACCGCTCGGAGTCGGCGTGCACCGTGGTGAGCATCAGCTTCTTCTGCTCGTCGTTGAGCCGGTCCCACTTGCTCAACAGGGTGGAGACGAACCCCTTGACGCCGGTCAGCGGCGACCGCAGCTCGTGGGCCACGGTGGCGACCAGGTCCGAGCGGTCGCGGTCGAGCCGGGCACGGCCTCGCCCCGACCGGATCACCAGGCCGACGCTCTCGACGACCCCGAACCTACCGACCCGGTTGATCTTGCCGGTGACCAGCACCTCGACGCCCTCCGAGGTCAGCCAGGACTGCTCGGTGAGGCCGACCCGGCTGCCGAGGCCGTCGTAGGGCAGGTTGGAGGCGTACCACTCGCGGCTCTCCTGGTCCTGCAGCGCCATCACCTCGGTCAGCGGGCGCCCGACCTGGGCCCTGTTGCCGAGCAGCCGCCGGGCCTGGTCGTTGACCACGGTGACGACGCCTGCGGCATCGGCGATGACCACTCCGTCGGGCAGTTGGTCGACCACGGCGTTGCCGGGCTCAGCGTCCTCCACGTCCGTCAGCGTAGTGCGGCGGACGCCTCGCTCCGCTCAACGCCGCACGCGCACGTGCTCGTTGCAACCGGCCGCCCGGGGCAGCACGAAGTCGTCGAGGACGTGGCGGGCGTGCGCGCGGGCCAGGTTCCAACCCGTCCACGGGTCCGCCTCGGGCGAGATGTCGCCCAGCGCGCAGGCGGCCTGCTCGGGCGGCAGGTCGGCGAGGACGGGCGCGGCGTCGAGGCTGAGCCCGCGCAGGTAGGAGTAGTCGACCTTGCCCGTGGACCGGAAGCGGTCGACGTTGTGCTGCGCGATCCACGCGTCCGGGTTGGCGATGCCCAGTCCCAGCAGCAGCGCCGAACCGGTGAGCAGCGCGGCGCGCGGGAGCCACCAGCCGCGCAGGCCGACGCCGGCCACGAGCACCGCCACGACCAGCAGGCCGAGCCAGGCCTCGAAGACGTCGACGACCAGCCGCAGCCGGGTGAAACCGTAGGCGTCCTGGTAGAGGTCCATCCGGTGCAGGGCCGAGGCGACCACCACGAGGGTGAGCAGGCAGAGCACGCCGAGCGAGCCCCGCAGCCACCAGCGGTCCGCGGCAGCCGGGCCGACCTTGCGGGCGGCAGCCCAGACGACGAGCAGGGTCAGCGCGGTGGCGATGGTGAGCTGGGCGAAGCCCTGGTGCACGTAGTCGGCGTACGTCAGCCCGGTGACCTCCCGGATGTAGCGGTGCCCGCCGAAGAACGCGGCCGCCTGCGCGGCCAGGAAGAGCACGAACACGGCGTCGACGAGCAGCACCGGGGCGAGCCACTCGAAGCGGTGCTGCGCCGGACGCCGGACGGTGGGCACGTTGACCTGGGGCGGGTTCAGGGCGAGGTACGACGCGGCCAGCACGGTCCCGGTCACCGCCACCACCAGGAACACCCGCAGCAGCAGGCTGTCCTGGACGTCGGGCAGCACGGCGCCGACCCAGTGCCCGAAGATCGCGTCCCCGCTGGCGAACAGCACGCCGAAGACGAGGATCGCCAACGCGGAGACGAGCGTCGTCCGGACCACGGCCAGGCTGTTCTGCCCCCCGCCGAGCGACCTGACCGTCCGGCCGAGCCAGGGCAGGCCGCGCAGTCCCGAGAACGGCCACGCGACGGCGCCCGCGACCATGCCCACAACGGAGCGGGCGTCGGTCAGGGCCGAGGTGACGAGGACGGCGCCGGCCAGCAGGCCGAGGGTGACGACCCAGTCGGCGTCACGGATCACGACCATCACCGCGAAGGCCGCACACAACGCGGCGCAGGCCCAGGTGAACGGGCTGCGGAGGTGCCGGCTCAGCCGGAGCACCAGTCCTCCGCAGGCCAGCAGCAGCAGGCCCGCGCCGAGACCCGGACGCACGAAGGGCAGCAACGCCCCGGCGAACAGGCCGAGCCCGACACAGCCGAGGAGGACCCAGCGGCGGGCGGGAAGCCCTGCCTCCGGCCACGTCGAGCCGAATGAGGTGTCCACGACCGAGACGGCGTCGAGCAGCTGGGGGGCCGTGACGGGGGGTGGCGCGGCGGGTGCGGGCATCGGGTGGTTCCTCTCGGGTGCGGTGACCGGTTCGGGAGCGAGCCGGGGAAGGTCGACCCGGAAGCGGGCGCCGGACTCCCCCGGCAGCGGGTCGACCAGGCCGATCCGCCCCCCGTGCAGATCGGTGACCCACCGGGCGATGGCCAGGCCGAGGCCGGTGCCGCCGCCCTGGGGGTCCTGCAGGGTGCCGAACCGCTCGAAGACGCGTTCGCGGTCCTGCGGCACGATCCCGGGGCCCTCGTCGGAGACCTCGATCCGCACCCGGCCGTCGACCTCGCCGGCCCAGACCCGCACGGTCCCGCCGGACGGGCTGTGCCGCGCCGCGTTGTCGAGCAGGTTGGCGAGCAGCTGGTGCAGCCGGGAGGGGTCGGCCTCGACCACGAGCTCAGGGGGCTCGACGCGGACGTCGAACCCGACCTGGCGCATCGTCGCCCGGGCCTCGGCCACGGCCAGGGCCGCCAGCTCGGCGACGGGTACGTCGGTCCGGTCCAGGGCGACCACGCCGGCGTCGACCCGGGAGAGGTCCAGCAGGTCGCCGACGAGGTCGCTCAGCCGCTCCGCCTGGCCGACGGCCACCCGGATCGTGGCCGGGTCCGGTTCGCTGACGCCGTCGTCGAGGTTCTCCAGCACCGCGACCAGCGCGGTCAGCGGCGTGCGCAGCTCGTGGGACACGCTCGCCACCAGTTCGCGGCGTTGGCGGTCGACGGTCGCGAGGTCGGCGGCCATCCGGTTGAAGGCGCGGGCCAGCTCCCCGACCTCGTCGGTCGAGGAGGTGTCGATCCGGACGTCGTAGTCCCCCGACGCCATCCGCCTCGCGGCCTCGGTCATCTGGCGCAGCGGGGAGGTCATCCCCACCGCGAGCAGCTGGGTGACGGCCAGCGCCAGCAGCACCGTGACGGGGATGCCGAGCAGGGCCGGGACGGTGCCGGCCCCGAGGGTGGCCAGGACCGCGGCCACCACCACGCTCGCCACGACGAGCAGGCCGAGCTTCACCTTGATGGAGGTGACCTGCCGCAGCGGTCCCTGGGGCGCGGACATCAGCGCGTCTCGAGCGCGTAGCCGACGCCGTGCACCGTGCGCACCCGCTCGGGGCCGATCTTCGCGCGCAGCGCCTTCACGTGACTGTCCACGGTGCGGGTGGCGCCGGCGCCGCCGTCCCAGCCCCAGACGTCAGCCAGCAGCCTCTCGCGGGTACGCACCTGGCCGGGGACGGCAGCCAGCGCCCCGAGCAGGTCGAACTCCGTGGGGGTGAGGTGCAGCTCCTCGCCGTGCAGCCACGTACGCCGGGCGCCGGCGTCGATGCGCAGGGCCCCGAGCTCGAGCACCCCCTGCGGCCGCTCGGCCGACTCGCGCACCAGCTGCTGGGCACGCTCCACGCGGCGCAGCAGCGCGGCCACGCGGGCCACCAGCTCGCGCATCCGGAACGGCTTGGTCAGGTAGTCGTCGGCGCCCACGCCCAGCCCGACGAGCACGTCGGCCTCGTCGTCACGCGCGGTCAGCATCAGCACTGGCACCGGTCGCTGCTGCTGGATCCGGCGGCAGACCTCGAGCCCGTCGAAGCCGGGCAGCATCACGTCGAGCACGACCAGGTCCGGACGGTGCTCCTGGAAGGCCGCGACCGCGCCTGGTCCGTCGTACGCCGAGACGACCGTGTGCCCCTCGGCCCGCATCCGGTCGCCCACGGCCTGGTTGATCAGCGGCTCGTCCTCGACCACGAGCACGGTCGTGGTGGGCGTCCCTGGCTGCGGCATGGCCCGAGCGTAGGAGCGCCGAAGGCCGGGAGGCGTGCGCGCAACGTGAAGGTTGTGTGCAGATCGGCTGGGTAGCCTCGGGACCATGGCTCGCCAGGCCCGTGTCGAGGACGTCCACCGCATCGCCGTCGGCATGCCCCACGCCGTGAAGCTCGAGGGCACGAAGGGCAACCCGGTCTACCAGGTCGGGAGCAAGTCGTTCGTGTTTTTCCGCAACGCCCGCCCGGACGCGTTCGACCCGGAGACCGGCGAGCGCTACGACGACGTGATCGTCATCTGGGTGGCCTCCGAGGACGACAAGCAGGCGCTGCTGCAGGCGGAGGGTTCGCCGTACTTCACGACGCCGCACTTCGACGGGCATCCCTCGGTGCTGATCCGGGACAGCCGGATCGGCGAGATCGGCCTCGACGAGGTGACCGAGCTCGTGCAGGACGCCTGGCTCTCGCAGGCGTCCCGGCGCCGCGCGGAGACCTGGCTCGCCGGGTCACGCTGAGGCCGCGAAGGCCTCCGGGGTCACGCCGAGCATCCGCTTGAAGTGCCGGGTGAGGTGCACTGGTCGGGGAGGTGGGCGACACCGGGGTCGCCAGGCTCAGCGGCCGGCCCGGGCGCTGGCGTAGAGGCAGACCGCGGCGGCGGTGGCGAGGTTGAGGCTCTCGGCGCGGCCGAGGATCGGGATCGAGACCCGGTGGTCGGCGAGGGCGGCCAGGTCGTCGGGCAGGCCCCAGGCCTCGTTGCCGAACAGCCAGGCCACCGGCTGCTGGAGCAGGTCCGAGGCCTCGGCGTCGAACAGGTCGGTGTCCCCGGCCCCGTCGGCGGCGAGGACGAGGAACCCGGCGGCCCGGGCGCGGCGTACGACGTCAGCGGGGTCCGCGACGACGGCGACCGGGAGGTGCCAGAGGCTGCCCACGGTCGCCCGGACGGTCTTGTCGTTGTAGGGGTCGACGCTGTTGCCGGCGAGGACGACGCCGTGGGCGCCGGCGGCGTCGGCCGTGCGGATCACCGTGCCGGCGTTGCCCGGGTCACGGACGTCGGCGCAGATGACGAGCGTGCTCGTGGGGTCCGAGAGGATCTCGTCCAGGGAGACGTCGAGGAAGCGGCAGACGGCGACGATCCCCTGGGGGCTGACCGCCCCACTGAGGGCGGCGATGGCTCCGTCGTCGACCGAGAACCACGGGATGCCCATCTCGTCGACGGCCTTGCGGAGAGCGGCGTATTCGTCGCTGGCGGCCTCGGTCGCGAAGACCTCGACGACTCCGCCGGGGAGGTGCAGCGCCTCGCTCAGTGCCTTGGCGCCCTCGGCGAGGAAGAGCTGCTGCTCGGCCCGGGAAGCACGACGGGCGAGCCTCCGGGCCGTCTTGACGCGGCCACTCTTCGCGGAGAGTGGCCGCTCGACCGGGAGGCTCGCCATCGTCAGGTGTGAGGCTCGGCTCGAGACGTCATACGAGGTGGTCGCCGGAGCGACGAGGACGTATGACGTCCGCGGACGTCGCGCTCAGGTCAGGCCGTGGCCGGCGCGTTGACGTCCTCGGGCAGGTTGGCCTTGGCGGTCTCGACGAGCGCGGCGAAGGCCGGCGCGTCGTTGACGGCCAGGTCGGCCAGGATCTTGCGGTCGACCTCGACACCCGCGGCCTTGAGGCCCTGGATGAAGCGGTTGTAGGTCAGGCCGTTGGCGCGGGCGCCGGCGTTGATGCGCTGGATCCAGAGCTTGCGGAAGTCACCCTTGCGCTTCTTGCGGTCGTTGTAGCTGTAGACCAGCGAGTGGGTGACCTGCTCCTTCGCCTTGCGGTAGAGGCGCGAGCGCTGGCCCCGGTAGCCGGAGGCGCGCTCGAGGACGACCCTGCGCTTCTTGTGGGCGTTTACTGCCCGCTTGACGCGTGCCATGTCAGTACTCCTTCAAAGATTCTTCGTGGTCCCGACGAGCGCGACCACCCGGGTGGGGGCACCCGGTGTGTCAGGGGGTGGGTTGCCTTACAGGCCGAGCAGCTTCTTGGCGCGCGGGACGTCGACCTTGGCGACCTCAGCGGTGCCGGACATGCGGCGGGTGACCTTCGAGGACTTCTTCTCGAGGTTGTGGCGCAGGCCCGTCTTCTGGCGCCGGATCTTGCCCGTGCCCGTCACGCGGAAGCGCTTGCTGGCACCGGAGTGCGTCTTGTTCTTCGGCATCGTTGTCTGATTCCTTCTTCTCGTTACGCTTCGATCTCGGGGTCGAGGTTCTCGGAGCGGCCGCGCTCCTTCTTCGGCGAGGGAACCGGGTGCGCCGCCTTGAGCTCGGCACGCTCCGCCTCACGCTCGGCCTCACGCTCCGCAGCCTTCAGGTCGCGCTCCGCCTTCACCTCGGCCTTGGCCTCGGACTTCTTCTTGTGCGGGCCGATCACCATGGTCATGTTGCGGCCGTCCTGCTTGGGCGAGGACTCGACGAAGCCCAGCTCGGTCACGTCCTCGGCCAGACGCTGGAGCAGCCGGTATCCCAGCTCGGGACGGTGCTGCTCGCGACCGCGGAACATGATCGTGATCTTGACCTTGTCGCCCGACCGGAGGAACCGCACGACGTGACCCTTCTTGGTCTCGTAGTCGTGCTGGTCGATCTTCGGGCGGAGCTTCATTTCCTTGATGACCGTGTTGGTCTGGTTGCGGCGAGCTTCACGGGCCTTCTGGGCGTTCTCGTACTTGAACTTGCCGTAGTCCATGAGCTTGCAGACCGGGGGTCGCCCCATCGGCGCGATCTCGACCAGGTCGAGGTCGGCCTCCTGGGCCAGGCGCAACGCGTCGCTCGTGGAGACGATGCCGACGGTTTCGCCGTTGGGTCCAACGAGCCGGACTTCCGGGACCCGGATCCGATCGTTGATTCGCAGCTCGGTGCTGATGTGTCCTCCTGTGGTGGTCTTCATGGCCGACCCTCGGAGGCTGCTCCCGTCGGGCTGTTCTGCCCCGAAACAGAAGTTGGGCCTCCGTGTCACGCACGGAAGCCCCAACGTCGTCGACCCGGGTATGACGGAATGCGTCGCCCAGCTCTTCGACCGGACCCGACGACCTGGTGGAGAGCGGTCGATGCGGGTGGGAGGAGGCCTCCGCTTGTCAGATCAGCCGTGTCCTCGCGGGCACCGCTGATCGGTCTGGCACAAGGGTACAAGTTGAGGCTGGGTAATGCACATCAGCCTGCCCAGCCCCAGCGCTCGCCGACCCGGACGAGCCGGTGGCCCTGTGCCAGGGAGGCCAGGTCGT
>JAOPYC010000163.1 GCA_025964795.1 Marmoricola sp.
GCGCGTCCACTGTGTGGTTCCCGAGTTACGGTCGGGAGCCTGAAAAGATCTTCACAAGAGATCTCTGGCTCTAGCTATAACTCCATAGAGTTTCGGCGGCCATAGCGAAAGGGAAATACCCGGCTCCATTCCGAACCCGGAAGTCAAGCCTTTCAGCGCCGATGGTACTGCAACCGGGAGGTTGTGGGAGAGTAGGACGTCGCCGGACATATTCTTCTAAGGGCCGCCCCCTCGTGGGGCGGCCCTTAGTCTTTTTCCAGATCTTTTATCAGCATTTCGTAGGAGCTCCACGTGCCCGAAGACCGCAATCCCCGCAAGCCGCGCACGGGCGGGCGCGCCGCCCCGTCCGGAGCCGGGCGCCCCGGGGCCAGCCGATCCAGCACCGGCCGCTCCGCCTCGCGCCCCGACGACCGACGTGGGTCCCCGGGCCGTTCCGGTCCCTCGACCGGCGGTGGCCGCGACAAGACCAAGGGCTTCGACAAGGAAGGCGCCCGCCGCGACGGCCCGAAGCGTGACTTCAGCCGGCCGCGCAGCGGTGAGCGCAGCGACGAGGCCCGCACCGAGAGCCAGGCGCGGTACGACGGGCCTCCGCTCCCGGAGGAGATCACCGGCAAGGAGCTGGACCGGTCCGTCCAGGCCCAGCTGCAGTCGCTGCCCGACAAGCTGGCGCAGCGCGTCGCCCGTCACCTGGTGGCCGCGGGCCTGCTGATCGACTCGGACCCCAAGACTGCCTACGAGCACACGCTCGCCGCCCGGGCCCGCGCGAGCCGGCTGGCCGTCGTGCGCGAGGCCGTGGGTGAGGCCGCCTACGCCGCGGGGGAGTACACCGAGGCGCTGGCCGAGCTTCGGGCCGCCAAGCGGATGAACGGTGTGCAGGACTACGTCGCGATGATGGCCGACTGCGAGCGCGCGCTGGGTCGTCCCGACCGGGCCCTCGCCCTGGTGCGCAACGCGCCCAGGGAGAAGCTGTCGCACGCGCTCCTCGCCGAGCTGATCATCGTGGAGGCCGGTGCTCGCCGGGACCGCGGCGAGCTGGACGCTGCCTTGCGGACGCTGGAGACCTCGCACATCAACTCGAAGTCGCGCGAGCCCTGGGTGGCGCGGCTGCGCTACGCCTACGCGGACGCCCTGGTCGAGGCCGGTCGTCCCACCGATGCGCTCGCGTGGTTCCACCGCACCGAGGCCGTCGACGCGGAGAGCATCACCGACGCGGGCGAGCGGGCAGGGGAGCTCGAGAAGCAGCTCGACGGGCAGTCCGAGGGCTACTGAGCATGCTCGGGTCGACCCACCAGCCGCTCTCCTCGGCGTACGACGTGGCGGTGCTCGATCTCGACGGGGTCGTCTACCTGGGCGGCAAGGCCGTCTCGGGTGCCCCCGAGGCGCTGAACGCCGCGCAGTCCGGTGGGATGCAGCTGGCGTTCGTGACCAACAACGCCTCCCGTCCTCCCGCTACGGTCGGTGCCCACCTGCGCGAGCTCGGCGTCGAGGCGAAGGACGGGGACGTCGTCACCAGTGCCCAGGCCGCGGCCCGCCTGCTCGCGGACCAGCTCGACCCGGGGAGCAAGGTCTTTCTCGTCGGCGGCGAAGGTCTCGAGCTCGCGCTGCGAGAGCGTGACCTGGTCCCCGTCACCGAGGTGTCCGACGACGTCGCGGCCGTGGCCCAGGGCTACGGGCCGGACCTGCCCTGGAAGCAGATCATGCAGGGCGCGACCCTGGTGCGTTCCGGCCTGCCGTGGGTGGCGAGCAACACCGACATGACCATCCCCACCTCGACCGGCGTGAGCCCGGGCAACGGAGCGGTGGTGCGCCTGGTCGCCGAGTTCGCCGAGCGCGAGCCCCAGGTGGCCGGCAAGCCGATGTCACCGCTGTTCGAGGAGACGCTGACCAGGGTGGGAGGCGAGCACCCGTTGGTGATCGGCGACCGGCTGGACACCGACATCGAGGGCGCCGTCACGATGGGGTGGGACAGCCTGCTCGTGCTGACCGGTGTCACCGGCCTCGAGGAGCTGGTGCGCGCCCGTCCCGAGGAACGACCCACCTACGTGGCGCCCGACCTGGCGGCCCTGGCCGAGACCCAGCACGCGCCTGAGGTGAACGACGACGGCGCCAGCCTGGGTGGCTGGACCGCCACGGTGGACAAGGACGACCTCGTGGTGACCGGCGAGGGGTCCGAGGCCGACTGGTGGCGGGTGGTGGCCGTCGCGGCGTGGGCACATCTGGACGCGTCCGGTCAGCCTGTCGGGACCGAGAGCGTGGAGCCGCCCCGGTAGCGTGGCGCCCATGAGCGACTCCTTCGTCAACCCCATCTTCGGCGAGCGCGCGGAGCCCGCGCCCGACGTCGAGGTCGCTGACGACGTCAGCGACGAGGCCCGGGGTACCGGCAACGGCGACGTCGACACCGTGATCGACTCGCTGAACGCGCTCGACGACCTCCCGGTCGGCGAGCACGTCGCCGTCTTCGAGCAGGCCCACGAGTCGCTGCGGCGGGCACTCGCCGGCGCCGGCCAGAACGGTCCGGCAGCCGGCCGGAGCTGAGTCGTGCCGCCCCGGCGCCTGCGGCTCGACGCCGAGCTGGTCCGCCGTGGGCTGGCCCGCTCGCGTGAGCACGCGAGCGAGCTGATCGCCGCCGGCCGGGTCAGCGTGAACAAGGCGGTCGCGTCCAAGCCGGCGACGGGGGTCACCACCGACGCCGACCTCGTGGTGCGCGAGGACCCGTCCAGCCCCGACTACGCCAGCCGCGGAGGGCACAAGCTGGCCGGTGCGCTCGCGGTGTTCGGGCCGCTTGGCCTGGAGGTGGCCGGTCGGCGGTGCCTGGACGCGGGAGCCTCGACGGGCGGGTTCACCGACGTGCTGCTCCGCGCCGGAGCGCGCGAGGTGGTGGCGGTCGACGTGGGCTACGGCCAGCTGGTCTGGGCGCTGCAGAACGACCCGCGGGTCCGCGTGCACGACCGCACCAACATCCGCGAGATCGACACCGATCTCATCGGCGGCACGGTGGACCTGGTCGTCGGCGACCTCTCGTTCATCTCGCTCCAGCTCGTGCTCGAGGCGCTGATCGGCGTCACCGCCGCCGACGGTGACCTGGCCCTGATGGTCAAGCCGCAGTTCGAGGTCGGCAAGGACCGGCTCGGCAAGGGCGGCGTCGTCCGTGACCTGGGCCACCGGGCCGACGCGGTGGTCGCGGTCGCCGACGCGGCGGCTCGTCGCGGGTGGGGGGCGCGGGCGGTGACGACGAGCCCGCTGCCGGGCCCCTCGGGCAACGTCGAGTTCTTCGTGTGGCTGCGCGCCGGGGAGGCCACCATCGGCCGGGACGCCGTGGAGGCGGAGGTGGCCCGTTCCGCATCCTTGGGGGTGGCGGGTGAGAAGGTGAACCCGTGACCCACCCCAGCCCCGCCGAGGACCGGCGAATCCTCCTGCTGGCCCACACCGGCCGCGAGGACGCCCGGGATGTCGCGCGCGCGGTGGTCTCGGCGCTCTCCGACCAGGGACTGATCGTGCGGATGCTCGAGGACGAGGCCAAGGAGCTGGACCTCCCGCCCGGTCACGGGGTGGAGACGGTCACGCTGCCGGACGCCGGGGCGGCCGAGTGCGAGCTCGTCCTGGTCATCGGCGGCGACGGCACCATCCTGCGGGCGGCCGAGCTCACCCACGGCACGGCGACCCCGCTCCTGGGCGTCAACCTCGGTCACGTCGGCTTCCTGGCAGAGGCTGAGAGCGAGGACGTCGAGAAGATGATCGAGCTGGTCGTCGAGCGGAAGTACTCCAGCGAGGAGCGGCTGACGATCGACGTGTCGGTCTACCGCGACAAGGAGCTGGTCGAGACGACCTGGGCGCTCAACGAGGCGAGCGTCGAGAAGGCGGCCCGCCAGCGGATGCTGGAGGTGATCGTGGAGGTGGACGGCCGGCCGCTCAGCCGGTTCGGCTGCGACGGGGTCGTCTGCGCCACGCCGACGGGCTCCACGGCGTACAACTTCAGCGCCGGGGGCCCGATCGTGTGGCCCGGCGTCGAGGCGCTGCTGATGGTGCCGATCAGCGCCCACGCCCTCTTCTCGCGCCCGCTGGTGGTCGCGCCGTCGTCGGTGCTCGCCGTCGAGGTGCTGGCGCAGACCGAGGGCGCCGGGGTGCTGTGGTGCGACGGCCGGCGCACCGTCGACCTGCCGCCGGGCGCCCGCATCGAAGTACGCCGCGGCCGCTCACCCGTCCGGCTGGTCCGGCTGCACGAGGCCCCGTTCACCGACCGGCTGGTCGCGAAGTTCGGGCTGCCGGTCGAGGGCTGGCGCGGCGCCAACGAGCGCCGCCGTCGACAGTCCTCGGACAACCGGTGACGAGGCGACGGCGGTGATCGAGGAGATCCGGATCAGCTCGCTGGGAGTCATCGACGAATCGGTGCTCGAGCTCGGCGCGGGCCTGACGGTGATCACCGGTGAGACCGGTGCCGGCAAGACCATGCTGGTCACGGCCCTCGGGCTGCTGCTGGGCGGACGGTCCGACACCGGCGCCGTACGCACCGGCGCCAAGACCGCCCGCGTCGAGGGCGTCGTGCGCGCCGGCGCCGACCTCGCCGCGATCGCCGACGAGCTCGGCGGGGAGGTCGAGGGCGGCGTGCTGCTGCTCGGGCGCCAGGTCTCGGCCGAGGGTCGCTCGCGAGCCTTCCTCGGCGGCGCCTCCGTGCCCGCCTCCGCCCTGGCCCGTGTCGGCGACGCCCTGGTGGCGGTCCACGGCCAGTCCGACCAGCACCGGCTGCTGCGCCCCGAGGCGCAGCGCGACGCCCTCGACTCGCACGCGGGACCGGCCCTGCACGAGGTCCTCGCCCGCTACCGCGAGTCGTACCACCGGCTGCACGCCGTCGAGTCCGAGCTGCGCGAGGTGCTCGGGTCGGCCCGGGAGCGGGCCCGCGAGGCCGACCTGCTCCGGCTGGGCCTCGAGGAGATCGAGGCGGTCGACCCGCAGACCGGCGAGGAGCAGTCCCTGGCGACGGAGGAGACCCGGCTGGGCTTCGCCGACACCCTGCGCACCGCCGCCGAGACGGCGCGCGAGGCGCTGTCCTCGGACGCCGACTCGCCCGACGCCCTCGGCGCCGTGGCCGCGGCCCGCCGAGCGCTGGAGAGCGTGCGCGAGCACGACCCCGAGGTCGCCGGCCTCGCCGACCGCGTGGCCGAGGTCAGCTACCTGCTGGCCGACGTGGCGGCGGACGTCGCGGCCTACTCCACCCAGGTCGAGACCGACCCGGCCCGGATGGCCGCGGTCTCCGAGCGACGGGCGGCGCTGACCGCCTTGACCAGGAAGTACGGCGACACGGTCGACGAGGTCCTCGAGTGGGGACGCGTCTCGGCCCACCGACTGTTCAGCCTCGACGGGTCCGACGACCGCATCGCCGAGCTGCGCACCGAGCGCGAGCAGCTGCGCGCCCTGCTGGCCACCGAGGCCGCCGAGCTCTCCCGACTGCGCACGGCAGCCGGCACCGACCTGTCCTCGACGGTCACCGACGAGCTGCACTCGCTGTCCATGCCCCACGCCCGGTTCGAGGTCCGGCTCGACCGCTCCGAGGACGAGGCCGGACTCGAGCTCGACGGGCGTCGCTGGCACTTCTCGGGGACCGGCGTGGACGACGTCGAGCTGCTGCTCTCGGCGAACACGGGCGCGGAGCCGCGCCCGCTCGGCAAGGGGGCCTCCGGCGGTGAGCTGTCCCGGGTGATGCTCGCCATCGAGGTCGCGCTCGCCGACACCCGGCCGGTGCCGACCTTCGTGTTCGACGAGGTGGACGCCGGGGTCGGCGGCAAGGCAGCGGTCGAGATCGGGCGCCGGCTCGCCGCGCTGGCCCGGTCGGCCCAGGTGCTCGTCGTCACCCACCTGCCCCAGGTGGCGGCGTTCGCGGACCGCCACGTCGTCGTACGCAAGTCGAGCGACGGGAGCGTCACCACCTCCGGGCTGGACACCCTCGACGACGTGGGCCGCGTGCAGGAGCTGTCCCGGATGCTCGCCGGGATGGAGCGGTCCGACACCGCGATGGCTCACGCCCAGGAGCTGCTCGAGGTGGCCCAGGAGTCCCGGCGACGTCCGACACGGACGCGCTAATCCCGCCCGAGTCCCAAGCCGTGACAAATCGTTGGTAGGCTCGAACCCCGTGGAGGACAGCACATCGAGCAAGCCTCTGGGCCCTTTGCCGGGCGCCATTCGAGCCCACGGGGAGCACTGTTGGTAGCACCGCAGCCGACCAAGCACGTCTTCGTCACCGGCGGCGTCGCGTCGTCCCTCGGCAAGGGGCTCACCGCCTCGAGCCTGGGCCGCCTGCTCCGGTCCCGGGGCCTCCGGGTGACCATGCAGAAGCTGGACCCCTACCTCAACGTCGACCCCGGGACGATGAACCCGTTCCAGCACGGTGAGGTGTTCGTCACCAACGACGGCGCCGAGACCGACCTGGACATCGGGCACTACGAGCGGTTCCTGGACACCGACCTGGGCCAGATCGCCAACGTCACGACCGGGCAGGTCTACTCGACGGTGATCGCCAAGGAGCGTCGCGGCGACTACCTGGGCGACACCGTCCAGGTGATCCCGCACATCACCAACGAGATCAAGGATCGCGTCCTCGCGATGGGGGCCGAGGACATCGACGTCGTCATCACCGAGGTCGGCGGAACCGTCGGCGACATCGAGTCGCTGCCGTTCCTCGAGGCCGCCCGCCAGGTCCGCCACGAGATCGGCCGCGACAACGTCTTCTTCCTGCACGTCTCCCTGGTGCCCTGGATCGGTCCCTCCGGCGAGCTCAAGACCAAGCCGACGCAGCACTCGGTGGCCGCGCTGCGCTCCATCGGCATCCAGCCCGACGCGATCGTGTGCCGGGCCGACCGGGAGATCCCGGCGTCGGTGAAGAAGAAGATCTCGCTGATGTGCGACGTCGACGAGGAGGCCGTGGTCACGGCCGCGGACGCGCCGTCGATCTACGACATCCCCAAGGTGCTGCACCGACAGGGCCTCGACGCCTACGTCGTACGCCGTCTGGACCTGCCTTTCCGCGACGTCGACTGGACCGCGTGGGACGACCTGCTGCGCCGGGTGCACCATCCCAAGGAGGAGGTCACGATCGCTCTGGTCGGCAAGTACGTCGACCTGCCGGACGCCTACCTCTCGGTCGGCGAGGCGCTGCGGGCCGGTGGGTTCGCTCACGAGGCGAAGGTGCAGATCAAGTGGATCGCCTCCGACGAGTGCCAGACCCCCGCCGGTGCCGCCCGTAACCTCAACGACGTCGACGCCATCTGCGTGCCGGGCGGCTTCGGCATCCGGGGCCTCGAGGGCAAGCTCGGTGCCCTGACCTACGCCCGCCAGAACGGCATCCCGACCCTCGGGCTGTGCCTGGGCCTGCAGTGCATGGTCATCGAGTACGCCCGCAACGTCGCCGGCCTCGCCGACGCCGCGTCGACCGAGTTCGACCCCGACTCCACCGAGCCGGTGATCGCCACGATGGCCGAGCAGAAGGCGTTCGTCGAGGGTGCCGGCGACCTGGGCGGCACGATGCGACTGGGCCTCTACCCGGCCGCGCTCAAGGCGGGCACCGTCGTGGCCGAGACCTACGGCGAGACGCTGGTGCAGGAGCGGC
>JAOPYC010000052.1 GCA_025964795.1 Marmoricola sp.
GGAGCGCGTCCGCACACAGCTCAGCTCGTTCGCGAATCGCTCGACGGTACTTTCGAGGGAAGAGGAGATTTCGACTTCTGAACCGAAGCACATCTAGACCTACGATGTTGATGTAAAGGGCCAACCGTCCCCTCTCGGAGGAATCTGCGGCGTTCGCCAAGACTCTTCCGGCCCGTTCGACCACGTCGATCGCGTCCTTCATCAACAACTCGGTTCGCATGGACCGCTCAACTAGGACACCTCCGACCGCGAGCCCCGCCCCCGCGACGAGGAGTATTACGGAGCCACCCGTCATGACAGGAAGAGAGGCTCCTGCGACGAGCGACGTGAGGGCGAGCATCGCGAGCGTCAGCGTTAGTAGTCGACGCCAAAAGAAGGCTCTACTGCTTCCCCTGACGGTTTGTGCCACCACTTCCGCAGCGGGCCGGCTCCACGCGACCGCCTCTAGATCGTCGATCTCTTCCGGAGTAAGTCGTAGTGTCAACCAACCCCTTGATGGTTTCTTGGCCATCTGGCCTCCGAGTGCTCGCTGTCCGTTGCCAATGTGTCAATGCAGTCCTCATTGTGGAAGCAACCTTCCACGGCACGCGAAGGCGCGAGCGGCGGCTATTGCTTTCGGTCAAGCTCATCGCTGTGTTGAACAAGGGGCCATCCGATGATGCGGTGGCTCCATTAAGGCATGAGTGCTGGCTGGCTGGTACTGGATCCGGCTCTGCACCACGGTGTGCACGGCGTTGTTGAGCTGGCGATCGCCGTCGCGGTTGAGTCGATACCGGGTAGTCACCTGACGGGTCTGTTGCACGAACAGGTGACAGGTTTCTTAGGCGGCCTGGATGGCCAGCTTGGTCATGATTATCTCGAACTCGACTGGGGTCAATCGCCCGAGAACATCCTGCCTGCGACGTCGGTGGTAGGTCCTTTCGATCCAGGTGACGATGGCAATGCGCAGGTCTTCACGGGTCGCCCAGACCTGCCGGTCGAGGACATTCTTCTGCAGCAAGCTGAAGAACGATTCCATCGCGGCGTTGTCGCCGGCAGCACCGACTCTGCCCATCGATCCGACGAGCTGGTGTTGGTTCAACGCCCGCTGCGCCTTGCGTGAACGAAATTGCGATCCACGATCTGAATGGACCACACAACCTGCCACGACTTCACCGGCCTGACGGCGCATCGCGACGGCATTGTGGATCGCGGCGACCGCCAACCTGGACTTCATCCGTGAGTCGATCGAGTAGCCCACGATTCTGTTGGAGTAGACGTCCTTGATCGCACAGAGGTAGAGCTTGCCCTCCCCGGTCCAATGCTCGGTGATGTCGGTCAACCAGAGTCGGTTCGGCGCATCGGCGACGAAGTTGCGCTGGACCAGGTCGTCGTGGACCGGTGGGCCGGCCTTCTTGGACTTGCCCCGCTTCGTTTTCCCGAACGCCGACCACCACTCGTTGTCCGAGCAGATCCGCCACGCGGTCCGCCCAGCCATCGGTTGCCCGGCATCGCGAGCTTCGTCGAGGAGGAACCGGTAGCCGAACTCCGGGTCGTCGCGGTGCGCGTCGAACAAGGCGTTGGCCCGGTAGGCCTCAGCGAGCTCGGCGTCGGTGACCGGGTGCAGGAGCCAGCGGTAGTAGGGCTGGCGGGCGATCTTGAGCACCCGGCACGTCACCGTGACGGAGATCCCGTCGGCGGCCAACTCGCGGACGAGCGGGTACATCATTTTCCCGGCAGGTTGGCCTGCGAGAGATACGCGGCCGCGCGACGCAGGACCTCGTTCTCCTGCTCGAGGAGCTTGATCCGCTTGTTCGCCTCACGCAACGCGTCCGACTCGTTCGCGGCTCTGCCAGCCGGCGACGGAGCAGCCGATCTCCGATCGTCGATCGTGAGCCACCGCTTGAGGCACGACGGTGAGATACCGAAGTCCTTCGCGACCTGGGCCAGCGAGGAATCAGATTCGCGATAGACCCGGATCACGTCCTCGCGGAACTCCTTGGGAAACGCCTTTGGCATGGTGCACATCCTTCCAGCGTCGACACACATCGACGCAGATCAGATGACCTGCCCCACCGTTCGGGTTCCAGTTCAGGTGGCTAACTGACTGCGGTGATGGGGTCGTTGTCGGAGAGTAGTTCGTACTCGATGGGGGTGCGGTAGCCGAGTGCGGAGTGGCGTCGTCGGCGGTTGTGGAAGATCTCGATGTATTCGAAGATCGCGTTGGCGAGCTCGACTCGGGTCTTCCACTTCTTGCGGTTGAGAAGTTCGATCTGCATCGAGGACCAGAAGCTTTCCATCATGGCGTTATCGAGCCCGTCGCCGACGGTGCCGAAGGATGGCAGGAGGCCGGCGGAGCGGATCTTCTCGCCGAAGACCCAGGAGGTGAACTGGGTCCCGTGGTCGGCGTGAACGATCCCGCCGGGCTCGGGACGACGGTTGCGGATGGCCATGTCGAGTGCGTTGACCACGAGCGTGGCGTCCTGCTTGGAGTCGATCGACCAGCCCACGATCCGCCGGCTGTACGCATCGAGGACTGCGGCGCAGTAGATCCACCCTTCCCTAGTTCGGTGTTGGGTGATGTCAGTGACCCACAGCTCGTTGGTGCGGAGCCGGTGGAACTTCCGGTTCACCAGGTCGTCGGCGGTGACGACGCCTCGTAGCCGCTTGACCCTGGTCGGACCCGGTAAACCAAAGACACCGGCCTGGCTCATTAGCAGCCACACGGTGCGCTCACAGACGGTGATTCCCATCCCCATGGTGAGCTCGGCGTGCACTCGCCGGTAGCCGTAGGTGCCCCTCGAGGCGACGTGGATCTCGCGGATCAGTCCGGTTAGCCACTGCCGGCGCAGCTGCGTCGCAGTGGTCGGTTTCCGCTTCTGCTTGTAGTAGTTCTGCCGTGCTACGCCGAGGACCCGGCAGCAGCGATCGACCGGGACCCCGGCGTCGACGAGTCGGTCGATCACCGGGTAGAGCCTTTTGGGCGGGGCCGGTCCTCGCCCAGGAACTTCGCCGCCTGGCGGACGATCACCAGCTCTGTTTCAAGCTCGCGGATGCGTCGGCGAGCAGCGCGAAGCTCCACGGACTCGGTGGTGCTGACTCCGGGAACCTCGCCGCGGTCGATGCGGTCCTGCTTGACCCACTTCGACAACGTGACGGGATGGATGTCGAGTTCGTGGGCGGTTTGCTTCTGCGGTTTGCCCGCACGCACGAGCGCGATGGCTCGAGCACGGAACTCAGGCGGGTAAGGACGGGGCATGGTGTTCAGCCTTCCGGTGAAGGCAGTCACTTAGCCACCAGCACTGGAACCTTTCTGGTGGGGCAGGTCA
>JAOPYC010000186.1 GCA_025964795.1 Marmoricola sp.
GCTCGTCGAGGAACAACGGCTCGGCTGGCCCGCGGACGTTGCTCGAGACGAAGTTGAACGGGAAGTAGCGACGGGGCCAGTGCTTCCAGATCAGGGCGTAGAGCGGCGCAGGGACCCATTCGCCGACGGCGATCAGCTCGTGGATGCCGACCGCCTGCTCCTTGCCGCGGAGGTCGGCCATCGCCGTCTGCTGGGCCGTGAGGCGATCTCGCGGATCGTCCTCGTCCACGAACAGCGGCGCCACGACCATGGACACCGCGTTGCCCAGCGAGCCGGCCTGCGAGGCCTGTCGAACGCTCCACGGCACCATGCAGCGCAGCGGCTCGCCGTCCGTCGCAAACCCGCCTCGCTCCATCTGAGCTCCCAGGGCGCCCGCGAGGACGGTGAGCACGAGGTCGTTGACGGTGGCCCCGAGCTTCCGGCGCACCTGGTGGACCTCCTCCATTGGGAGGTTCAACCAGGCCACCTCTCGCCGCGGGGTGATCGGCGCGTTGAAGGGGGTCCCGGGCGGCCTGGACACCAGCATGGGCGCGATGTCGCGCAGCGTCCTGCCGATGACGCCGCCTCTCTGGACGAGCTCGGAGACGCGACCCTCGCGCAACAGTTTGACCGCGATCCCCACGGCCTCCAGTCCTCGGTCGAGCTCGTCGGCCACCGCCTCGCGGAGGAGGACTCCCCGGGACCGCGGCGGCAGAGCCTCGGTCACGTCAGACGACGCCGGCGGGGCAGGGGAGTGCAGCACCTCGATCACCTCGATGCTCGAGACCCCGTCGACCATGGAGTGGTGGAGCTTGAGGAAGGCGATGGTGTTCCCGCTGTCGTGCCCGTGGACGATCGTCATGTGCCACAGGGGATGGGAGCGGTCGATCAGCTCCATGAAGATGGTGCCGAGGAAGGTGGAGAGGTCCGCGTCCCCGGCCTCCGGGGGGAGCCATCTCTCGTCCACGTGGTTGCGTACGTCGAAGTCGGGGTCGTCCTCCCAGGTGGGGTGGGAGATGCCGAACGGGGGGAACACCACCCTCTGGCGGTAGCGCGGGAGCGACGCCATCCGGGCCTCGAGCATGGCGACCATGTCGTCGGCGGTGAACTCCCCGTCGTAGACGAGGGTCTCTCCGACGTGCATCGGCTGCCACGGATGTTCCCAGTGGAGGAAGAGTGCGTCGTGGGACGAGAGCCGTTGGATGGGCGCTCGCAGTCCCACAGTCATGTCAGCGCCGGCCGAAGAGGTCGCGGCCGATGATCTGACGCTGGATCTCGCTCGTGCCTCCGAAGATGCGCTGGATCCGGGCGTCCTGGAACGCCCGGGCGACCGGGTACTCCATCATGTAGCCGTAGCCGCCGTGCAGCTGCAGGCAGCGATCGACCACGCGGTTCTGCATCTCTGACGCCCACAGCTTCGCCTTGGCCGCATCTACCACGGTCAGGTCGCCCTCGTTGTAGGCGAGGATCGCCTTGTCCACGTACGCCCGGGTCACGTCGATCTCGGTGGCCACGTCCGCCAGGACGAACCGGGTGTTCTGGAAGTCGGCCACGGACTGGCCGAAGGCCTCGCGCTCGTTCGTGTACTTCACGGTCTCCGCGAGGATCGCGTCCGCGACCGCGACCGCGTGGGCCGCGATCGAGAGGCGCTCGAGGGGCAGGTAATTCACCAGCTGTCCGAAGCCACCGCCGAGCTCGCCGAGCAGGTTCTCCTCGGGCACGAACACCTCCTCGAAGGACAGCTCTGCCGTGTCCTGCCCGTGCAGGCCGACCTTCTTGAGCTTGCGTCCCCGGGTGAAGCCCGGCATGTCCCGCTCCACGACGAGCAGGCTGAAGCCTCGCGAGCCCCCGTCAGGGTCGGTCCGGGTGACGGCGATGACGAGGTCGGACTGGATGCCGCTCGTGATGAAGGTCTTGGAGCCGTTCACGACCCAGCCCCCGTCGACCTTCGTGGCGGTGGTCCGGATCCCACGCAGGTCGCTGCCCGTTCCGGGCTCGGTCATCGCGATCGCGCCGATGGTCTCACCCGTGGCCATGGGTGGAAGCCAACGCTGCTTCTGCTCCTCGGTCCCCAGGCCCTGCACATAGGGGATGGCGATGTCGTCCTGCAGCGAGAAGCTCCCGGCCAGCGACGTCGCGTGCACGCGAGCCAGCTCCTCGAGGACCACGTTGCGGTAGCGGTAGTCATGCTCCTGGCCGCCACCGCCGTACTCCTCGGCGGCGGAGAGCCCGACGATCCCCTGCTTGGCCGCCGCGGTCCAGATGCCGCGGTCGATCAGGCGTTCCTCCTCCCAGCGCTCGATGTGGTCGACCACCTCGCGCTGGACGAACTCGCGGACGACGGCTCGGAAGTCGTCGTGGTCGGAGGTGTAGAGGTTGCGTTTCATCGCGGTGGCTCCTTCGTAATCAGGTGACGGATGTCGGATCGGTGCATTCGTCGAGTAGCTGATCAACCATCCGGTCGATCTCCTCGAACCCGGCGCCGAGAGTCTGGCCGGACTCGTGGCGGGCGTGGATCTGCTCGAGAATCACGGCGAGCTTGAACTTCGAGAACCTCAGGTACCACCCAAGGCTGTCGACGGATCTTTGGTCGAGGTTGCGACGGTTCGCGTAGCGGCGTACGACGTCGGCCGTGGACAGGAAGCCGGGGAAGGCGGTGAGCCCGCCCGTCACGGGGTTGAAAGGACGTCCCTCCTCGTCCCAGAACATCGCCAGGGTCGCGAGGTCCGCCAGCGGGTCGCCGAGCGTAGCCATCTCCCAGTCCAGCACCGCGGCTAACGCGCTCCGGTCCGCAAGGGTGACGATCACGTTGTCGATGCGGAAATCGCCGTGCACCACGGCGGCGTGCGCGGTGGTGGGCAGTGCGTCTCGCAGTCCGGCGACGATGTCGTCGACGATGGTCGAGTGCCGTTGGGAGATTGTGTGGTACTGCCGCTGCCAGCGGGTCAGCTGCCTCTCGAGGTAACCGGTCGGCTTGCCGAGACCGGTCAGGCCGACCGCGTCGATGTCGACCTCGTGGAGGTCCGCCAAGGTGTCAACCAGGACCTCCGACAAGGAGGTGCGGGTCTCGGGCGTGAGGTCGGAGACCATCTCGCGAGTGCGCAGCACGACGCCTTCGACAAGGTCCATCACGTAGAACGGCGCCCCGATCACGGCGACGTCCCGGCACATGGCCACCATGTCCGGCACGGGCACTCCAGACCCCTTCAGGGCGGCCATCACCCGATACTCGCGGCCGACGTCGTGCGCGCCGCGGTGGTACTCGCCCAGCGGCGGACGGCGGAGGATCCAGCGACGGGAGCCG
>JAOPYC010000015.1 GCA_025964795.1 Marmoricola sp.
ATCAGCAGCGGCCACGCTCGCTCCGCGTGGTCGTCCGCCGACCGATGGTCCCCGACGTGCATCGCCAGCATCGCAAGGTGGGTGTGCAGCGACGCCAGCTGCCACGGGGTGGTGGTCTCGTCGACCAGCTCCATCGCCAGCCTGGCATAGCTCGCCGCCGCGGCGATCTGCCCGTCGTTCTCGGCGAGCACCGCTGCCCACTGCAGGGCCATCACGGCCGTCGCCCGGTCGGGGCTCTCGGCCATCCTCAGCATGGCGGCCGTCCGGTCGCTCTCCTGCCGGGCGTCCACGAACATGGCGTACGTCGCGAGGGCCCACGGCTCCTCGGGCCGACCCAGCCGCTCCATCGCCGCGACCAGTGAGTCGACGTCGCGGTTCTGCAGGACCCCGAGGTGGCTGAGCAGGATGCCCAGGGCGTTCTGGGTGATGGGCACCAGCTCGGGGGGTGGCACCCACTCCTCCAGCATCCGCTCGGCGCCGTCGGCCAGCGAGAAGACCCGGGGGTGGTTGCCGGTGATCGCCCAGAGGATCCCGAGCTTGGCCAGCAGCTGGACCGCAGTCGCGGCGTCGTCGTCGGCCATCGCGCGCCGCAACACGTCGGCCAGGTTGTTCTCCTCGCGGCTGAGCACGTCGACGCCGTTGACCTGGTCGGGCCCGAACAGCTGGCCGCCCACCCTGTCGGCCAGGTCCAGCGCCCACCTCGTCTGCGCCTCCAGCGCGGCGGTCCGCTCACCGGCCTCGACGAGCCGCAGGGTGGCGAACTCGCGCACCGTCTCGAGCATGCGGAAGCGCGCCACCCCGTCGCTCTCCACCACCGACAGCAGCGACTGGTCAACCAGCGCCTCGACGCGATCCATCGCGTCCGCGCCGATCAGTCCCTCGGCCGGTGTGGCGCCGAACCCGTCGTGGAACACCGAGAGCCACGCCAGGGCGCGCTGCTCGGCGGGGGCGAGCAGGTCCCAGGACCAGGCGATCACGGCGGTGAGCGTCTGGTGGCGCGCGGGCGCCGACCGGTCACGTCCACGGAGCACGGCGAACCGGTCGTCGAGCCGCTGCCGGAGCTCCTCGAGCGACATCGCCCGGATCCGGGCCGCGGCCAGCTCGATGGCCAGGGGCAGGCCGTCGAGGCGAGCGACCACCTCGGCGACCACCTCGGGGTCCAGGTCGGCCGAGGGGCGGGCGGCGCGGGCGCGTCGTACGAACAGGGCGGCGCCGTCGGCCGGGGCCAGCTGGTCGAGCAGCACCACCTTCTCCGCGGCGACGTTCAAGGGCGCCCGGCTGGTGGTGACGACCCGGAGGTCACGGACGGTCACCAGCAGGAAGGCCACCAGCGAGGCCACCGCCTCGACGACGTGCTCGCAGTTGTCGAGCAGCAGCAGGGTGGGCGTGGCGTCGAGCTCCTAGGCGATCCGGCCGCGGATGTCGGCGCTCTGGGCCGGCGTGTGCGTCTGCCGCCCGGTCACCGAACCACGTACGCCGAGGGCGGCACCCACCTCGGCGACCACGTCCTCGGGCGAGGTGATGCCGACCAGCTCGACGAAGTGCACCCGCGACTGGGTCGCCTCGCGGGCGAGGACGTGCGCGATCCGGGTCTTGCCGATCCCGCCCGGGCCGATGATCGAGGTCAGCCGGCCGGAGCGTACGGCGGAGCGCAGCCGGGCCAGGTCGGCCTCGCGACCGAGGAGCTGCTCGGGGTCGAACTGCACTCCGGTGCGCACCGGGTCGTCGGCGGCCAGCAGCTCCCGGTGCACCCGCTGGAGGGACTCGTCGGGGTCGACCCCGAGCCGCTCGCGCAGGTCCGTGCGGTGCACCTCGTAGCGCTCGAGCGCCGCCGGCACCCCCGAGACGGCCGCCTCGGCGCGCAGCAGCGCACCGAGCAGCTCGGGGCTGTCGTTGCCCTGGCGGTTCACGGCCAGCAGCAGGTCCAGGGCCTCCGCCTCGCGGCCGGTGCGGGTCAGCGCCAGCCCCCGGAGACGCTGCGCCTCGCAGTTCGCCAGCCGCGCACGGGCCCGCAGCCGCGAGAGCGGGTCGTCACCGCGGGCGTCCGCGGCCACGCCCAGCTCGAGCGCCTGCCGGGCGAGCTCCGCGGCCTTCTCCGGGTCGTCGGACCCCAGCCGTTCACCGGCCTGGTCGACCAGGGTGGCCAGCTGGAGGGCGTCCACCTCCTCGGAGCCGAGGCCCAGCCGGTAGCCGCCGGAGTGCCGGACCACGACGCTCGCCCCGCACTGGGTGCGGATCCGCGAGACCAGCACCTGCAGGGCCTTGTGCGGGTTGGCCGGGAGGTCGTCCTCCCACACCACGTCCACCAGGCCGGCGTCGGAGACCCCGCTCGGGTTGAGTGCCAGCGCGGCCAGCAGCGCCGCCGGCCGGTCTCCCGCGATGGACGACCCGCGCCAGCTCACGTCGCCGAGCAGGCGCAGGGTGGGAGTCACCGGTTCAGGATAGGTCGGGTCATTCGAGCGCCCGCGGATGCGCCGCGGCGTACACCTCACGCAGGCTGTCCACGGTCACCAGCGTGTAGACCTGCGTCGTGGTGACCGACGCGTGGCCGAGCAGCTCCTGCACCACGCGGACGTCGGCGCCGCCCTCGAGCAGGTGCGTGGCGAAGGAGTGCCGCAGCGTGTGCGGCGACACCTCGGCGGTGATCCCGGCCTTCTCGGCCGCCTTGACGATGACCGCCCAGGCGCTCTGCCGCGACAACCGGCCGCCGCGGGCGTTGAGGAACAGCGCCCCCGCCCGCTCGGTGGTCGAAGCCTTCCCGGTCGACCCCGCCGACACCAGGTCGGGCCGGGCGCGGACGACGTAGGCCTGCACGGCGTCGCGGGCGAAGCTCCCGACCGGGACGATCCGCTCCTTCGAGCCCTTGCCGCGCAGCAGCACGGTGCTGCCGACCGCGTCGTCGTCGTCGAGCTCGAGATCATCGAGGTCCATCCCGACGGCCTCCGAGATCCGCGCCCCGGTGCCGTAGAGGATCTCCAGCAGCGCCCGGTCGCGCATCGCGAGCGCCGTCCCCGCGGCGCCGGCCGCCTCGAGCAGCCTCTCGACGTCGGCGAGCGAGATGGCCTTGGGGAGCCGTTTGGCGGGGGACGGCGGCCGCACTCCCACGGAGGGGTCCGTGAGCGTCAGCCCGTCCTTGACCGCGAACTTGTGGAACCCGCGCACGGCCACGACCGACCGGCCGGCCGAGGTCGCGCTCAGCGGCGGGTGCTCGCCGTCCCCCTCGCGCAGGGCCATCAGGAAACCGCTGACGGTCTGCTCGGTGATGGCGTCGAGCGTGGTGACGCCGATCGAGTCCAGGTAGCCGAGATAGCGGCGCAGGTCGCGCCGGTAGGACTTCACCGAGTTCTCCGCGAGACCGCGTTCGACGACGAGGTGGTCGAGGTAGGTGCGCACCGCCACCACGATGGGTGCGCGTGTCGCGACCACCTCGTTCGTCCCCGTCGTCACCGGCTCAGCGCTCGGTCACGCCAGGACCGCGTCGAGCGGCTCCGCGGTCAGGCCGTGGGCCTCGGCGACGGGGCCGTTGGTGACCTGACCGGCGTGGGTGTTCAGCCCGAGCGCCAGCGCGTGGTCGTCGCGGCACGCCTGCACCCAGCCCTTGTTGGCCAGCGCGACCGTGTAGGGCAGGGTCGCGTTGGTCAGGGCGTACGTCGAGGTGTTGGGAACCGCGCCGGGCATGTTGGCCACGCAGTAGAACACCGAGTTGTGCACGGCGTACGTCGGGTCGGCGTGCGTGGTCGCGTGCGTGTCCTCGAAGCAGCCGCCCTGGTCGACGGCGATGTCGACCAGCACCGAGCCGGGCTTCATCCGCGACACGAGGTCGTTGCTGACCAGCTTGGGTGCCTTGGCGCCAGGGATCAGCACCGCGCCGATCACCATGTCGGCCTCGAGCACGTGCTGCTCGATGGCCAGCTTCGAGGACGCCAGCCCGTGCACCTGGTTGTTGTAGCGCCAGAACGACATCCGCAGCTTGTCGAGGTCGGTGTCGAGCAGGGTGACCTCGGCTCCCATCCCGAGCGCGATGTTGGCTGCGTTCTGCCCCGAGACCCCGGCCCCGATCACCACGACCTTGGCGTTGGCGACACCGCCGACGCCGCCCATCAGCACGCCGCGGCCGCCCTGGGCCTTCATCATCGAGTAGGCCCCGACCTGGGGGGCCAGGCAGCCGGCGACCTCCGACATCGGGTAGAGCAGGGGCAGTGCGTTGTTCGGCGTCTGCACGGTCTCGTAGGCGATGCCGGTCACCTTGCGGTTCACCAGCTCCTCGGTGAGCGGCAGGTCGGCGGCCAGGTGCAGGTAGGTGAAGAGCACCAGCCCCTCGCGCATCCGGTGGTACTCCTCGGCGACGGGTTCCTTGACCTTGAGCACCATGTCGGACTCGGCCCAGACGTCGTCGGCCGCGTCGATGATCTTGGCGCCCTCGGCGACGTACTTCTCGTCCTCGATCTGGGAGCCGACACCAGCGTCCTTCTCGATCAGCACCTCGTGCCCGTGGGCCACGAGCTCGTGCACCCCGATCGGGGTGATGGCCACGCGGTACTCGTGGTTCTTGACTTCCTTGGGTACGCCGATGCGCAACGTTCTCTCCCTCAGCTCAGGCAGCACTCGCGAGCCACGAAACAGGTGGCGCCGCCACTGGCTCGGGCGACGCGGCTCACTCTATGCCCGCGCTTCCTCGGCATCGGTCAGACCCGCGTCGCCCATGGCGCGGAGCACGTTGCGCGAGGTGAGGCCGGTGAGGTCGTCGTCGGACCATCCCCTCTCGGCGAGTGCCGCGAGCAGCCGGGGGTAGCCGCTGACGTCTTCGAGGCCCTCCGGCAGCCAGCCCACCCCGTCGTAGTCGCCGCCGAGTCCCACGTGCTCGACGCCGGCCACCTCGCGGACGTGCTCGACGTGCGCGACCACGTCGGCGATCCTCGCCACCGGCGCGGGGTGCGCGACGCGGTAGCGCTCCAGGAACGCATCCTCGTCGTCGTCCTGGATCCCCTGCTCGGTGGCCGCCGCGCGCGCCTCGTCGTCCCAGTCGCGGAAGTCGGCGTTCACGAACTTCGGCACGAAGGTGACCATGCAGACCCCACCGTTGCCGGTCAGCCGCGCGAGCACGTCGTCGGGCACGTTGCGCGGGTGGTCGACCACGGCCCGCGCCGAGGAGTGCGAGAAGATCGCCGGCACCGTGGAGACGTCGAGCGCCTGGCGCATCACGTCCGCGCTCACGTGGCTGAGGTCGACCAGCACGCCGATGCGGTTCATCTCCGCGACGACCTCACGGCCGAAGTCGGAGAGCCCCCCGAGCACCGGCTCGTCGGTGGCCGAGTCGGCCCACGGGACGTTGTCGTTGTGGGTCAGCGTCAGGTAGCGCACACCCAGCCGGTGCAGCATCCGCAGCGTGCCGAGCGACTCGTCGATCTGGTGGCCGCCCTCGGCGCCCATCAGGCTGGCGATCCGGCCCTGCTCCTGCGCGCGCCGGACGCCCTCGACCGTGGTGGCCAGGGCCAGCTGGTCGGCGTACCTCTCGACGATGGTGTGCACCCCGTCGATCTGCTCGAGGGTGGCTGTGACGGCGGCGCTGCCGCTGAGGGTGGCCGGCACGAACACGGACCAGAACTGGCCCAGCACCCCGCCCGCGCGGAGCCGCGGCAGGTCGGTGTGGGCACCAATGGCCCGGCACATCTCGGTGTCGGTCAGCTCGAGGCGGTCGAAGTCGTAGGCGACCTTCTCCCGGGCGACCCACAGCAGGTCGTTGTGCCCGTCGATGACCCCGTGCTCGCGCAGCAGCGCCTCGATCCGCTCCGTGCTCACAGCTTCCCCCGCTGCTTCAGAACCTCGTAGGCGAGGACGGCTGCTGCCAGCGGGCCCTCGCGGACGCGCTCGTCGAGGACGGCGTCGAGGAGCTCCTCGAAGGGGACCCAGACCGTCTCGAGCTCGGCCTCCTCCGCGTGCATCTGGAAGTCGCCGCGGCCCGAGAACGACAGCCCGCGGGCCAGGTAGAGGTAGTGCAGCTCGCTGGTGATCCCGGCGCTCGGGAACAGCGTGAGCAGCCGGCGCCAGCTGGTGGCCTGCAGCTCCACCTCCTCCTGCAGCTCGCGGGCGGCGGTGAGCTGCGGGTCCTCCCCCGGCTTGTCGAGCAGCCCGGCGGGGAGCTCGATGAAGACGGCCTGCCCGGAGTGGCGGTACTGCTTGATGCAGCAGACGCGCTCCTCGTCGTCCACGGCGAGCACGACGACCGCGCCCGGGTGGTCCAGGACCAGCCGGCCGAAGGTCTCCTCCGGGTGGCCAGGGCGCTGCACCTGGTCCTCACGCAGCGACACCACCCAGTTGTCGCGGTGGATGTCGCGGGTGCCGACGACCGGCCAGGAGCGCGGATCGTCCGCGAGCGCCTCGCTCACAGGTGGTCGAGCTCCGGGTCCCCCACGAACTCGTCCTCGGCCCCGTCCGCCACCCAGCGGCGACGCAGGGCGCTCTCGTCGATGGGGATGAGCAGCTCGCGCTGCCGCTGGATGGCGGCCTCGACCAGGCCCGCGAAGAGCGGGTGCGGCCGGGTCGGCCGGGAGCGCAGCTCGGGGTGCGCCTGGGTGGACACGTAGTAGGGGTGCACGTCGGCGGGCAGCTCGACGAACTCCACCAGGTTGTTGTCCGGCGAGGTCCCGGAGAACACCAGGCCGGCGGCCTCGAGCTGCTCGCGGTAGGAGTTGTTCACCTCGTAGCGGTGGCGGTGGCGTTCCTCCACCCGGCCCTGCCCGCCGTACGCCGCCCGGACGACCGTCCCCGGCTTGAGGTCGGCCGGGTAGAGGCCGAGCCGCATCGTGCCGCCGAGGTCTCCGGCACCGTCGACGAAGGCGCGCTGCTCGGCCATGGTGGCGATCACCGGCTCGAGGCAGTCCGGGTCGAACTCCGTGGAGGCGGCCTTGTCGAGCCCCGACTGACGGGCGAACTCGATCACCATGCACTGCAGGCCCAGGCACAGCCCGAGGGTGGGGATCTTGTTGGTGCGCGCGAAGGTCAGGGCGCCGAGCTTGCCCTCGATGCCACGGATGCCGAACCCGCCGGGCACGCAGATCGCGTCGACGTCGCCGAGCCGGCGCGCCGCCCCCTCAGGGGTCTGGCACTCGTCGGAGGGGACCCACTGGATGTTGACCCGCGCCTCGTGGGCGAACCCACCGGCCCGCAGGGCCTCGGCCACCGAGAGGTAGGCGTCCGGGAGGTCGATGTACTTCCCGACCAGGGCGACGGTGACCTCCTCGTTGGGGTGGTGCACCCGCTTGAGCAGGTCGTCCCAGACGGTCCAGTCGACGTCGCGGAACGGCAGGTTGAGCCGTCGTACGAGATAGGCGTCGAGGCCCTGGCGGTGCAGCACCTTGGGGATGTCGTAGATCGACGGCGCGTCGGCGGCGGTGACCACCGCCTCCTCGTCGACGTCGCACATCAGCGAGATCTTGCGCTTCACCGATGCGGGCAGCTCACGGTCGGCACGGCAGACGATGGCGTCGGGCTGGATGCCGATGGAGCGCAGCGCGGCGACGGAGTGCTGGGTGGGCTTGGTCTTCAGCTCACCCGACGGGCCGATCCACGGCACCAGGGAGACGTGCAGGAAGAAGACGTTGTCGCGGCCCACGTCGTGGCGGACCTGGCGCGCGGCCTCGAGGAAGGGCAGCGACTCGATGTCGCCGACGGTGCCACCCACCTCGGTGATCACCACGTCGATGTCCTCGCCCCCCATGGCCAGGACGCGGTCCTTGATCTCGTTGGTGATGTGCGGGATCACCTGCACGGTGTCGCCGAGGTAGTCGCCGCGGCGCTCCTTGGCGATGACGGTGGAGTAGACCTGCCCCGTCGTCACGTTCGCGATCTGGTTCAGGTTGGTGTCCAGGAACCGCTCGTAGTGCCCGATGTCGAGGTCGGTCTCGGCCCCGTCGTCGGTCACGAACACCTCGCCGTGCTGGAACGGGTTCATCGTCCCGGGATCGACGTTGAGGTACGGGTCCAGCTTCTGCATCGTGACCCGCATCCCGCGAGACCGCAGCAGGCGCCCCAGGCTCGATGCCGTCAGTCCCTTGCCGAGGGACGAGGCGACGCCTCCGGTGACGAAGACGTGCTTGGTCTGCTGCGGTGCTACCAAGAGGGCTCCCCGTGGGCTCGAAACGTACGGTCTTCCACGGGATTCGACCCTACCAAGGTTTCGGGTCGCGCTGTGCCGCCCCGCCCGGTCAGCGAGCCTGCGGCCGTGAGGCCTGCGCCACGTCGAGCAGCTCCTGGGCGTGGGCCATCGCGGTGTCGGACTCCTCCATGCCGGCGAGCATCCGGGAGAGCTCCTGCACCCGGCCCGGGCCGTCGAGCGCGACCAGGCCCGACGTCGTCACCGAGCCGTCGCTGCTCTTGCGCACCACGACGTGCTGGTCGGCGTACGCCGCGACCTGCGGCAGGTGCGTCACGACCAGGACCTGGGAGGTGCGCGCCAGGGCCGCCAGCCGGCGCCCGATCTCGACCGCGGCCCGTCCGCCCACCCCGGCGTCGACCTCGTCGAAGACGAACGTCGGCACCGGGCGGGTGTCGGCCAGCGC
>JAOPYC010000069.1 GCA_025964795.1 Marmoricola sp.
TCTCGCCGGGGTGGTAGAGGAACTCCAGGTCGCGGCGCCGACGTAGCCGACGGCCAGGGCTAGCCGCTCGGCGGAGGCCTTGAGGTCCGCGGTCTGGTCGGGCGCCAGCAGCGGGGAGGAGGACTCCTCGATGACCTTCTGGTTGCGGCGCTGCACGGAGCAGTCGCGGACACCGATGGCCCACGCGGTGCCCTGGCCGTCGGCGATGACCTGCACCTCGACGTGGCGGGCGCCGGTGACGAGGCGCTCGAGGAAGACGACACCGGAGCCGAAGGCGCGCTGCGCCTCGTCCCGGGTGCGCTCATAGGCGTCGGTGAGGTCGGCGTACCCGTCGCGCCGTGGAGCCGGGGCGCCGTGGACACCCTCGAGGACGCCCTGGCGGCCGCCGAGCGGGTGGGCTACCCGCTGATGCTCAAGGCGACCGCCGGTGGCGGCGGCCGCGGCATCCGGATGGTGGCCTCGGCCGAGGACCTCACCGAGGCCTACCAGCGCACCAGCGACGAGGCGCTGCGGGCCTTCGGCAACGGCACCGTGTTCCTCGAGCGCCTGGTGACCGGTGCCCGCCACGTCGAGGTGCAGCTGATCGCCGACAGCCACGGCACGGCGTGGGCGCTCGGCGTGCGCGACTGCTCCATCCAGCGCCGCAACCAGAAGGTCATCGAGGAGTCGGCCTCGCCGCTGCTGAGCCCCGAGCAGGTCCAGGAGCTCAAGACAGCGGCGGAGAAGCTCGCCCTGGCCGTCGGGTACGTCGGCGCCGGGACCGTCGAGTTCCTCTACCACCCCGAGCTGGAGACCTTCGCCTTCCTCGAGGTGAACACCCGCCTCCAGGTCGAGCACTCGATCACCGAGGCCACGACCGGCATCGACCTGGTCCGCGCGCAGATCCACGTCGCGCAGGGCGGCCGGCTCGAGGGTGAGCGCCCGGCCGAGGTCGGGCACGCCGTCGAGGCCCGGCTCAACGCCGAGGACCCCGACCGCGACTTCGCCCCGGCCCCGGGTCGCATCGAGCGCCTCGACCTGCCTTCGGGCCCCGGCATCCGGGTCGACACCGGCGTCGCCGAGGGCGACACCATCCCGCCCGACTTCGACTCGATGATCGCCAAGATCATCGCCCACGGCCGCACCCGCGACGAGGCGCTGGCCCGGCTGCGTCGCGCGATGACCTCCACCACCGTGGTGATCGAGGGCGGCGCGTGCAACAAGAGCTTCGTGCTCGACCTGCTGGCCCAGCCCGAGGTCGTGGCCGCCGACCCTGCGCGCGGCCTCGCCTGGGCCGACACCGGGTGGATCGACCGGGTGCGCACCCAGGGCCGCCTGGCCTCCCACACCCACGCCGGGGTCGCCGTCGTGGCGGCCGGCATCGAGGCCTACCTCGAGGGCGTCCGCATCGAGACCGCGCGGCTGATCGAGACCGCCCAGGGAGGCCGCCCCTCGGCCGCCCACGAGGTGGGTCGGCCCGTCGAGCTCAAGCTGCGCGGCGTGACCCACCAGGTCTCGACGATCAACACCGGGCCCGGCCGCTTCCGGGTCAGCGTCACGACCGGTGCCAGCACCCAGACGGTCGACGTGCAGCACACCCACGTCGACGCCGTGCGCCGCCGCCTGGTCGTGGGCGGTCGACGCCACGCCGTCGTCACCGCCACCCACGGCCCCACCACCCTGGTCGAGGTCGACGGCGTCGCCCACCGCGTCAGCCGGGACGAGGGCGGCGTGCTGCGCTCGCCCGCGCCGGCGCTGGTCGTGGCCACGCCGGTCTCCGTGGGGGACGAGGTCGAGGCGGGGGCGACCGTCGTCGTGCTCGAGTCGATGAAGATGGAGACCGCCCTGCACGCGCCGTTCGCCGCGCGGGTGAAGGAGCTGCACGTCATCACCGGCAGCCAGGTCGAGACCGGCGCCGCGCTGATCAAGCTGGAGCAGCTGGGGGAGGCGACCGAGGAGGTCGTCGACGACACCCCCGGCATCGAGCTCCCCGTCGACGACGGGATCGACCCGGCCACCCAGCGCGAACGGACCCGTGCCGCGCTCAGCGCCGTCGTGCTGGGCTACGACGTGCCGCCGGAGGACCAGGACGCCGCGCTGTCGGCGTACCTCACCGTGCGCGACCAGGCGGCCGACGACGACGACTCCGTGCTGGCCGACGAGGTCACGCTGCTGGAGACCTTCGTCGACCTCGCCGAGCTCAGCCGCAACCGGCCCGCCGACGAGGACCGCCACACCGAGCTGCGGGTGCACAGCTCGCGCGAGCACTTCCACACCTACCTGCTGAGCCTCGACGCCGACCGCGGCGGGCTCCCCGAGCGGTTCCGCGAGCGGTTGCAGCGCGTGCTGCGCCACTACGGCCTGACCTCGCTGGACCGCACCCCCGAGCTCGAGGCCGCGGTCTTCCGGATCTTCCTGGCCCAGCAGCGCACCACTCCCGAGGTCGCGCTGGTCGCGGCCCTGCTCGGAGCGTGGAGCCGCGAGGCCCCGCCGGTCGGGGACCTGGCCGCCCGGTCGCGCGAGCTCCTGGAGCGCCTGGGACGGGTGCCGCAGGCGCGCTACCCCGCGGTGGGCGACCTGGCCCGCAGCGTGCGGTTCCGGTGGTTCGACCAGCCGGCCGTCGACGCCGAGCGTGCCGGTGTGCTCCTGGGGATGCGTGACGAGGTCGAGGCGCTCGCCGCCTCCGCCGACGTCCCGGACCGGGCACGGCGCATCGAGGCCCTGGCCGCGGTCCCCGAGCAGACGGTCGGCTTCCTGTGCGACCGGCTCGCCGACGGCGTGCCCGAGCGCGAGCCGATGCTCGAGGTGCTGGCTCGGCGCCACTACCGGGAGTACGACCTGCGCGAGGTCCGCTCCCTCGATGCGCCGCGGCCGGTGGTCGTGGCGGACTACACCCTCGACGAGCGCCCGACGCGGCTGGTCTCCTCGATCGGCTCGGTCTCCGAGCTCGTCGACGGCTCCGACCTCGTCTCCGCGGTGTCGACGCACCTCGCCGACCGCGCGGAGGGCGAGGACGCCGTCGTCGACCTCTACCTCTCCTGGCCCGGGGGCCCCACGGCTCCCGACGAGGCGAGCGAGCAGCTGCGGATGTTGCTCGCCGCGCTGCCGCTGACCCACGACGTACGTCGGGTCTGCGTGGCCGTCTGCTCCGGTGGCGGCGACCGACGGGTCGGCTACTACACGTTCCGTCCCGCCTCGAGCTCCGAGGTCCCGGCGTCCGTGGTTGTGGCCCCGGGGGTTGCGGCCGACGCGCGCGAGATCGTCGAGGACGACCTGACGCGCGGTGTGCACCCGATGGTCGGGCGACGCCTGGACCTGTGGCGGCTGCGCAACTTCCACGTCTCGCGCATCGACGCGCCGGAGGACGTGCTGCTCTACGAGTGCGTGGCCCGGAAGAACGCCTCCGACCGCCGGCTGGTGGCGCTCGCCCAAGTGCGTCAGATGTCCGTCGTGCGCGACGACGACGGCACGATCACGGCCCTGCCGCACGCCGAGCGCGCGGTCGAGAGCTGCCTGGAGTCGATCCGCCGCGAGCGGGTGGCGCGTGGTCGCGACGGCACCAAGCTCGACCTGAACCACGTCTGGGTGCACGTCTGGCCCGTGGTCGACCTCGACCTCGACGCCCTGGGTGCGCTCGGGGCCAAGATCAGCCCGCTCACCGACGGCGCCGGGGTCGAGGAGGTCGTGGCCCAGGGTCGGCTCGCCGTGCCCGGCTCCGACCCGGTCCCGATGGCCGTGCGGTTCAGCGCCCGCCCCGGATCCGGTGTCACCACCACCGTCGAGGAGCCGCCGACCGAGCTGCTCCAGCCGCTCGACGACTACACCTCCAAGGTGGTGCGCTCGCGCCGCCGCGGACTGGTCTACCCCTACGAGCTCAGCGGCGTGCTCGCCGGCGAGGGCGGCTCGCTCGTCGAGCACGACCTCGACGACAGCGGCCGGCTCGTGCCCGTCGACCGCCCCTACGGGCTGAACAGGTCCGGCATCCTCGCCGCGGTCGTCACCACCCCGACGCCGCTGCACCCCCAGGGCGTGACCCGGGTCGTGCTCTGCGGCGACCCGACCAAGTCGCTCGGCTCGGTGGCGGAGCAGGAGTGCCTGCGCGTGATCGCGGCCTGCGACCTGGCCGAGGAGCTGGGAGTCCCGGTGGAGTGGTTCGCGCTCTCCGCGGGCGCCCGGATCTCGATGGACTCCGGCACCGAGAACATGGACTGGGTGGCCAGGGCACTGCGTCGGATCGTGGAGTTCACACAGGACGGCGGCGAGATCAACGTCGTGGTCGCGGGCATCAACGTGGGCGCCCAGCCCTACTGGAACGCCGAGGCGACGATGCTGATGCACACCAAGGGCATCCTGGTGATGACCCCGGAGAGCGCCATGGTGCTCACCGGCAAGCAGTCGCTCGACTTCTCCGGCGGTGTCTCGGCCGAGGACAACTACGGCATCGGCGGCTACGACCGGGTGATGGGGCCGAACGGCCAGGCGCAGTACTGGGCGCCCGACCTCGCCGGCGCCTTCGGCGTCCTGATGGCGCACTACGAGCACACCTACGTCGTCCCGGGTGAGCAGGGCCCGCGCCGGGTCGTCACCACCGACGACGCGGAGCGCGACATCTCGTCGTACCCCCACGAGGTGGAGGGCAGCGACTTCCGCACCGTCGGCGAGATCTTCTCCTCCACGACCAACCCGGACCGCAAGAAGGCCTTCGACATCCGCACGGTGATGAAGGCGGTCGCCGACCAGGACCACGCCACGCTCGAGCGCTGGGCCGGAATGGCCGACGCCGACACCTCGGTCGTCCAGGACGCCCACGTGGGCGGCTATCCCGTGTGCCTGCTGGGCATCGAGTCCAGGTCCGTACGCCGCAGCGGCTTCCCGCCCACCGACGGCCCGGACACCTACACCGCCGGGACGCTGTTCCCGCGGTCGTCGAAGAAGACGGCTCGCGCGATCAACACGGCCAGCGGCAACCGGCCGCTGGTGGTGCTGGCGAACCTCTCCGGCTTCGACGGGTCACCGGAGTCGATGCGCAACCTGCAGCTGGAGTACGGCGCCGAGATCGGCCGGGCCATCGTCAACTTCGAGGGCCCGATCGTCTTCTGCGTGATCTCCCGCTACCACGGCGGTGCGTTCGTGGTGTTCTCCAAGCACCTCAACCCCAACATGACGGTGCTGGCGCTCGAGGGCTCGTTCGCCTCGGTCATCGGCGGCGCTCCCGCCGCGGCGGTGGTGTTCACCGGCGAGGTCGACAAGCGCACCGCGTCGACGCCTGCGATGAAGGCCCTGGACGAGCGGATCTCCGGCGCCACCGGCTCCGAGCGGATCAGCCTGGTCGTCGAGCGCTCCGAGCTGTGGGCCGCGACCAGGGCCGAGAAGATCAGCGAGGTCGCCGCCGAGTTCGACGGGATCCACAACATCCACCGCGCGGTGGAGGTCGGCTCCGTCGACGCGGTCATCCCCGCCGCCCGGCTCCGCCCGGAGATCATCGCCGCGATCGAGAAGCACCTGGCCGGGCTCCCCTAGCTCAGACCGGCGCCAGCTCAGGCGCTGACGGGCTCCAGCTCGGCGGCCTCGTCACGGGCCTGGATCGCGGTGACGTGCGTCGTGGCCTTGACGACCGGGACGAGGACCGCGACCAGGGCGGCGAGGGCGGAGGTGACCACGAGCACGGTGAATCCGTGGGTGTAGCCCGCCTCCACCGGAAGGCCGTCGGGACGGGCGTTGGCGGTGATCACGCCGGCGAGCACGGCGCTGCCGAGCGCGCCGCCAACGGTGCGGATGTTGGCGTTCATGCCGCTGGCCACACCGGTCTGCGACTGCGGGACGGCGTCGACGATCAGGTTGGACAGGGCCGCGAAGGCGAGGCCGAAGGCCAGCCCCAGGAGCGTGGTCTCGGCGAGGACCTGCCAGACGTGGTCGTGCGCGAGCACCAGGCCGAGGGTGGCCAGCGAGGTGAGCGCGGCGCCCACGACGAGCACGGCCTTGGAGCCGTAGCGCCCGGCCAGCCGGCCGGAGAACAGCCCGGCCAGGAACGTGGCGACGGTCTGCGGGATCAGGATCAGGCCGGACTCCGTGATGGAGGCACCGAAGCCGTAGCCGGTCACGCTGTCGGGGGTCTGCAGGAACTGGGGGAGGAACGCGAACATGGAGTACATCCCCATGCCGAACAGCAGCGCGACCAGGTTCACGGTCCACACGGTGGGGATGCGCATCATCGCCATGTCGATCAACGGGCTGTCGCTGCGCGCCTCGGCCCAGACCCACACCGGCAGGAGCACCGCGGTGGCCACGAACAGGCCGAGGATGGCGATGGACGTCCAGCCCCAGGCGTGACCCTCGCTCACCGCCAGCAGGAGCGTGACCAGCCAGGCCGACATCAGCAGCGCGCTGACGACGTTGATCCGGCCCGGGGTGCGCTCTGGCGACTCGGGCACGAAGAAGTGGGCGGCGACCGCGGCGAGCAGCGTCATCACCATGGGCAGCCAGAACAGCCAGTGATAGCTCAGGGTGTTGACGATCGGGCCGGCCGCGACGAGGCCGATGCCGCCACCGACGGCGAGCAGCGCGGCGGAGGTGCCGACGGCGCCGGCCACCTTGTCGCGCGGGAACTCGTCGCGGATGATGCCGAAGGTCAGCGGGAGCACGCCGCCGCCGACGCCCTGGATGGCTCGGGCGGCGATGAGCACGCCGATGCTGGGAGCGACCGCGGCGAGCAGCGAGCCGACGGTCAGGGCGCCGAGCGCGACCACGAGCATCCGCTCCTTGCCGACCTTGTCGCCGACGCGGCCGATGATCGGGGTGAACACCGACGCGGACAGCAGGTAGGCCGTGAGCACCCAGGTGACGGTGGACTGGTCGGTGTGCAGCGCGGCCTGGATCGTCGGCAGCACCGGGTTGACCATCGACTGCAGCAGCGAGAACGAGGAGACCGCGGCGCACAGGACGATGAACGTCACGCGGTAGTCGGTGCGCTGGTCAGTGCCTGCCATGGAGAAGTCCGTCCGGTCCGTCGAGAAGGGGCGTCGCAGGCAGATCAACGCTGACGAGCCGCGGTGGTTGCGTTCAGCAACGAGGGGTGAGCAACGAGACGGGCTGGTTCATTCCCCCGGAGCACCGAGAACCTGGATCGCGAAGCGCCACGGGCATCGGCCGAGTGGCTGCGCCGACCGGGAAGATTCCGCCGCCGAGGTTGTTGAGGTGGACATGAAGAACATCGGGTTTCTGTCGTTCGGGCACTGGACGCCGTCACCGCAGTCCCAGACGCGGACGGCGTCGGACGCCCTGCTCCAGTCGATCGACCTCGCGGTCGCGGCGGAGGAGCTGGGGGCCGACGGCGCCTACTTCCGGGTGCACCACTTCGCCCGTCAGCTGGCCTCACCGTTCCCGCTGCTCGCCGCCATCGGCGCACGCACCAGCCGGATCGAGCTCGGGACCGGCGTGATCGACATGCGCTACGAGAACCCGCTCTACATGGCCGAGGACGCGGGCGCGGCCGACCTCATCTCCGGCGGGCGACTGCAGCTCGGCATCAGCCGGGGGTCCCCCGAGCAGGTGATCGAGGGCTACCGCTACTTCGGCTACGCACCGGAGGAGGGCACCGACCACGCGGACCTCGCCCGCGAGCACACGCGGGTCTTCCTCGAGGTGATCAACGGCCAGGGGTTCGCCCACCCCAACCCGCGGCCGATGTTCCCCAACCCGCCCGGCCTGCTCGGGATCGAGCCGCACTCGCCGGGCCTGCGGGACCGCATCTGGTGGGGCGCCGGGTCGCGGGCGACGGCCGAGTGGACCGGCGAGCAGGGGATGAACCTGATGAGCTCCACGCTGCTCACCGAGGACACGGGCGTGCCGTTCCACCAGCTCCAGGCCGAGCAGATCCAGCGCTTCCGGGACGCCTGGACCGCCGCCGGGCACGACCACGAGCCGCGGGTCAGCGTCAGCCGCAGCATCTTCCCGATCGTCAGCGACCTGGACCGCGCCTACTTCGGCCGCGAGACCAGCAGCCGCGACCAGGTCGGTCACCTGGAGGCCGGGGCCGCGCGCTTCGGCAGGACGTACGCCGGGGAGCCGGACGCGCTGGCCAAGGAGCTCGCCGACGACGAGGCGATCGCCGCCGCGGACACCCTGCTGCTGACCGTGCCCAACCAGCTCGGCGTGGACTACAACGCGCACCTGATCGAGAGCCTGCTCCAGCACGTCGCCCCGGCGCTCGGCTGGCGCTGAACCCGCCCTCGACGGATAGTCCGAGGCCAAAAGCACCACAGGGACGGGCTCACTGGTGCTTTCAACCTCGGACTACCCGTCCCGGGGCGTGGGGGGTGGCGCTAGCATGGTCGGCATCACCGATCGGTGACACGGTCCGCAGCCAGGGCCGTGGGCTCCATGATGTTCGCGGGCCGTCGGGCCCGACACGTTGATCTCTCGCAGATCCGTGGGGCCTGAGTTGCTTCGGGGTAGGCCAGCCGGTCCGCCCCGCTCGGCGTCTGATCTCCCTCCGCGGGAGTCCGGTCAGGCGTGGTTCATCCCGCCGCCACATGCGGCGTGCTGACTACTCAGAGGAGAGTCTGTGGCTCGACGAGGCTCGCGCCAGTCCGGCGCCCGCCGTACCGCCCCCCGTGCCAACCAGCGCCGGGCGCGGGAGGTCGACGGCGAGGGCATCATCCCGGTGCTGGCCCGGGCCGTGCGCGAGGTCGAGACCGCCGCGCAGCGCGGACCGGTGACGTCCTCGGGGCGCACCAAGTTCCAGGTCGTCGCCCTGCTCGTGCGCGAGGAGCGGGCGCGCGTCAAGGCCGACGAGACCAGCACCGAGGCGCACCGCACCGCGGAGATGAAGCGCCTCGACGGCGTGGCCACCATCCTGGCCAAGACCGCCGCCCGCGACACCTCGCTCCTCGAGCTGCTGGCCGAGGACGCGGTCATCTCCGACGGGGCCCGGGCCCTGAAGCGGGAGTTCCTGACCCGGGCCGGAAGTGAGCTGCCGCCCGAGGCGGTCGCTCCCAGCGAGCCGGTCGCCTCCTCCGGCGTCCCGACGCGCCGCGTCGTACCCCAGTCCGTCGTCTCCCGCCAGCTCGCCAACCCGTTCCTCACCCCCGACTTCTCAGCGGCCGAGCAGGCCCGGCCCAAGCCGCGGCAGCTGGCCACCTGGGAGCTGCTCGGGCCGCTCTTCCGCGCCTTCGAGTACGGCGGCGCCTCCTCCTGCATGCACCTGCCCGAGCCCGCCTCGCTGCGCGCGCCGCACGGGCTGGAGCTCATGCGCCACCAGGCCCAGGTGGTGGCGGCCGCCAAGGCCGGGCACCGCACCTTCCTGCTGGCCGACGAGCCGGGCCTCGGCAAGACCGCCCAGGCCCTGCTGGCCGCCCAGGCCGCCAACGCCTTCCCGCTGCTGGTCGTGGTGCCCAACGTGGTCAAGACCAACTGGGCCCGCGAGGCCGAGCTGTGGACGCCCAACCGGCCCTCGACCGTGATCCACGGTGACGGCCACACCATCGACGGCTTCGCCGACATCGTGATCGTCAACTACGAGGTGCTCGACCGGCACGTCGGCTGGCTCGGGGACTTCGGGTTCCGCGGCATGGTCGTCGACGAGGCGCACTTCATCAAGAACAGGACCTCCCAGCGCTCCCAGCACGCGCTCCAGCTCTCCGAGCGGATCCGGGCCCGCGCCGGCCGCCCGCTGCTGATGGCGCTCACCGGCACCCCGCTGATCAACGACATCGAGGACTTCCGGGCGATCTGGCAGTTCCTGGGCTGGATCGACGACAAGTTGCCGCTCGCGAAGCTGATGGAGTCGCTCGAGGACACCGGCCTGACCCCCGCCGACCCGGGCTTCTACCCGGCCGCGCGCAACAGCGTGATCGAGCTCGGGATCGTCCGGCGGCGCAAGGTCGACGTGGCCGCGGACATCCCCGCCCGCCGCATCGCCGACCTCCCCGTCGAGCTGGACGACGCCGTCGGCCGCTCCATCCGCGAGGCCGAGCAGGAGCTCGCCCGCCGCCTCGTGCACCGCTACCAGAGCGCCCTGGAGACGCGGACCTCCGGCATCGTCGTCGAGGGCATCGACCACGAGCTCGTACGCCGGGTGGCCGGCTGGGAGCGCGACGACACGACCACGACCAAGAACGGCGAGAACGTCTTCAGCATGATGCGCCGGATCGGCCAGGCGAAGGCCGGGCTGGCCGCCGACTACGCCGCGCAGCTGGCGCACAGCGTCGGCAAGGTCGTGTTCTTCGCCAAGCACGTCGACGTGATGGACGTGGCCGAGGAGACCTTCGCCAAGCGCGGGATCCGCTACTCCTCGATTCGCGGCGACCAGACCCCGAAGGCGCGCGAGAAGGCCATCGACGCCTTCCAGAACGACCCCGAGGTCGCGATCGTGGTCTGCTCGCTCTCCGCGGCGGGCGTGGGGCTCAACCTCCAGGTCGCGTCCAACGTCGTGCTCGCCGAGCTGTCGTGGACCGACGCGGAGCAGACCCAGGCGATCGACCGGATCCACCGGATCGGTCAGGACCAGCCGGTGACGGCCTGGCGGATCATCGCCTCGCAGACCATCGACACCAAGATCGCCGAGCTCATCGACAGCAAGGCCGGCCTCGCGGCCCGGGCCCTGGACGGGTCCGACGAGGAGATCTCGTCCTCGGCCGACGTCCAGCTCGAGGCCCTGGTCGCACTGCTGACCGAGGCCCTCACCGAGACACAGATCGAGTCGCCGGCCGAGACGCTGACCGAGTCGCCGGCCGAGACGCTGACCGAGTCGCTGACCGAGACACCGGCCGAGGAGTCCTGACCCCGGCCGGAACGATCACGCAGGGGCGTGCGTCGACCAGCTCGCCAAGGTGATGATCCGGTCCCAGTCCTTCGCCCGCAGCGCGTCGGCGGGGGTCAGCCAGGAGCCGCCGACGCAGCCGACGTTGGGCAGCGCGAGGTACGACGCGGCGTTGGCCTCACTGATGCCGCCCGTCGGGCAGAACCGCGCGTGCGGGATCGGACCGCCGATCGCCTTCAGGAAGTCGACCCCGCCCGACACCTCGGCCGGGAAGAACTTCATCTCGGTGTAGCCGAGCTCGAGCAGCCGCAGCACCTCGGCGACCGACGAGGCGCCCGGGAGGTGGGGCAGCCCGGTCACCTGCATGGCGGCGGCCAGCGTCTCCGTCGTACCGGGGGAGACGAGGAACTGCGCTCCGGCACGATGTGCGTCCGCGGCGTGCCCGGGGGTGAGCACGGTGCCGGCCCCGACCAGGATCTCGGGCACGTGCTTGGCGATCTGCTCGATGCAGGCCAGCGCCACCGGCGTACGCAGGGTCAGCTCGATCACCGGCACCCCGCCGGCCACCAGGGCGCGCGCGACGGGGACCGCCTGCGCGACCTCGTCGAGGACGACGACCGGGATCACCGGCACGCGGTCGATCAGGGACAGTCGCTCAGCCATCGGGGTTCTCCAGGTGGTCGGGGGTCGGGAAGACGCTGGCGCCCTGGTCGGCAGGGCCGACCGCGCCGCGGAACGCGTGGAACAGCTCGCGCCCGGTCCCGAAGGTGCGGGAGTCGTCCGCGGTCGCAGACTCACGGGCGTCGAGGTCGTAGGGGGAGACGTGCAGGTCCAGCACGCCGGCGTCGGCGTCGAGGGTGATCAGGTCGCCGTCCTGCACGCGGGAGAGCGGCCCGCCGAGCGAGGCCTCCGGGGTCAGGTGGATCGCGGCCGGGACCTTCCCCGAGGCGCCCGACATCCGGCCGTCGGTGACCAGCGCGACCCGCTGGCCGCGGTCCTGGAGCACGCCGAGCGCGGGGGTGAGCTTGTGCAGCTCCGGCATCCCGTTGGCGGCCGGTCCCTGGAAGCGCAGCACCGCGATGAAGTCCCCATCGAGGGTGCCCGCGTCGAACGCGGCGAGGAAGTCGGCCTGGTCGTCGAAGACCCGGGCCGGCGCCTTCACCTGGCGGTGCTCCGGCTTCACGGCCGAGGTCTTGATGACCGCGCGTCCGAGCTGGCCGTCCAACATCCGCAGGCCGCCGTCGGCGGAGAAGGGGGCGTCGGCACCCCGGAGCACGGAGGTGTCGTGGCTGCGCTTGGTGCCCTCCTCCCAGGTGAGGTCGGTGCCGGTGAGCCGGGCCTCGGTGGTGTAGCGCCACAACCCGTGGCCGGCGACGGTGCGCACGTCCTCGTGCAGCAGGCCGGCCTTGAGCAGGGAGTGCACGGTGAAGCCGAGGCCGCCGGCAGCGTGGAAGTGGTTCACGTCGGCCTTGCCGTTGGGGTAGACCCGCGCCATCAGCGGGGTGACGGCCGACAGCTCCGACAGGTCGTCCCAGGTGAGGATGATCCCGGCGGCCCGGGCGATCGCGACCAGGTGCAGCGTGTGGTTGGTCGAGCCGCCGGTGGCGAGCAGGGCGACGCAGCCGTTGACCACGGCCTTCTCGTCGACGACGTGACCGACCGGCGTGTAGCTCTCGCCCCACGTGGTCATCGCCGTGGCTCGCGCAGCGGCCGCGTCGGTGAGGGCTGCGCGCAACGGGGTGCCGGGGTTCACGAAGCTCGCCCCCGGCAGGTGCAGCCCCATCACCTCCATCAGCATCTGGTTGGAGTTGGCGGTGCCGTAGAAGGTGCACGTCCCGGCCGAGTGGTACGACGCGGACTCGGCCTCGAGCAGCTCCTCGCGGCCGATCTCGCCGGCGGCGTACCGCTGGCGGATCGAGGCCTTCTCGTCGTTGGGCAGGCCCGAGGTCATCGGACCGGCCGGCACGAACACGGTCGGCAGGTGGCCGAAGGACAGGGCGCCGATCAGCATGCCGGGGACGATCTTGTCGCAGACCCCGAGCATCAGCGCGGCGTCGAACATGTCGTGCGACAGGGCGATCGCGGTGGACATGGCGATCACGTCGCGGCTGAACAGCGAGAGCTGCATGCCGTCACGGCCCTGGGTGATGCCGTCGCACATGGCCGGCACCCCGCCCGCGAACTGGGCGATGCCGCCGGAGCGGATCACCGCCTTCTTCAGCTGCGCCGGGAAGGTCTCGAAGGGCTGGTGGGCCGAGAGCATGTCGTTGTAGGCCGACACGATCGCGACGTTGGGCTTCACGGTGCCGCGCAGGGCCGCCTTGTCGACGGGCCCGGAGGCGGCGAAGCCGTGCGCCAGGTTGGCGCACGCGAGCCGGCCGCGGGCGGGACCGCGCTCGGCGGCCTCGTCGAGCCGGTGCAGGTAGGCGGTCCGCTCGGGGCGGCTGCGGGCGGTGATGCGAGCCGTCACCTCGGCGACGACGGGATGGATGTGTGTCATGTGGCAGACCTCATTCGTGCCAGGAGCGACTGTCGCGCTCGAGCAGGGTGATGGCGGCGCTGGGGCCGTTGGTGCCGGAGTAGTAGGGGCGGGGCTTGTGCTCGGGACGGGCCCAGCGGTCGAGGATCGGCTCGACCCAGGTCCAGGCCGCCTCCACCTCGTCGCGCCGCATGAACAGGGTGGGGTTGCCGCGGACGACGTCCATCAGCAGCCGCTCGTAGGCGTCGGGAGAGTCGCGGCGGAAGGTCTGGGCGTAGCTCAGGTCGAGCGAGACCGGCCGCAGCCGGATGCCGCCCGGGCCGGGCTCCTTCGCGGTCAGGTGCAGCCGCATCCCCTCGTCGGGCTGCAGCTGGATGACCAGCCGGTTGGGCTCGTTGCTGCCCTCGGCCCCGGGGAACATCGGGTGTGGGACGGCCTTGAACTGGATCACGATCTCCGAGACCCGGCGCTCCATCCGCTTGCCGGTGCGCAGGTAGAACGGGACCCCCGCCCAGCGCCAGTTCTGCACCTCCGCCTTGATGGCGACGAAGGTCTCGGTCCTCGACCCGGCCAGCTCGGTGTCGGCCTGGTAGGACGCGACCGCCTCGCCGTCGACGAGCCCGGGAAGGTACTGCCCGGCGACGACCGAGCGGTCCACCTCCTCGCCGATGATCGGCTTCAGGGCCTGGAGCACCTTGAGCTTCTCGTCGCGGACGTTCTCGCGCCCGACGTACGTCGGCGGCTCCATGGCGACCAGGCAGAGCAGCTGGAGCAGGTGGTTCTGGACCATGTCGCGCAGCGCGCCCGACTTGTCGTAGTAGTCGCCGCGGCTGCCGACGCCGAGGGACTCCGACGCGGTGATCTGGACGTGGTCGATGCAGTTGGCGTTCCAGAGCGGCTCGAGGAAGGTGTTGGCGAACCGGGTCACCAGCAGGTTCTGCACGCTCTCCTAGCCGAGGTAGTGGTCGATTCGGAAGATCTGCTTCTCCTCGAACACCGCCCCGACCGCGTCGTTGATCTCCAGCGCGGACGGCAGGTCGTGGCCGATGGGCTTCTCGAGGACGAGGCGTGAGCTGGGCGTGACCAACCCGCACTCGGCCAGGCGCCGGCTGACCGGGCCGAAGAGCGAGGGCCCGATCGCGAGGTAGAACACCCGGATCCGCTCGGCGTCGTCGAGCATCCGCACCAGCAGCGGCCAGCCGTCGTCGTGCTCGATGTCGATGCTGACGTGGGAGAGCCGGGCGATGAAGCGGTCCAGGGTGGGCTCGTCGAGCTCACCGGTGCGGACGAATCGGGAGAGCTCGCCGCGGATCTTGTCGCGGTAGCCGTCGTCGTCGAGGCCGGCCCGGGACAGGGCGATGATCCGGGTCTCGGCGGGCAGCTGGCCGTCCCGGTCCCGGAGGTAGAGGGCCGGCAGCAGCTTGCGGGCGGCCAGGTCCCCGGTGCCGCCGAAGACGACGAAGTCGGCGGCCGGGACGGGAGGCGGGGCGGTGTGCGGGACGGATTCTGCGGGGGGATCGAGCGGCGACGTCATGGGCTTCCCTCGGGGAGGACTGGGAGCGAGCCTTCACCGTAGGTGGATATATGCCCTCGCGCAAGACAGACTTACGTCTTTAGCGATACAAAAGCGAGAACATTCGGGGTCATGAAGGACGACGGGTGGTTGAATGGCGCGCATGTCTGAGGGGCGGATGCCGGCGACGGCCGGTGAGGTCTTCTCGCTGATCCGCGACGGCCGCGTCGACACCCGCAGCGAGGTCGGCCGGGTCACCGGGCTCTCCCGGACGGCCGTCACCACCCGGGTCACCGCCCTGCTCGAGTCGGGCCTGGTCGTCGAGGGGGCCGACACGTCCTCGACCGGTGGGCGGCCGCCCGTGCGGCTCCGGTTCAACAAGGACGCGGGCGTCGTCCTCGCCGGCGCGATCGGCCGCAGCCGCACCCAGCTCGGGGTCTGCGACCTCGACGGCGCGGTGCTCGCGGCCTCCGACCTGGACCAGGAGGTGGGCTCCTCCGCCGAGGCGCTGATGCCGCTGGTGGTGGCCGGGTTCACCGAGCTGCTGGCGGGGCTGGACCGGCCGGCGTCCGCCGTACGTGCGGTGGGGCTGTGCATCCCAGGCACCGTGGACTCCGAGCGCGGGGCCAGCCTGGACTCGCCGATCATGACCGGCTGGGACGGCGTGCAGCTGGCGCCGTTCCTCTCCGACCTGACCCGGTCCTCCTCGAACCAGCCGGCGGGGGCCCCGGTCTACGTCGAGAACGACGTCAACGCAATGGCGCTCTCCGAGCGGCGCGGCCACCTCGAGCACCACCGCGACCTGTTGTTCCTGAAGGCCTCGACCGGCATCGGGATCGGCATCGTCAGCGCGGGCCGGTTGCTCCGCGGCGGGCTCGGGGCCGCGGGCGAGATCGGGCACACCAAGACGCCCTCGGCCAAGGGACTCCCGTGCCGATGCGGCGACACGGGCTGCCTGGAGGCCGTCGCGTCCGGCTGGGCACTCGTGCAGGCAGCCCGCACCGGCGGCCACGACGTGACCCACGTCCGCGACCTGGTCGACCTCGCCGTCCGGGGCGACAGCGACGCCCGCCACCTGGTGCGCGTCGCCGGCCGGAGGATCGGCGAGGTGGTCGCCTCCGCGGTCAACCTGCTCAACCCGGAGGCCGTCGTGGTCGGCGGCGACCTGGCCGGCGTCTACGACATCTTCGTGGCCGGCCTCCGCGAGTCCCTCTACTCCCAGGCCTCCGCCCTGGCCACCCGCGAGCTCGTCATCGCCCCGGTCACCCACGGCGACCAGTCCGGCGTCGTCGGCTGCGCCGCCCTGGCGATCCGAGAGGTGCTCGACTCAGCAGCAGTAGAACGCACCCTGCAAGCCCGCCTCAGCGGGGGTGGGGGTCGACTACCTCCAACGGGAGCGTGACCTCGAAGGTGCTGCCTGCGCCTTCCGTGCTCTCCGCCTCCAGGGTGCCGTTCATCAGGGCGACGAGCTCCTGGCAGATGGCGAGGCCGAGGCCGGCGCCGCCGTACCTGCGGGTGGTCGAGGGGTCGACCTGGGTGAACGCCTGAAACAGGGCAGTGAGCTGCTCCGCGGGGATGCCGATGCCGGTGTCCACGACCCGGAACCTCACCTCGACCGTCCCGGGGGCGGCGTGCGCCGTCTCCACGACCAGCGCGACCGTCCCGGTCTCGGTGAACTTGACCGCGTTCTCGAGCAGGTTGGTGAGGACCTGGGACACGCGCAGGGCGTCGCCGGAGACCTGGTCGGGGAGGTCCGGCTCGATCTCCACCGTCAGGGTGAGGCCCTTGTGCTCTGCCAGCGGGACGACGTACGACGTCACTTCGTCGAGCAGGCCGCGCAGGCTGAACGCGGCGTCGCGGAGGTCGAGGGTGCCGGCCTCGATCCGGGAGAAGTCGAGGAGGTCGCTGACCAGCCGCAGCAGCCGTTCGCTGGAGCGCTCGATCAGGCTGGCGAGCGCCGCCTGGTCCGGGTCCAGGTCGGTCTCCTGGAGCAGCTCGACCGAGCCGAGCAGCCCGGTCAGCGGGGTCCTGACCTCGTGGCTCATGTTCGCCAGGAACAGCGACTTGGTCGCGCTCGCGCCCTCGGCCAGCTCACGCGTGTGCTCGAGCTCGCGGCGCATCTCGTTGCGCTCCGTGACGTCCTCGGCGATGCCGTGGACGCCCACCACCTCGTCGCCGACCACCACCGGCACCGCGGTGAGGCTCATCTCGATGCGCTGCCCGTCGCGGCGGTACATGCTCGCCTCGAGCTGCTGCGGCTGGCGCGTCATTGCGCTCCGGAAGGACTGCAGGGTGCGCTGCACGTGCTCGGGGACGATCACCTCGGTGAACACCATGGTGCGGAGCTCGGCCAGCGAGTAGCCGCTCAGCTGTTGGGCCACCGGGTTGGCGTCGATGAACAGCCCGTCCACGTCCAGCGAGAACGCCGCGTGGGGGTTGTACTCGAACAGCGACCGGTAGCGCTCCGTGCTCTCCGCGAGGGCGCGCTCGCCCGGGGACAGGTGTGGACGTGCGGTGCGGGTGCTCCCTCGAGCCTGCCGTGCAACCATCGCGCCCTCCCGAGACGTCTGGCATCGGGTGTCATGCTCCCACGCGTGCTCGCCGATTGCGCGCAAAAGGTGGGCCTGGTCAAGTCCGGGTCGTCCCGGCAGTGGACCAGCTCGTGATCACTCCAGCTCGGCGCCCAGCGCGACGGCCGTGGCCTGCAGGACGGGGACGGCGTCGGTGAGCAGCGCGTCGCTCATCCGCGGGGCCGGGCCGGACACCGAGATGGCCAGCCGCAGGCTGTTGCCGGGGACGGCGACGGCGACGCAGCGCACCCCCACTTCCTGCTCGCCCTCGTCGACGGCGTACCCGCGCCGGCGCACCTGGACGAGCTCGGCCAGGAACTCCTCGGGCTCGGTGAGGGTGTGCGGCGTGTGCCGGGCCAGCCCCGTACGCCGCAGCAGGGCCCGTACGTCGGCGTCCGCGGAGCTGGCGAGCAGGGCCTTGCCGACCGCGGTGCAGTGCGGCTGCACCCGTCGCCCGACCTCGGTGAACATCCGCATCGAGTGCCGCCCGGGCACCTGCGCGACGTAGGCGACCTGGTCCCCGTCGAGCATCGCGAGGTTGGCCGTCTCGCCGATCTCCGCGACGAGGTGCATGAGGTGCGGCAGCACCACGGCGTTGAGCCGCGCCGAGGAGCCCTCCGCGAGCAGGAACAGCCGGGGGCCGAGCGCGTAGCGACGCGACGCCTCCTGGCGGAGGTAGCCGAGGGTGACCAGGGTGTGCGCCAGCCGGTGCAGCGTCGAGGGGGAGAGCCCGGAGGTGGTGGCAAGCTCGGAGAGCGACACCGCGCGGTCGTGGGCGGCGACCAGCTCGAGCACTCCGAAGGCCCGCTCGAGCGACTGCACCCCGCCCGACCGGGCACCACGTCCGTCCTCGGGGGGTGTGTCCCCGGTCACAGTGGGTACGTCGTTCATCAGGTGCCTCTCCTGACCCGTGATTCCGCATGTCGGAACGGCTCGAGCCTAGCCGCCCTTGACAGTCGGCGTCGAGATCGGAAGGGTGAGTGACAGGCATCACCAGAAGTTCCACGATGCGGAAAATCGGCAGCAGGGAGAGACATGGACCAGCGCGTGCAGATCGGCGGGCTCAGCGTCGCCGAGACCCTTCACCGGTTCGTCCAGGAAGAGGCGTTGCCCGGTTCGGGCATCGAGGCGGAGGCTTTCTGGGACGGCGCCGGCGCGATCATCCACGACCTCGCGCCCCGCAACCGCGAGCTACTCGCCCGTCGTGACGAGCTGCAGTCGCGCCTCGACGACTGGCACCGTGAGCACCCGGGGACGCCCGAGGCCCTCGACGACCAGGACGGCGCCTACACCGGGTTCCTCCGCGAGATCGGCTACCTCCTCGACGAGCCCGGCGAGGTCACCGCGACCACCGACGGTGTCGACGACGAGGTCGCCCGCATCGCCGGCCCCCAGCTGGTGGTCCCGCTGCTCAACGCCCGGTTCGCGACCAACGCCGTCAACGCCCGGTGGGGATCGCTCTACGACGCGCTCTACGGCACCGACGTGGTGCCGCAGGACGGCGACCTGGCCCCCGGCGACGACTACAACAAGGTCCGCGGCGACGAGGTCATCGCCCGCGGACGGGCGTTCCTCGACGAGCACTTCGCCCTGGCGTCCGGGTCACACGCCGACGCCACGTCGTACGCCGTGGACGACGAAGGGCTGGCGGTGACGGTCAAGGACGACACCGTGCGCCTGGCCGACCCCGCTCAGCTGGTCGGCTTCCGCGGCTCGAGGGAGACGCCCGAGGCGGTGCTCCTGGTCCACCACGGACTGCACGTCGAGATCCAGGTCGATCCCGAGGACTCGATCGGCTCCACCGACGCCGCCGGGGTCAAGGACCTGCTGCTGGAGTCCGCCGTCTCCACGATCATGGACCTCGAGGACTCCGTCGCAGCCGTCGACGCGGAGGACAAGGTGCTCGGCTACCGCAACTGGAAGCGGCTCAACGACGGCACCCTGTCGGAGGAGGTCACCAAGGGTGGCAAGACCTTCACCCGCTCGATGAACCCCGATCGCACCTACTCCACCACCTCCGGCGACGACGTCACCCTGCGTGGTCGCTCGCTGCTGTTCATCCGCCAGGTCGGTCACCTGATGACCACCGACGCCGTGCTCGACCGGGACGGCCACGAGGTCCCCGAGGGGATCCTCGACGCGATCATGACCGCGCTGGGCAGCCTCGCCGACGTCCGCGGCGACTCGGAGCTGCCCAACTCCCGCACCGGGTCGATGTACGTCGTGAAGCCGAAGATGCACGGCCCCGACGAGGTCGCCTTCGCGGTGGAGCTGTTCGGCCGGGTCGAGGAGCTGCTCGGCCTGCCCCGGCTGACGATCAAGGTCGGGATCATGGACGAGGAGCGCCGTACGTCGCTCAACCTCAAGGCCTGCATCAACGAGGCCCGCGAGCGGGTCGCGTTCATCAACACCGGCTTCCTGGACCGCACCGGCGACGAGATCCACACCTCGATGCAGGCCGGCCCGGTCGTGCGCAAGGCCGACATGAAGGCCGAGACCTGGATCGGGGCCTACGAGGACCTCAACGTCGACATCGGCCTCGAGTGCGGGCTCCTTGGCCGCGCCCAGATCGGCAAGGGCATGTGGGCCGCGCCGGACAGCCTCGCCGACATGCTCGAGGCCAAGATCGGCCACCCGCGGGCCGGCGCCAGCTGCGCGTGGGTGCCCTCGCCGACCGCCGCCACCGTGCACGCGCTGCACTACCACCAGGTCGACGTCCGCGCCCGTCAGGAGGAGCTCCAGGCGGCCGGCCGTCGCCGCGGTCGCGAGGACCTCCTGCAGGTGCCGCTGGGCGACCCCGCCGACTGGTCCGACG
>JAOPYC010000029.1 GCA_025964795.1 Marmoricola sp.
CGCGCTGGTCACCATGCGCAACTCGCTGAGCGTCGGCGCCATCCGGGCGCTGCGCGGGCTTGGGCTGCAGCACCGGGTCGCGCTGGTCGGGTTCGACGACTTCGAGCTCGCCGACCTGATGCAACCCGGCCTGACCGTGGTGCGCCAGGACGTCGCGGTGATCGGTGCCGAGGCGGCGCGCCTGCTCTTCGCCCGCATCGACGGCGACACCTCGCCGCCCCGGCAGGTCGTGGTGCCGCTCTCCCTGGTGCAGCGCGGATCGGGCGAGATCCCCCCGTCGCGGTGAGGCTTGTCGGTGTCGTCGGCCACAATGCTCCGGTGAGCAGTCCTCGTCGTGACGTCGTCGTCCTCGGGTCCACCGGTTCGATCGGCACCCAGGCGCTCGACGTCGTCCGCGCCCGTCCCGACCTCTTCCGGGTGGTCGGCCTGACCGCGGGCGGGTCGCAGGAGGAGCTCTTCGAGGCCCAGGTGGCGGAGTTCGCCCCGGCCTTCTCCGGCCTCGGCGAGGACGCCTCCACCGAGGCGGCCGGGATGGCCTGCGACGTCGTGCTCAACGGGATCACCGGGGCGGTCGGCCTGCGCCCGACGGTCGCCGCGCTCGAGGCCGGCAACACCCTGGCCCTGGCCAACAAGGAGTCCCTGATCATCGGCGGCCCCGTGGTGACCGCCAAGGCGGCGCCCGGCCAGATCGTCCCGGTCGACAGCGAGCACAGCGCGTTGGCGCAGTGCCTGCGCGGCGGCCGCGCGGAGGAGGTACGCCGCCTCGTGCTCACCGCCAGCGGAGGCCCGTTCCGCGGCCGGACCCGCGCGGAGCTGGGGGAGGTCACCCCGGAGGAGGCGCTGAACCACCCGACCTGGGCGATGGGACCGGTCGTGACGATCAACTCGGCGACCCTGGTCAACAAGGGCCTCGAGGTGATCGAGGCGCACCTGCTCTTCGACATCCCCTTCGACCGCATCGCGGTGGTGGTCCACCCGACGAGCGTCGTGCACTCGATGGTCGAGTTCACCGACGGCTCCACCCTGGCCCAGGCCAGCCCGCCCACCATGCTGATCCCGATCGCCCTGGGCCTGGCCTGGCCCGACCGGGTCCCGGACACCGCGCCGTCGGTCGACTGGACCTCGGCGCAGACCTGGGAGTTCTTCCCGCTCGACGACGAGGCGTTCCCCGCCGTCGGCCTCGCCCGGCAGGCGGGGGAGCTGGGGGGCACCGCGCCCGCGGTCTACAACGCCGCCAACGAGGTGTGCGTCGAGGCGTTCCGCACCGGGAGGCTCGCGTTCGTCGAGATCGTCGACACGATCGCCCGGCTGCTGGAGCGGCACCGGCTCAACACCCACGACGTAGGCTCTGGGCGAGATCTCACCGTCGACGACGTGCTGGCCGCTGATGCCTGGGCACGCGAGCAGACCCTGGAAGAGCTGAAGGACCCCCTTAGATGACCGTGCTGCTGTACACGCTCGGTGTGCTGGTGTTCGCCCTCGGTGTCGCCATCTCGATCGGGCTGCACGAGGCCGGACACCTCTTCCCCGGCAAGTTCTTCAACGTCAAGGTCACCCAGTTCTTCGTCGGCTTCGGCCGCACCATCTGGTCACGCCAGAAGGGTGAGACGGAGTACGGCCTCAAGGCGATCCCGCTCGGCGGCTACTGCAAGCTGATCGGGATGGTGCCGCCGGCGCCCGACGAGTCCCCGGACCTGCTCCGCAACCGCAACACCGGGATGTTCGCGCAGCTGGTGAGCGACGTGCGTACGGCGGAGTACGAGCACGTCGACCCGCACGACCACGACCGGCTGTTCTACAACAAGCCGTGGTGGCAGCGCGTGATCATCATGGGCTCCGGCGTCGCGATCAACATCGTCATCGCCTTCGTGCTCTTCTCGATCATCTTCATGGGCCACGGCGTCCCGAAGCCGACCACGACGGTCGAGGCCGTCTCCCAGTGCGTCATCGCGGTGACCAGGTCGAGCATCGACCAGCCCACCCGCGCCTGCCGCGCGAGCGACCCGGCCGCCCCGGCGAAGGAGGCCGGCTTCAAGCCCGGTGACCGCGTCGTCTCCTTCAACGGGACCCCCGTCACGACGTGGGAGCAGGTCCAGCGCGAGATCCGCGGCAACGGCGACCAGGCTGCCACCGTCGTCGTCGAGCGCGACGGCCACGAGGTGACCCTGCGACCGAGCACCGTCGTCTCGCCCACCCGTGACCTCGACGACCCCGAGAAGATCACCAAGCGGGGCTTCCTCGGCGTGGTGCCCACCCAGGAGAACCAGCGACAGGGCCTCGGGTTCGTCGTCAGCACGATGGCCGACGGCACCTGGCAGACCCTCAAGGTCATCGGGACGATGCCGGTGAAGCTCTACCACGTGGCCCGGGCCTCGGTCGGCCTGGAGAAGCGCGACGTCAACGGGCCGATGAGCGTGGTCGGTGCCGGCCGGGTCGCCGGCGAGATGGCCTCGGCCCACCAGGTCTCCTTCTCCGACAAGTTCTTCTCGCTGCTCGCGCTGCTCGCCGGCCTCAACCTGTTCCTCGGCCTGATCAACCTGGTGCCGCTGCCCCCGTTCGACGGCGGCGGCATCGCCACCACGCTCTACGAGGCCGCGCGCCGCGGAATCGCGAGGCTGCGCCACCGGCCCGACCCCGGTGCCGTCGACAGTGCGAAACTGCTACCAGTCACCTACGTGATGGCCGGCCTCATCCTGCTGATGAGCGTCATCCTGATCTTCGCCGACATCGTGGCGCCGATCTCCTACACGTAGCCCGACCCAGAAGGAAGAAGCAAGCCATGACTTCGGTATCGCTCGGCATGCCCGAGGCGCCGCCACCGGTGCTCGCACCCCGTCGCCGCACCCGCCAGATCCAGGTGGGCAAGGTGGGCGTCGGCAGCGACCACCCGGTCTCGGTGCAGTCGATGACCACCACGCTGACCTCGGACGTCAACGCCACCCTCCAGCAGATCGCCGAGCTCACCGCCTCCGGCTGCGACATCGTCCGCGTCGCCTGCCCCTCGGCCGACGACGCCGAGGCGCTGCCCGCGATCGCCCGGAAGTCGCAGATCCCGGTGATCGCCGACATCCACTTCCAGCCGAAGTACGTCTTCGCCGCGATCGAGGCCGGCTGTGCCGCCGTACGCGTGAACCCCGGGAACATCAAGAAGTTCGACGACCAGATCAAGGAGATCGCGGCGGCGGCGAAGGACCACGGCACCTCGATCCGGATCGGCGTCAACGCCGGCTCGCTCGACAAGCGGGTGATGGAGAAGTACGGCAAGGCGACTCCCGAGGCCCTCGTGGAGTCGGCCGTGTGGGAGGCCTCGCTGTTCGAGGAGCACGACTTCCACGACTTCAAGATCTCGGTCAAGCACAACGACCCCGTCGTGATGGTGCGCGCCTACGAGCTGCTGGCCGAGGCCGGCGACTGGCCCCTGCACCTCGGCGTGACCGAGGCCGGCCCGGCGTTCCAGGGCACGATCAAGTCCGCCACGGCGTTCGGGGCACTGCTCAGCCAGGGCATCGGCGACACCATCCGGGTCTCGCTGTCCGCGCCGCCCGTCGAGGAGGTGAAGGTCGGCATCCAGATCCTGCAGTCGCTGAACCTGCGTCCCCGCAAGCTGGAGATCGTGTCCTGCCCCTCGTGCGGGCGGGCCCAGGTCGACGTCTACACGCTGGCCGAGCAGGTGACCGCCGGGCTCGAGGGCATGGAGGTGCCGCTGCGGGTGGCCGTCATGGGCTGCGTCGTCAACGGCCCGGGCGAGGCCCGCGAGGCCGACCTTGGTGTCGCCTCGGGCAACGGCAAGGGCCAGATCTTCGTCAAGGGCGAGGTGATCAAGACCGTGCCGGAGTCGCAGATCGTGGAGACCCTGATCGAGGAGGCCATGCGCATCGCGGAGGGCATGGAGGCCGAGGAGGGCTCCTCGGCGCAGGTCAGCGTCTCCTGAGCCCGCCGGCCTGAGCCCCGCTAGCTCTTCGGTTGCGCCAGCGCGACCTTGATCTGGGCCAGGGCGGCTGCGCACGTCCGGTAGGCCGCGCTCTCGGTGGAGAGGAAGGCCAGGTCCTTGACGGCCTTCGCCACGGCGGCCGGGTCGGTCAGCTCGGTGACGCTCGCCTGCACCCACGCCGGGCCCTGCTGCTGGGTAGCGACCGGCGCCTGCTCGCTCAGGGTCTTCAGCGCGGTCCCGATGTCGGCAGGCCTCGGCGCGGGGTTCGGCTTCGGCTTCGGCGGCTTCTTCTCGGCCCTCTTGCCTGCCTTCGTGCTGGGGGTCGGGAGGGTCGGCCGCGGTGCGGCGGCGTAGGCCGCCGCCGCGGTCTTCACCTCGTCGTAGCGCTGCTCCATGTCCCACGGCGCCACCTTGGTGCTGAACGCCGCGAGGGAGTCCATCGCCTTCTGCTGCGCCGCGAGGGTCGCGTCGCAGTCCTTGGCCGACGCCGACCTCGCGTAGTACTCGACCGTGGCCGTGATGTTGTTCCAGCGCGAGGCCAGCGCGGAGGGGTTGGTCTTCGAGTCGCGACCGTCGATCTCGGCCTCCAGCTTCTTCCACTCGCCGCGGCACGCCACGGCCGCCTTGCTCGGCTCGTCGGCCTTCTTCTCCCCGCCCGACCCCCCGCACCCGGACAGCACGAGGGCGAGCGCGAGGAGCAGCGAGGAGAGGGGTACGGCGGGGGGAAGGTGGCCCACCCGGGCGCGGCGACGGAGCATGGATGCACCGTAGACCCACAGCCGCCCTGACGACGGCGAACTGTCCATGCTCGGTGTCGTAGGCTCCGGGCGTGGTCAGGACCAGCCAGAACCTCCGTGTGCTGGGACCCAGTGACGTCGCCGAGGCGCTCGCCCTGGTCGCCACCGACCCGGTCGTCAACGTCTTCGCCGACTACCGCACCCGGATCACGCAGCTGGACACCCGCTGGCTGGGCGGGGAGATGTGGGGCTACTACGAGGACGACGCGCTCGTCTCCATGTGCCACGTCGGCGCCAACCTGGTGCCGGTCAACGCCACCCCGGCCGCGTGCGAGGCGTTCGCGGAGCGGGCCATGCGGTCCGGTCCGAAGAGCTCCACGATCGTGGGCCGGCACGACTCCGTCGCCCTGCTGTGGGCGGGGCTCGAGGACCACTGGCCGACCCCGCGGGACTTCCGGTGGAACCAGCCGCACCTGGTGGCGAGCTCCTCTCCCTCGGTCGCGCCCGACCCGCTGGTCCGGCGTACGACCAAGGAGGAAGGTGACGTCCTCTACCCGGCGTGCGTGGCGATGTACACCGAGGAGGTCGGCATCTCGCCGGAGATCGACGGGGGCAAGGACCTCTACCGGGCCCGGGTCAACCAGCTGATCGCGCGCGGCTGGTCGTTCTCCCGGATCGAGGACGGTCGCGTCCTGTTCAAGGCCGAGGTGGCCTGTGCGACGCCGAGCGCGTGCCAGATCCAGGGCGTCTACGTCGCCCCCGAGCTGCGCGGCCAGGGCTTGGCCGCGGCCGGCATGGTCACCGTCGTGGAGACCTGCCTGCGCGAGATCGCCCCGACCGTGTCGCTCTACGTCAACGCGCACAACACGCCGGCCCGGGCGGCGTACAAACGGGCGGGGTTCGAGCAGACGGACACCTTCGCGACCCTGATGTTCTAGGGTCGCGCCATGACTGCCGTCGCCCCTCTGTCCCGGGACCTCAAGGTCCTCGCCGGGGCCTTCGTCGCCTCCGGCGTCGTCCACCTCGTCCGGCCCGAGACTTTCGAGCCGACCATGCCCAAGGTGGTCCCCGCACACCGCGAGGTCATCCTCGTCAGCGGTGTCGTGGAGCTCGTCTGCGCCGCCGGCCTGCTGCACCCGGCCACCCGCAAGGCCGCCGGCTGGGCGAGCCTGCTGGTGCTGCTGGGCGTCTACCCGGCCAACTTCAAGATGACCGGCGACGCCCTGAAGAGCGACAACCGCACCTTTCAGGCCGCGACCATCGCGCGGCTCCCGCTGCAGCTCCCGTTGATCCGCGCCGCCCTGAGGGCGGCCCGCCCCTCCTGAGCCCGGCCGCAAACCCCGTGGCCCGCGCAGAACCTGCCCGGTTAGCCTTGCGCGGTGATACTCCGGATGTCGAAGCTGTTCGTACGCACCCTGCGAGAGGACCCCGTCGAGGCCGAGGTCCCGAGCCACCGCCTGCTGCTGCGCGCCGGCTACATCCGCAGGGCCGCGCCCGGCATCTACTCGTGGCTGCCGCTGGGGCTGCGGGTCTACCGCAAGGTCGAGCAGATCGTGCGCGAGGAGATGGACGCGATCGGCGCCCAGGAGCTGCAGTTCCCCGCCCTGCTGCCCCGTGAGCCCTACGAGGCGACCGGTCGCTGGACGGAGTACGGCGCCGGGATCTTCCGGCTCAAGGACCGCAAGGGCAACGACTACCTGCTCGGCCCCACGCACGAGGAGATGTTCACCCTCGTCGTGAAGGACCTCTACTCCTCCTACAAGGACCTGCCCGTCTGGCTCTACCAGATCCAGACGAAGTACCGCGACGAGGCGCGTCCCCGGGCCGGGCTGATCCGCGGCCGCGAGTTCGTGATGAAGGACTCCTACTCCTTCGACGTCAGCGACGAGGGCCTGGACGCGTCGTACGCCGCCCACCGCGCGGCGTACATCAAGACCTTCGACCGGTTCGGCTTCAACTACGTCATCGTCCGCGCCACCAGCGGCGCGATGGGCGGCTCGAAGTCCGAGGAGTTCCTGGCCAGCAGCGAGGTCGGCGAGGACACCTACGTGCGCTGCACCAACTGCGACTACGCCGCCAACGTCGAGGCCGTCCAGGTGCGGCCCCCCGCCCCCGTCCCGTACGGCGACGCGCCCGCCGCCCACGCGGAGAAGACCCCCGACACGCCAACGATCCAGACGCTGGTGGACCACCTGAACGCGGCGTACCCCCGTGACGACCGCCCCTGGCACGCCGGCGACACCCTGAAGAACGTGCTCGTCGTGCTCAAGCACGCCGACGGAACCCGCGAGCCCCTCGCCATCGGGCTGCCCGGCGATCGTGACGTCGACCAGAAACGGCTCGAGGGGATGATGGAGCCCACCGAGATCGAGGCGATGGACGAGGCGGAGTTCGCGAAGCACCCCGCCCTGGTCAAGGGCTACATCGGGCCCGCCTCGCTGGGCGAGGACTCCAGCAGCGGCATCCGCTACGTGCTGGACCCGCGGGTCGTGGAGGGCACCCGCTGGGTCACCGGCGCCGACGTGCCCGGTAGCCACGTGCTCGACCTGGTGGCCGGCCGCGACTTCACCGGGGACGGGACCATCGAGGCCGCCGAGGTCCGCAACGGCGACCCCTGTCCCAACTGCGAGACCGGTGAGCTGGAGACCGCGCGGGGCATCGAGATGGGGCACATCTTCCAGCTCGGTCGCAAGTACGCCGAGGCGCTGGACCTCAAGGTGCTCGACGAGAACGGCAAGCTGGTCACGGTCACGATGGGCTCCTACGGCATCGGGGTCTCCCGGGCCGTGCCGGTGATCGCCGAGGACAACCACGACGAGCTCGGCCTGATCTGGCCGCGCGAGGTGGCCCCGGCCGACGTGCACGTGGTCGCCACCGGCAAGGACCCCGCGATCTTCGAGGCCGCGGAGCAGCTCGCCCAGGACCTGGAGGCGCAGGGTCTCGAGGTGCTCTACGACGACCGCCCGAAGGTCAGCCCCGGCGTGAAGTTCAAGGACGCCGAGCTGATCGGGGTGCCCACCATCGTCACCGTGGGCCGCGGCCTGGCCGACGGCACGATCGAGGTCAAGGACCGTCGCAGCGGCGAGCGCACCGAGGTGCCCGTGGCCGAGGCCGTGGAGCACCTGCTCTCAGTCGTGCGGGGCTGACCCGGCGGTCCTCACCGACCCGGAGTCAGATCTCGTCGAGCTCGTCCAGGTCGTCGTCCGAGGGCTCCCAGCCGAGCGCGGCCACGTTCGTGCGCACCTGCTCGCCGCGGGTGGCGCCCGAGATGACCGAGGAGACGCCGGGCTGGGCCGCCAGGCCGCCGATGGCGACGTCGAGGACGGTGAGGTCGCGCTGCTCGGCGTACGCCTGCAGGGCCTCGATCCGGTCCCAGTCCGCCGTGGCGAGCCAGCCGGCCCGGCTGGGGTCGAGCGCCGCACGCGAGCCCTCGGGAGCCTCGGCGCCGCGCTGGTACTTGCCGGTGAGCAGGCCGTGCTCCAGCGGGAAGAACGGCAGCACCCCGAGCCCGAACTGCTCGCACGCGGGGCCCACCTCCTGCTCGAGGTCCCGGGTGAGGAGCGAGTAGTGGTTCTGGACCGACACGAAGCGCTCGTGCCCCACCGTGCGGGCGGTCCAGTCGGCGTCGGCGACCTGCCAGCCGGCGAAGTTGGAACAGCCCAGGTAGCCGACCTTGCCCTCGTGCACCAGCTCGGTGAGCGCCGCGAGGGTCTCCTCGATCGGCGTCACCGGGTCGGGCCGGTGCAGCTGGTAGAGGTCGATGTGGTCGGTCTGCAGCCGCTTCAGGCTGGCCTCCACCGCGCGCCGGACGTAGCGCCGCGAGCCGCGGACGCCGTGGTCGGCGCCGTTGGCGCCGTGCATGTCCATCCCGAACTTCGTCGCGAGCACGAACTCGTCGCGGCGGCCCTTCAGGGCGTGCCCGAGCAGCTCCTCGCTCCCGCCCGGGTGGCCCCCGTAGATGTCCGCGGTGTCGAGCAGCGTGACGCCGAGCTCCTGGGCGGTGTCCAGGATCTCGCCGACACCGTCCAGGTCCACGCGACCGCTGAAGGCGTTGCAGCCGATGCCGACCGCGCTGACCATCAGTCCGGAGCTGCCCAGGGGGCGGTAGTCCATGTCCATGCGTCGACCCTACGAGCGCGGGGGAGCCCGCGTCGCGCGGGCAGGCCATAGGGTCTGGCCTCATGCAGATCGACGCGGTGATCTTCGACTGGGGCGGCACCCTGACGAAGTGGCACGACATCGACTTCCACGAGGAGGCGCTGGCGCTGGCCCACGCGGTGGTCGCGACCGAGGGAGAGCCGCACGTCCACGTGGACGCCCTGCAGCGGGCCAACCAGGTGGTCTGGGGGCGCAGCCGTGACCATCAGCAGAGCTCGACGGTCGCCGACCTGTTCGACGAGGCCGGGCTGGAGCACGACCCGGAGCTGCTCAGCCACTACCGCGAGTTCTGGGAGCCGCACACCACGACCGATGCCCAGGTGGCGCCGCTGTTCACCTGGCTGCGCGAGCGCGGCATCGCCGTCGGGGTGCTCTCCAACACGGTCTGGCCCCGCGCCTGGCACGAGGACTTCTTCCGGCGTGACGGGGTGCTCGAGCTGATCGACGGCGACGTCTACACCAGCGAGGTCCCGTGGACCAAGCCCTCACCGCACGCCTTCGGCGCGGCGATGGAGGCGGTCGGAGCGACGGATCCTGCGCGCTGCGTCTACGTCGGCGACCGGCTGTACGACGACATCTGGGGCGCCCACAACGCCGGTCTGAAGGCGATCCACGTCCCGCACAGCATCATCCCCGCCGAGCAGGTGGGCCACTCCGAGGGCATGCCCGACGCGGTCGCCCACGAGCTGTCCGAGATCCCGGGGCTCCTCGACCGCCTCTGACCCCTGGGACGTCATAGGTTCCGGCGGTCATGGCGACGAGCTCGGATGACGTCCGGGGGAGGGGTCAGCGCAGGCCGGGGAAGCTGCTGGGGGCCACCCCGAAGGAGACCTCGCGCAGGGCGCTGGCGTCGAGGGCGGTGATCGCCCAGCGCCGGTCGTCGCCGGCCGTGTTGGCGACGAGCTCGCCGTAGGTGCGGGTGACCCGGCGCTCGATGGTGCGCGCCACGCCCTCGATCTGCGCGGGCGTGGAGGTGGGCCCGGGGACGTCGTAGTCGACCTCGGCCGCCACCGGTTCCGCGCCCCTGGCCGCCACCAGGACGGTCAGCCGGTCGCGCGAGGCGCGGTGCTGCTCGTAGGCGTCGTCGAGCCGGGCGAAGAGCACCGGCTGCTGCGACTTCGAGGACTGCCCACCCAGCAGACCGTAGAGGTGCACGGCCGCGTGCTCGGCAGCCAGCGCCTTCTGCAGCGCCTGGACCGGGGTCACGGGGGCAGCACCGCCAGCTGCTGGCCGATCCCGGCGCCCATGCTGGCCAGCAGCTGGGCGAAGTCGCCGCTCTGCGCGCGCAGGGCCAGGGCGTCCAGCGAGGCGTGCAGCCGCCCTTCCCGCGCCAGGAGCATGCTCAGCGCGACGTCGCGCTTGCGGGGCACGGCGTACGGCACCGGGGCCGGGCTCGCACCGGACGCCGCCCGTGCGGGTACGGCGTCGGCGAGCGAGACCTCGTGCGCCCGGTGCAGCTGCAGCAACGGGGTCAGCTGCGCCCGGGTGGCCGGGAACCGGGACACGGTCGTGGTCACCGCGGCCCGAAGCACCTTGATCTCGGCCAGGGCACTGGTCGCCACGGCGACGTCGGGGGCCAGGGCGGCCGGCTTCTGCGGGGACTTGTCCTTCGCGATGGGGTTGTCCACGCTGCACGCGGTCACCACGAGCCCCGCGGCGACCGCGGCGCCCGCAGCCATCAGCGACCTCCGCGAGAACGATCCGGCGCCGCGGGACGCAGCGCCGGGGGCGGGGAAGTCGACCACGGACGAATCCTAGGTGCAGCGTGGCGACCTGCTCGGGATGGTCGGCCAGATGGTCGGTCAGCGTGGCGGGTGGCGCTAGGGTGACAGGACACAACAGCACAGCAGGGAGGTCCGGAGCGATGCCGACGGCAGACACCAGAGATCGCCTCGCTGGAGAGCTGAGCGGTCCGATCGGGGGCCTGGGGCTCGACCTGGAAGCGGTCGACCTGACCAGTGCCGGCAAGCGACGCATCCTCCGCGTGGCCATCGACAAGGACGGCGGCGTCACGATGGACGACATCGCCGACGCCACCCGCGAGATCTCCCGTGTGCTGGACGAGACGAGCATCATGGGCGAGCAGCCCTACACCCTCGAGGTGTCCTCACCCGGGGTCGAACGACCGCTCACCCTGCCGCGCCACTGGCGCCGCAACACTGGACGACTGGTCACGGTGAACTTCCACGAGGGAGAGCCGCTGACTGGCCGGATCACCGCCACCGACGACGACGGCGCGGTGCTCGAGGTCGAGGGCACCGAGCAGCGGGTCGAGTACGCCGCGGTGAAGAAGGCCAAGGTCCAGATCGAGTTCAAGAAGGAGTCAGTCTGATGGACATCGACATGAGCATCCTGCGCATGCTGGAGCGGGAGAAGGAGATCTCCTTCGAGGTGTTGGTCGAGGCCATCGAGCAGGCCCTGCTGACGGCGTACCAGAAGTCCAACGGGGCCCAGGAGAACGCGCGCGTCGCGCTCGACCGCAAGACCGGTCACGTCACGGTGATGGCCCAGGAGACCGACGAGGAGGGCAACTTCGTCGCGGAGTACGAGGACACCCCCGAGGGCTTCGGCCGGATCGCCGCCACGACCGCGAAGCAGATCATGCTGCAGCGCCTGCGCGACGCCGAGGACGAGCGCAAGTTCGGGGAGTTCTCCAGCAAGGAGGGCGACATCGTCTCCGGACTGATCCAGCAGGGGCGCAACCCCGACGACGTGATGGTCGACCTCGGGCGGCTCGAGGCGCTGCTGCCCTCCGGCGAGCGCGTCCCCGACGAGGACTACTCGCACGGCACCCGGATCAAGTGCCTGGTGATCAGCGTCCGCAAGGGCATGCGCGGACCGCAGGTGATGCTCTCGCGCACGCACCCGAGCCTGGTCAAGAAGCTCTTCGCCCTCGAGGTCCCCGAGATCGCCGACGGCACCGTCGAGATCACCGGGATCGCCCGGGAGGCCGGCCACCGCACCAAGATCGCGGTGAAGTCCAACGTCCAGGGCGTCAACGCCAAGGGCTCCTGCATCGGCCCGATGGGCTCCCGGGTGCGGGCGGTGATGAACGAGCTCCACGGCGAGAAGATCGACATCATCGACTGGTCGGACGACCCGGCCACCCTGGTCGGCAACGCGCTCAGCCCCGCGCGGGTCTCCAGCGTGACCGTCGTCGACGAGGCCACCCGCTCTGCGCGGGTCGTGGTGCCCGACTTCCAGCTCTCGCTCGCGATCGGCAAGGAGGGGCAGAACGCTCGGCTGGCCGCGCGGCTCACCGGGTGGCGGATCGACATCCGCTCGGACGAGGCGCCGATCGCCCCGCCGCTGCCTGCCGAGTGACTCGGTTCGGATTCAGGGCGCGGCCCCGGTAGAGTGGTGGCCGGTGGTTCCACAACCTGACAACTCGACGCGCGCCGACGGTCCGACACGGACGTGCATCGGTTGCCGGGAGCGAGCCACCAAGCGTGAGTTGCTGCGGATCGTCGCAGGGACGGACGCGGAGGACCAGCCAGCTGCGTGGTTCGTCGTACCCGACCCGCGTGGCACCGCACCTGGACGTGGGGCGCACCTGCACCCGACGGACCGATGTCTGGCACTCGCTGAGCGCAAACGTGCCTTCCACAGGGCCCTCCGGCATGATGCGGGGGTCAGGGGAGCGCTGAGCCTCGAGCGGCTGAAGGAGCACCTCGAGCAGCACCAGCAGTTGTCTTAGCAGCACCTACAAGAACTGGAGCATCAGCTCATGAGCCTGCGATGAGACCCCTCGCACTGAGTACAGCGCGATGAGCAAGCACATCAACTAACGGTCCGCTGCCCTTCTGGGTCGGTTCGGACCAGGAGGAAATACGTGGCAAACACCCGAGTCAGCGATCTGGCTAAGAAGTACGACGTGGCGAGCAAGGAGATCATCGGTCTCCTCGGAGACCTCGGCGAGTTCGTGAAGGCCCCGTCGTCGGGCATCAACCCGCTCGTCGAGAAGCGCTTCAACGACACCTACGGCAGTGATCTGGCCGCCAAGGCCGAGGCCAAGGCAGCCAAGAAGGCCGCCAAGAAGGCTCCCGCCAAGAAGGCAGCCGAAGCCGAGGCACCCGCGGCCGAGGCACCCGCGGCCGAGGCACCCGCCGAGCAGCCCGAGGTGGCGCAGCCCGCGGCCAAGGCCGAGCCCGCCGCCCCCCGGTTCACGCCCGGGCCGCGTCCGCGCGTCCAGGCCGTTCCCGACCCGGAGCCGCAGGACGACTTCCAGCCGGAGGCTGCGCAGCCTGCGGCCGAGGTGGCCCAGGAAGCCCCGGCCGCCGCCCCTGCCCCGGAGCCCGACTCCGACGGTGGCGAGGCCGCTGCGCCGGCCGCCAGCGCAGGGTCGGCCTTCAAGCCCGGTCCGCGTCCGCCCCGCCCCGGCGCACCGCGCCCGGGCAACAACCCGTTCTCCTCGACGCAGGGCATGGGCAGCCGACCGGCTCCCACCCCCGGTGCCGCACCCGCGGCTCCCAGCGGTGCCCCGAGCACCGGCGCGAGCGACTCGCGTCCGCCCCGCCCGCCGGCGGGTCGCGACGGCATGCCCCGCCCCAACCCGGCGATGATGCC
>JAOPYC010000031.1 GCA_025964795.1 Marmoricola sp.
GGGTGTAGGTCCCACTTGCTGTTCGGGTGAGAACAGCGCGGCTCTTGGCGAGGCGAGTTGCGCTGGGGGCTACTCGCATTTGGTAGCGGGCACCACTCACCGGAGCCCACCTGATCTTTAGCTTGGCGCCCTTCCAGTCCTGACCCACACGAACTACACCTGTTACGCGTTTCACACTTCGGGCTTCGGCGGCCGTGGCCGCTACACCCACGAGCATGAAGACGCACATCGCCACGGCGATGCTTCGAATGAAGGGCAGCAAGTGGATGTCCAATCAGCACGGGGGTCTGAGTGGCTATTTTATCCTGAATGTCCCATTTGCGTCGCGGCTTGTGCGATCTTCAAGCAGTACAGCGTGGCGCTTCCCCTAGACCCGCCCAGATAGGTCTCAGGACGAAGAAACCTACGAAACGCAGATGCGACCCGAGGTGCGCTACGGCCAACTCGGATGGAGTCCGCGCATTCCCCGGCTGGCCAGGTGTCGAGGGACGTCGGCTTTCGACGAGCATCCATTGATGTCGACACGGCGACTTCGGCAAGAAGTTCGGGGCCTGGCGGGCGCCCCCGGCCGAACGGATAGCGTGCTTGGCGCGGCACGCGTACGAGTCACGCATTTGCTCCGGCAGCCGCTCCACAGGCTGGTCGGTGTGACTCCAGGCGCGCGTTCCCACTCACTGGCTCGTGTGGGTTCCGGCTCGGTGCGTTCAGCGGAGCGGACGCACGTGCAACCCCACCTCGGGGTCGACCACAATCTCCTGCATCGCCGGGAGGCCGTCGGCGTCGAGCTGGGCGTCGAGCGGGACGTTGCGCTTGAGCAGGGCCAGGGCGATGGGGCCGTACTCGTGGTGGCGGGCGGAGCTGCCGACGAAGCCGACCTCCTTGGCCTCGTCTGAGCTCGACCGGCGGAACAGCACCGGGGCGCCGCGCTGGGGGAGGCGGTTGTCGGAGCCGTCCAGGTGGAGCAGGGTCAGGCGGCGGGGCGGGCGGCCGAGGGTGTGCACCCGGGCGACAGTCTCCTGGCCGCGGTAGCAGCCCTTGTCGAGGTGGACTGCGGACGGGATCCAGCCAACCTCGTTGGGGATCGTGCGGTGGTCGGTGTCCTGACCGAAACGGGGCTCTCCGCGGGCGATGCGGAGCGCTTCGTAGGCCCACATGCCGGCGGCGGGGCCGGCGGCCTCGGCGTACTTCTCGAGGTCGGAGCGCGGGAAGACGTCGTACTTGCCGTCGACCAGGGTGGCGTCGGTGTTCGGCACCGGGCGCCAGGCGACGGCCAGGTCCTCGGTGACGTCCTGGACCTCGACGCGCATCATGAAGCGCATCCGGTCCAGCCAGGCGGCCAGGGCGCCGGCCTCGCCGGGCTCGACGTGAGCGGTGAACGCCTCGCCGTCGTCGACGCCGTACATCGCATGCTCGACGTGGCCGTTGGGCGAGAGCACCAGCGCGGCCGTGGGGACGCCCGGCTGGAGGTGCTCGAGGTGCTGGGTGGTCAGTGAGTGCAACCAGGTGAGGCGGTCGGGGCCGCTGACCCGGATCACGCCGCGGTGGGACAGGTCCACGAAGCCGTTGCCGGCGACCAGGCTGCGCTGCTCGTTGTTGAACGAGCCGTAGTGCGCCGCGACGGGGGCGTCGACGCCGTCGCCGCTCACGGCGCCGGGCAACGCCAGCAGCGGGCTGGGCAGCGGACTGGGGGTCGGAGCAGCAGGGACAGTCACCTCTCCAGTGTCGCTCACTCGGCCAACATCGCGAACGTGACCTCCGAGCGCGGGACAGTTGGGGCGAACCGCCCGTGGGTGGGTTCGTTTGGTCGGATGGCGAGACGAGTCGCTCCGGCACCGTCGCAGCGGTCCTAACTTGTGAACATGCTCGGTCCCAGCGAGAAGATGAAGCTCGAGCTCGCTGGTGGGCGCTACAAGTTCGCCGCCCTGACCGACCGTGTCCTCCGGCACTTCCTGACCGAGAACGCGGTGAAGTTCTACCAGTCGCTCAACCGGATCCTCGACGACCCGGACGCGTTTGCCTACAACCGTGAGCTCGTCACCCGACTGCGCCGCGTCCGCGGGCCCCGCACCGGAAGGCGAGCAAGGCTCGACACGGCGACCACGGTGCCTCGACAACGGGGGACGGACGAGGCGCTGCCACCGGTGGCGACGGAGTCCGAGCGGCTTGCTCGCCGGCTGCGCGGACGTGCCAAGGCCGTCAAACCTGCGCCGTCGGAGCGGCCTACTTGATCCGGACCGCGTTGGAGTTGTCGGCGTTCGTGCTCCCGGTCGCGCCCACCACGGCGTAGTACGTCGTCGCCTTCTTCTTCCGGTCCGGGACGGAGAGGGCCACGGCTCCGGCGCTGTTCAGGCGGCGGGCGGTGATCCGCGACCAGGAGCGGCCGACCTGGCGGTAGAAGGTCACCGGTGCGCCGGAGGTGAAGCGCTGCCCGGTGCGGACGGTGAGCACGTCGGCGGTGCGGGTGTTGGCGGCGGTCACCGATGCGGCCACCGGACGCTTGCGCACCACGGAGGTGAGCCCGCTGGTGGTGGCGGCCGAGGAGGCGTAGCCCGCTCCCGATCCCGTCGTCTGGACGCTGAGCCGGCGGTTGACCTGGGCCGCGGTCGGCACGAAGTACTTGCCGGTGGCGCCGCGGATGGCCACGCCGTCGGCCAACCACTGGTAGGTGTGGCTGCCGGCCTCGGGCGAGAAGGTGCCCGGGTTCGCGGTGAGGGCGAGGCCCACCATCGGGGTGCCGGTGATGGAGGGGACGGTCACCACGTCGGTGACGCGCTCGGCCAGGTTGACGTCGATCTGGGCGCTGGCCTGCCCCTGGCTCACCGTGAAGTCACGGGCCTGGTGGACGTCCTGGGCGCCCCAGTAGCGGGTGGCCGTCGTGCCGGTGGGGTCGACGAAGCCCATCCGGTAGGTGCCCGTGGCGAGGTCGTCGATCGAGTAGGCCCCGTCCGGGCCGGTGGTCCCGAAGGTCCGGTAGACGGTCCACACGGTGCCGACCTTGCGGTAGACCGTTGGCACCAGGCCGGGGGCGGCCTCGCCATTGGTGGCCGTGACCCGGCCCGAGGGACCGGCGCCGCCGGCCTTCATGGTGATGTCGACGTCGGGGGTGGGCGCGCCCCGGGTCGCCGGCACGGCGGTGGCGGTCTCGATGGTGTCGGCACTGCCCGAGTAGGTCGTGGCCCACGAGGGGACCACACCGGCGTCGCCGTTGCAGCCCTGGGCCTTCTGGGCCTGGAGCCGGTAGGGCCCCGTGTTCAGCCCCTCGAGGGTGTAGCTGCCCGTCGTTCGGTCGGTGCGGAAACTGGTCGGCGCGAGCACCCACTGCTGCGCCACCTGCTGGTAGGCGCGGACGTCGACGCACTCCGGGTGTCCCCCGCCCGGCACGCTGATGGTGCCGCTGATCGTCCCGCCGGGCTCCAGCACGGTGCTGACGTCACTGCCGTAGACCTGGTAGGCCGCCAGGTTGATCGAGGTGCCGCCCGCCAGGGACGTCGCGTTGCCGGAGTACTCGAAGGCGTGCGGCGAACCGGTCGCGGGGTCGCAGAACTCGATGCGGTACTCGCCGGCGTCGAGTCCGAAGATCGTGTACCGGCCGTTCCCGCCGGTCACCGCGCTGCCCTTGGCCGGGGGTGAGCTGCCGACGCAGACGCTGTCGACCGACCACTGGTTGTCGACGAAGCGCGCGGCCGTGACCCGGATGTCGGGCAGCGGGTTCCCGGAGAGGCTGTCGGTCACCACCCCCGTGATCGCGCTCGCCGCCCGCAGCCGCAGGTCGCCGAGGGCCGCGGTGCTGCCCTGCGTCACCGGGACGTCGGTGGCCGACTCGACGGTGCGTGAGCCGTTGTAGAAGACCCGGGCCGAGGTGCTGGACTTGCTGGCTCCTACTCGGTAGGTGCCGGTCGGCAGCCCGACCACGGAGAAGTTGCCGCTGCCGTCGGTGGTGATCGTCGAGCCCTCGTCGTAGATGCTCTCCCAGACACCTGGGGACGGCCTGCGGAAGACGTCGACGTCCGCGCCGGCGAGCGGTGAGTTGTCGACGTCGGTCACCCGTCCGGTGATCACGCCACCGAGGTCGAGCGTCGCGTTGATGTTCGGGACGACCTGGCCGGTGTCGGCGGGAACGTCCGTGGCCTGGCCGAGCGACCGGGCGTTGTTCCAGAACTCGGGCAGGAACTCGCCGGTGCCGTCACCGAACGAGACCCGGTAGGTGCCGGCCGTGGTGCCCGCGGCCGTGTAGCTCCCGCTCCCGTTGGTGTAGGCGACGTCCCCCACCAGCGACCAGCCGCCGGAACCCGGGTCCTTGCGGTAGACGAACACCGGGTAGTCCGCGACCGGGTCGCCGCCGGGATCCACCACCGTGCCGGTGATCGTGACGTTGTCGACGGCGTACGCCGCAGGCAGGGCGACCGAGGCACCGCTGAGCAGGAGCGCCGTCGCGAACAGGCCGGT
>JAOPYC010000036.1 GCA_025964795.1 Marmoricola sp.
AGATCCGCAAGACCCCGATCGTGGTCAACGACAGCCGTGGCTTCTACACCAGCCGCGTCATCGGCACGATGGTCAACGAGGGTCTCGCGATGCTCGGCGAGGGCGTGCACCCGATGTCGGTGGAGCGGGCCGCGACCCAGGCCGGCTACCCGGTCGGGACGCTGCAGCTCTCCGACGAGCTCAACCTGGAGCTGATGGCCAAGATCCAGAAGGCCACCGTCGAGGCGGCCGAGCGCGACGGCATCGAGCTGCTCGAGCACCCGGGGACCAAGGTCGTGCACACGATGATCGAGGCGGGGCGCCCCGGTCGCCTGCGGGGCAAGGGCTTCTACGACTACGACGAGAACGGCCGCCGCGGTGCGCTCTGGCCGGGCCTCAAGGACCTGTTCCCGCCGAAGGACGAGCCGGCGGACATCGAGGACCTCAAGGACCGCTACCTGTTCATCGAGTCGCTCGAGACCGCGAAGTGCTTCGAGGAGGGCGTCATCGAGTCCTCCGCCGCGGCCAACATCGGCTCGATCATGGGCATCGGCTACCCGGCCCTGACCGGTGGCGCCGCACAGTTCATGCACGGGTACGACGGCCCAGCCGGCCACGGCCTCCCCGGCTTCGTCGCGCGGGCGAAGGAGCTGGCCGAGAAGTACGGCGAGCGCTTCGCCCCCACCGCCCGCCTCGTCGAGATGGCCGAATCGGGAGAACGCTTCCCCGCCTGACCCTCACCACACCCTGTCCGCGGCTCGGCACCCCTCGGTGCCGGGTCGCGGGCAGGTGTTTCCGGGCCATGGTGCTCCCCGGATCCCGGGGCTAGCGTGCAAACCACGGCACGAGAGTGAGGGGATCGTCATGAGTGACATCGACATCGACACGGACACCCTGGGGGCGGGTCTCGCGTGGGGCGCCGTCGGCTTCGGGGTGGTCGGCGCCCTGGCACCGAGGGTGTTCGAGGCGGCGTACGGCCTGCACGACAACCCGGAGCTGCGGGTGATGACCCGCCTCTGGGGGACCCGGACCGCGCTGCTCGGCGTGCTGTTCCTGTCCGCCGAGGGCGAGGAGGAACGCAAGCGGTTCGCGGTCCTCGCGACGGGGCTGAACCTCGCCGACGCCCTGATCACGGCCAGCGCCGGCCCCGCCGTGGGGAAGCGCTCCCGGATCCTCGGCTCGCTGAGCTCGGCCGCCTTCGCCGCGGGGTACGGGTCCGTGATCAGCCGGTCCTGAGCCTCGTCGTGCATTCCGGACAGGGTGTGAGGACAGCACCTTCACTTACGCAATTCGGACACGGCCGCCTCCCGCCTCGGGGAGAATGAGGTGTGGACGAGTCGAAGCAAGCGCAGGCACGGGTCGACATCCGGGGGCTGTGGGTCCGGTTCGGGGCGGTGGCGGCGGTGCGGGGGATCGACCTGACCGCCGAGGCCGGGCGGGCGACCGCGCTGCTCGGGCGCAACGGCGCCGGCAAGTCCACCACCATGCGCGTCCTGGCCGGCGTGATCCCGCCGACCGAGGGGGCCGTCTTGGTCGACGGCATCGACGTGCGCGTGGACCCGCTGGCCGTGAAGCGGCTCACCGGCTACTGCCCCGACGTCGGGGGACTGGTCCCACGGGCCACGCCCTGGGAGCACCTCCAGCTCGCGGCCCGGCTGCGCCGCCTCGACGGCTGGGAGGACCGGGCCCAGGACCTGCTCGAGCGCTTCGAGCTCGGCGACGCCGCCCACCGGGTCACCTCCGGCTTCAGCCACGGCATGGGCCGGCGCCTGTCGGTCGTCCTGGCCACCTTCCACGACCCCTCCGTGCTGCTGCTCGACGAGCCCTTCGACGGCGTCGACCCGCTGGGCGTGGAGGCCACCCTCGAGGTGATCGCCGACGCCCGGGCGCGCGGGGCCGCCGTACTCGTCTCCACGCACATGCGCGACCTCGCCATGCAGGCCTGCGAGACCGCGCTGGTGCTGCGCGGCGGTTCCACCGTGGCCACGCTGATGGCCCACGAGCTCGTCGGTGAGGAGGGCGCCGGTGTCTACCGCGCTCTCCTGGACTGAGCTCCGCTCCAGCGGCACCGACCTCGGCGCGCTGCTGCAGTTCCGTCGCACCGGTCTGTCCGGCTCCGGCCGGCGCCGGCTGCGCATCGCCGGCGTGGCCGTCGCCCTGCTGACCGTGGGCATCGTCGTCGGCCCCGCCTACCTCGGCGGCGACATCCCGCGTGACCACAGCGGCCGGCTGCTGGCGGTCCTTCCCTCGTTGTGCCTGGGCTTCCTGGTGCTCGCCTCGATCACCGCGGTCGCCTCCGCCGGTGGCCGCGAGATCATCCCGCGTGAGGAAGCCGTGGTCTTCCCCGTCTCGACCACCACCGACCACCTCGGCGCCCTCCTCCTCGCCCCGCTCAACATCGCCTGGATGGTGCAGGCATGGGCGCTGCTCGGGATGACGTCGTACGCCCTGGGTCCCAGGCAGTGGTGGGCCTACGAGCTCCCGGTGCTGCTCTGGATCCTCGCGGCCACGGCGGTGGCCCAGGTCGTGGGCTGGCTCGCCGAGGGCGTACGCCGGGGCCGGCACGGCATCGCCGTCTTCCGGGTCATCGTCGTCCTGCTGGTCCTGGTCGGCGCCACCCTGGTCGTGACCGACCGGCTGACCCCGCTGCTCGACCGCAGCCCCACCGCCCGTCTCCTGGGGCTGGCGCTGGACGGGGCCTCCGGCCGGTGGAGCTCGTGGGCGACCGGGGTGGGCGCGCTGGCCGTGCTCGCCGTCGGGGCGGCCGTCCTCGGCGCCCTGCCCGCCCGCTGGGCGCTGCACCGCCCCATGCGTGAGGAGCTTCGCCTGGAGGCGGGGCGGCACCCCGCCCGCCCGTTGCCCGGGTCCGACCTGATGATGATGCTGCGCATCGACCGAGCGGCCGTCTGGCGCTCCGTGCCGTTGCGCCGCGGCCTGCTGGTGCTGGCCCTGATGCCCGGCGGGGTCGCCCTGGCCGGCGACCTCGAGTGGAACATGCTGACCATCCTCCCGGGGCTGGTCGCCTCCGGGGCGGCGCTGCTCTTCGGCGTCAACACGTGGTGCCTGGACGGGCGCGGTGCGCTCTGGCGCGACAGCCTCCCGGTCTCGCCGCGGATCGCGTTCCTGGCCAAGGCCCTGGTCCTGGCCGAGGTGCTGCTCTGCTCCGCGGCGGTGACCCTCGTCCTCGCGGCGATCCGGGCCGGGCGGCCCACAGCGCCCGAGGTGACCGCGCTGGTCTGCTCGACCCTGGTGGTCTCCCTCCAGGTCGTCGGCGCCGGCATGCGCTGGAGCATCGCCCGGCCCTTCGCCGTCGACCTGCGCAGTGCCCGCGCCACGCCGGCCCCGCCGGTCGTGATGGCCGGCTACAGCGCCCGGCTGGCCCTGGTCACGACCGTCACCGGGCTGGTGTTCTCCGGGCTGGCCGAGCTCGACGACGTCCGCTACGCCATCGGCACGGGCGTACTGCTCCTGCTCTGGTCGGCGTGGCGGCTCGAGCGGACGGCGCAGCGCTGGGACGACCCGGTCACGCGGTCGCGCGTGATCTCGGTCGTCGCGGGGTGACGACGATGTCCCTTTACTGCCGCTGATGCAGATTCGGTCGGTATAGACCGCGGGGCCCCACTGATGCCCGCTTGTCGGCAAACATTCGTTGCACTTCGTCGGCGTGTGCCAGCATGAGCAATCGAAAGCGGAATGTCAGTTTTACGGGGGAAATAGCCATGTTCAAAGTTTTAGTGGGATTTTCGATCGCCCTTTTCCTGGGATTCCTACCAGTGGGGCTGATGTCCGCGGCGCAGGCCTACCCGGACGTGCCACCGGCGAGGACGCTCACGCCGCCAGCGGTGACGAGCCAGCCGATCGGGCAGGCCACCGAGGCCGAGGCCGCGGCGCGGTCCGGCACCGCCACCACGTCGCCCACGACGTCGGCCAAGACGGGGCTGCCGGGCACGGGTGGACCCGACGTACTCGTGCTGGCAGGCGGCGCCGCACTGGTCTTGGTGGGTGGCGTGTCAGTTGTTGCCGCGCGGCGTCGTCAGACACACTGAGCCTGTGAACTCAGGGAACTGTTGATCAACCAATGGCCCTGGATTCCTTGCGTCGCCACGTTTCTGCACTCTCGGCCACGCAGCTGATCGTCCGTGTCCTCGGGGGGTTGGTGCTGTTGCTGGTCCTCCTCTTCGCCTACCAGGCCCTGCGCGCCGGCCTGGCCCTGCGTGAGGCGGAGACGCAGGCGCAGCTCCTCAAGCAGCAGCTGAACGACGGCGACCAGCGAGGCGCCACGCGAAGCCTCCGCGAGATCGCCGCGGCGGGGCGAACCGCCCGGTCCCACACCGGCAACCTCATGTGGGACGCCGCCAGCCACCTCCCGCTGCTGGGTGACGACGTCCACGCGGTCCAGGTCATCTCCCGGGTGCTGGACGACACGTCGCGCGCCGGGCTCCCGTCGGCGCTGCGACTCTCGGCAGCGCTGAGCCAGCAGAAGCTGCGATCAGCCGACGGCCGGCTGGACGTCGCCCGGATCGCCGCGCTGGCTCCGGAGTTCGACCGGATGGACGACGCGGTCGATCGTGCCAGCCGCAGCCTGTCACCTCTTGGGTCGTCGTCCCTGACGTCCTCGTTGCGGGGGTCCGTCACGACCCTCGAGGAGCAGCTGCGCTCATTGCGGTCCCTGGCGAAGGCGGGGGGCACTGCTGCCCGGGTGCTGCCCTCGATGCTCGGTCAGGATGGCCCGCGCACCTACCTGCTGGTGGTCCAGAACAACGCCGAGATCCGCGCCACCGGGGGACTGCCGGGGTCCTTCTCGACGCTCACCGCGGACGACGGGAAGCTGACCCTGGGCGCCCAGCGCTCGAGCCAGGACCTGCCGATCCTGACGACGCCCGTCGTCCCCCTGACGGCGGAGGAGCTCGACCTCTACGGCCCGTCGATGGGTGAGGACATCCGCGACGCGAACCTGACCCCCGACTTCCCACGGGCCGCGTCCATCATGAGCACGATGCTGGAGCGCCGCTACGGGCAGTCCCTCGACGGCGTGATCTCGGTGGATCCGGTCGCGCTGCGGGGAGTGCTCGCCGCGATCGGGCCCATCGTCGTGGACGGGGCCACGTTCGACAAGGACAACGTGGTCGCCAACCTGCTGAACCTCCCCTACCAGCGGCTCGACACGGAGAAGGCGCAGGACGACTACTTCGCCGGCGCGGCTCGAGGGATCTTCGATGCCCTGTTGACCAAGAAGATCGACCAGCCGGCCGTGGTCCGTCAGCTCGCGGGGGCGGGATCGCAACAGCATCTCCTGGTCTGGAGCCAGCACGCCGGCGAGCAGAAGCGCCTCCAGGGCGCCGCGGTCTCGGGCGCCCTGGCGAGGAAGGGCGCCGCGCCGCAGGTGGGCATGTACCTCAACGACGCGACGGCCGCCAAGATGGAGTACTACCTGGACTACTCGTCCTCCCTCAGCTCGGTGAGCTGCGACCGCAGCGGAAGGCAGACCCTGAACGCCGGCCTGGTGCTGACCTCGACGGCTCCCCGCGACCTCAGCGGGCTCTCCCGCTGGGTCACCGGCACGGGGAAGTTCGCGGCCAAGGGCTCGATCCGGATGAACCTGCGTATCTACCCCCCGGTGAACGGCGCTGTCACCCAGATCGAGGCGAACGGCGTCCCGGTGGTCGTGGACTCGGTCACGCACGCCGGGCGTCAGGTGGCCGTGGTGGGACTGGTGGTCAAGCCCGGCGAGCAGATCCGGTTGCTGGCCACCCTCACGGGGGCCACCGGCCAGCGCGCCGACCCGGTGCTCCGGGTGACCCCCGGGGTCCGGACGACTGACAGCGGCGGGACCGCGCCCAGCAGCTGCCGCTGACCCATGCGCCGTGGACATGGGTGCGGCCCTCGGTAGGGTCGGCCGCATGGACTTCGCACCCTCACCACGCGCCGCAGAGCTGATCACCCTGGTCCGGGACTTCGTGACCGACGAGATCGAGCCGGTGGCGGAGGACTACCACCGGGAGGTCACTGCCGCGGCCGCCACCGGGACCTGGGCGGAGTCGCCGATCCTGGGCGAGCTGCGCGCCAAGGCGCGGGCCCAGGGGTTGTGGAACCTGTTCCTCCCGGTGGAGCACACGGGCCACTACGCCGAGCAGTTCGGCACCCACGGCGGGGCCGGACTGTCGAACTCCGACTACGCGCCGCTGGCGGAGCAGATGGGTCGCGCGACGTTCCTGGCGCCGTACGTCTTCAACTGCAACGCGCCGGACACCGGGAACATGGAGGTGCTGCTCAAGTACGGCACCGACGAGCAGAAGGCCCAGTGGCTCGAACCCCTGCTGGACGGGCAGATCCGGTCCGCGTTCACGATGACCGAGCCCGGGGTCGCCTCGTCGGACGCCACCAACATGGAGGCGACCGCGGTGGTCGACGGCGACGAGGTCGTCGTCAACGGGCGCAAGTGGTGGTCGACCGGCGTCGGGCACCCCGACTGCCGGATCCTCGTGTTCATGGGGCTGTCGGACCCGGACGCCGACCGGCACCACCGGCACACGATGGTGCTCGTCCCGCTCGACACCCCGGGCGTGAAGGTCGAGCGGCTGCTCTCCACGATGAACCTGCAGGACGAGCCGGTCGGGCACGGCGAGGTCAGCTTCGACCAGGTCCGCGTGCCCAAGGAGAACATCCTGCTCGGCGAGGGCCGGGCCTTCGAGATCGCCCAGGGACGACTCGGCCCCGGCCGCGTACACCACTGCATGCGGCTGATCGGGCAGGCCGAGGTCGCCCTCGAGCTCGCCATCAAGCGAGGTCTGTCCCGCTCCGCGTTCGGCAAGCCGCTGGTCAACCTCGGTGGCAACCGCGAGCGGATCGCGGACGCCCGGATCGCGATCGACCAGGCCCGGCTGCTGGTCCTCAACGCCGCCTGGAAGCTCGACGTGGGGGGTCCGCTGAACGCGCTCAGCGAGGTCAGCCAGATCAAGGTGATCGTGCCCAACGTGGCGCAGCAGGTGATCGACATGGCGATCCAGCTCCACGGCGGTGGCGGCCTGTCCGCCGACGTGCCGCTGTCGGCGATGTGGACCAACGCCCGCGCCCTCCGGCTCGCGGACGGCCCCGACGAGGTCCACCGCGGGGTCGTCGCCCGCCTCGAGATCAGCAAGCACCAGTGATGAGCCGGGCGGTCCCCGAGGAGCGAGCGTCACGAAGGGTGCTGGTGACCGGCGGGGCCTCCGGGCTCGGTGAGGCCCTGGTGGCCGCTTTCCTGGCGCGTGGGGACGACGTGCTGATCGGCGACCTGGACGAGCCGGAGGTCTCGACCAGCTCGACCGACGCCGCTGGGTTCCTGCACCTCGACGTCCGCTCCGACGACGACTGGGCCTCGGCCCGCGACTGGGTCACCGAGCACTGGGGCGGGCTCGATGTGCTGGTCAACAACGCCGGCGTCGCCGGTGGCGGGCGGATCGACGTGGCCGGCATGGACGAGTGGCAGTGGATCACCGAGATCAACCTGTTCGGGGTGGTGCGCGGCACCCGGACGTTCGTGCCGATGTTCAAGCAGCAGCGGTCCGGCCACGTGGTCAACATCGCCTCGCTCGCCGGGCTGGTGCACCCCGCGGGGATGGGCTCCTACAACGCGGTCAAGGCCGGCGTGGTGGCGTTCAGCGAGACGACGGCCCACGAGCTGGCGGAGTACGACGTGCGCTGCTCGGCGGTCTGCCCGTCGTACTTCCGGACGCGGCTGGTCGAGAACATGCAGGGCACGGACACGGCCGTCGGCCAGGTGATCGGCGCCCTGGTCTCCGGCTCCCCGGTCGGTCCCGAGGACATCGCGGCCGCCGTGCTGGAGGGGATGGACCGAGGTGAGGAGCTGATCCTCCCCGACGAGGCCGCGCGAGCGGCGTACGACCTGAAGCTGACCGACCGCGCGGCCTACGACCAGCTGATGCGCAAGCAGGCGAAGAGGCTCAACGCGATGGGCCAGGAGGAGCAGCAGTGAGCGACAGCGACATCGACGGCGACATCGACGGCGACATCGACGGGGCGTCCGGGGTCCGCGCGGAGGACAGCTTCGACGTCGAGGCCGTCCGCGCCTGGCTGACCCAGCAGGGCACCGAGCTCACCGGGGAGATCGCGGTGAAGCAGTTCGGCGGCGGGGCCTCCAACCTCACCTACTCGCTGCGCGACAAGACGCACGACCTCATCCTGCGGCGGCCGCCGAGCGGTCGGAAGGCCAAGGGAGCGCACGACATGGGCCGGGAGTACCGCATCCAGGACGGCCTCGCCGCCGTCTTCCCGCTCGTGCCGGAGATGGTCGCGCTGTGCGAGGACGAGTCCGTGATCGGCAGCGAGTTCTACGTGATGCAGCGCGTCGACGGGATCATCCCGCGACGCGACTTCCCGCCGGGGGTCGAGCTCGACGAGGAGCAGACCCGGGCGCTGTGCACCAACGCCCTCGACGTGCTGATCGACCTGCACCGCATCGACGTGGACGCGACGCCGCTCGCCTCGATGAACAAGGGGACCGGGTACGTCGAGCGACAGATCTCCGGCTGGTCGAAGCGCTTCCGCAACGCGCACACCGAGGACATCGGTGACTACGAGGCGGTGATGGCGTGGCTGGCCGAGCACCAGCCGGAGGACGTCGGCAGTTGCCTGATCCACAACGACTTCCGGTTCGACAACCTGGTCCTCTCCGCTGAGGACCCGACCCGGCCGGTCGGCGTGCTCGACTGGGAGATGGCCACCGTCGGCGACCCGCTGATGGACCTCGGCGGGACGCTGGCCTACTGGGTGCAGGACGACGACGACGAGTTCTTCCGGATGTTCCGGCGGCAGCCGACGAACCTGCCCGGGATGCTCTCGCGGGACGAGGTCGTGGACTACTACTGCGAGCGCACCGGTCACTCGCTGACGCCCGAGCAGTGGCGCTTCTACGAGATCTACGGACTGTTCCGCCTCGGCGTGATCGCGCAGCAGATCTACTACCGCTTCTTCCACGGCCAGACCTCCAACGAGGCCTACGCGGTGTTCGGCCCGGCGGCCAACCACCTCGAGCAGCGCTGCAACGCGATCATCGCCTCGGACCTCTAGTGGGCCTGTTGCTGTTGGTGCGGCACGGCCAGGCGTCCTGGGACTCCGACGACTACGACGTGCTCTCCGAGACCGGCTGGGAGCAGTCGCGCCTGCTCGGCCGGGCCCTCGCCGCGCGCAGGCTGCGCCCCGACGTGGTGGTCAGCGGGGGGATGCGGCGTCACCGGGAGACCGCCGAGGCCTGCCTGGATGAGCTCGGCGAGCTGGGCGGGTCCTGCACGCAGCAGGAGGACGTCGGGTGGGACGAGTTCGACCACGTCGGCATGCTCGGCCGGCTGCCGACGGACTTCGCCGGTGAGAAGCCCACCAAGGCGGAGTTCCAGGAGTGGTTCGAGCGGGCCACCGACCGCTGGACCGACGGAGAGCACGACGACGACTACACCGAGACCTTCGCCGGCTTCACCGGGCGGGTCCGTGGCGCGTTGGACCGGCTGGCGTCGTCGGTCGGGTCGCGGACCGCGCTGGTGTTCACGAGCGGAGGCCCGATCGCCGCGGCGACGGCCGGCCTGATCGCTCCCGATCCCGTGGATGCCGGACGGCTCTGGCGCCGGCTCAACCCGGTGTGCGTGAACTCCGGCGTCACCCGGGTCGTCACCGGTCGCCGCGGAGCCACCCTGGTCACCTTCAACGAGCACACCCACCTGGACGGCGTACCGGACGTGCTCACCTACCGCTGAAGGAGGCGGCCCGGTCCTGGGCGGCCTCCCCGCCGGGGGTCCCGATCCCCGGCACGATCGGGGAGCCGGACGAGAGGGGGCGGCGTACGGCGACCTGGCAGCGGTGCCGGGAGATGCGGCAGACGAGCAGGTCCTCGCCGGCGTAGTGACCGGAGTTCCAGCTGGTGCCGTCGAGCAGGGCGAAGCGGTCGTCGTCGAGCCACTGGAACAGGTAGAGCCGCTCGGCCGCGCCGAACCCGTAGCCGAACCGGGCCGACGCCCGCAGTCGCAGCTCGCGGCCGCTGACCGGGTCGAAGGTGGGGTCGCCCGAGCCGCTGCCGTTGGCGACGAGCAGGCGGCCGATGAAGGCGAAGTCCTGGTTGATGCCGTCCTCGACGATGCCTGCGTCAGGGTCGTCGCCGACGACCAGCATCCGCGGCGTACGCCGCAGCTCGGCCTGGTAGTCCTGGACCGACACCCGGGTCTGCTTCCCGGTGGAGACGTCGTAGCGGAACAGGCGTCCCGGCCCGCGGCTCGGGTCGTTCACCCCGAAGCCGCGCTGGAGCGTGTCGGTCCAGTAGACGCCGTCCGCATCCAGGGACACGATCTGCGCGCAGGGCTGGCACCCGCGTCGCAGGTCGATCTGGAACCTGGCCACCCGGCGCATCTCGTGGGTGTCGTAGACGACGACCTCCGGGCGGTCGACGCCGTCGTCGAGCCGGGCGAACTCCAGCCAGGCCAGTCGCGATCCCGCGTTGGCCGAGACGATCTGCTGGTTGGGCCGTCCGCCCGGTCCCCAGGCCACGCCGCCGTCGGTCGCCTGGCCGCGGGTGGTCAGGCCGATCTGGGTGATGGTCCGCCCGTCGGTGAACCAGAGCAGGCCGTCGAAGGTCGTGAACGCGACGCCGTCGTCGGTCAGGTCGAGGGAGAGGAGGTCCTGCCCGGTGTCGATGGACCGTCGTCCGTAGTGGATGACCTGCCCCTCGGCGTACGTCAGGGGGCGGGGGCGGTCGGGGCTGGTCGCCGTCCGGGCCGGTCTCACCGGGCTGGCGCCCGCCGCGGCCGGCTGCTGCTTCGGATCCGTCCCGCCCCGGCACGCGACCGACCCGGCGACCAGCAGGACGCCGACCACCACCGCTGCGATCCGCCGGGGCATGGAGCCATCGTGCGACGTGGCCCCCCGGTTCGGATAGTCCGAGACACTTTCGTCCATGTTCGGACTCCAGAACGACCGAAACGTCTCGGACTATCCGGGGTGAGGTCGGCGACTGGGCCTTGGCAGGATGTCCGCATGGCTGACCCGAAGCGGAAGAACGTCCTGATCACCGGTGCGAGCAGCGGGCTGGGGGCGGAGATGGCCCGGCAGCTGGCGGCGAAGGGGCACGACCTGGCGCTGTGTGCGCGTCGTGCGGAGAAGCTGGACGCCCTGAAGGCCGAGATCCTCGCGGCCGACCCGCAGCGCCGCGTGGAGCTCCGGGCGCTGGACGTCACCGACGACGACCAGGTGTTCGAGGTCTTCCGCGGTTTCGCGAAGGACTTCGGGACGATCGACCGGGTGATCATCAACGCCGGGCTCGGCAAGGGCGCGCCACTCGGCACCGGACGGTACGACGCCAACCGGGAGACCGCGATGACCAACTTCGTCGCGGCGCTCGCGCAGTCGGAGGCGGCCATGGAGATCTTCCGGGAGCAGAACGCCGGGCACCTCGTGATGATCAGCTCGATGTCGGCCATGCGCGGGATGCCCAAGGCCATGACGACGTACGCCGCGACCAAGGCCGGTGTCGCCCACCTCGCGGAGGGACTCCGCTACGAGCTCTACGGGAAGCCGATCGAGGTCACGGTGCTCTACCCGGGATACATCAGCTCGGAGATGAACGAGAAGGTCGACCCGGCCAAGACGAAGGGGATGGCCACCACCGAGGTCGGCGTCCGTGCCATGGTCGAGGCGATCGAGAAGGAGAAGGCCAGCGCCTGCGTCCCCGCGCTGCCCTGGGCCCCGATGAGCAAGCTGATGAAGCACGCCCCCATCCCCGTCCTCAAGAAGTTCCTCTAGCCCCCGCTGAGGCGTCGCATCTTTCGCTCAAAACCCTGCCGAGGCGTCGCATCTTGCGGCAAGACGCGACGCCTGGGCGGGGCTGCGACGGCAGGACGCGACGCCTGGGCGGGTCTGCGACGGCAAGACGCGACGCCTGGGCGGGTCTGCGACGGCAGGATGCGACGCCTCAACGGTCAGGCGAGGAACTGGGTGATCAGGCCCGGGACGGCCTCGTCGGCCAGGTGCACGGCCAGGCCTTCGGGGATGTCGTGGGCGGCGTAGGCCTGGCGGCCGGCGGCGGTGGTGGCGACCAGGGTGACCAGTCCGGCGCGGCGCTGGAACCAGGACTGGTGCAGGTTCCAGCCGATGATGCCCGAGCGCTGGAGGAGGTCGCGGCGACCACGCAGGCTCCCCGAGCGTACGACGAGATAGGCGTCGCTCAGCGCATGGCCGAGGCGGCGGTAGCGGTCCCTGGCCAGCAGCAGCGCGATCGGGAACAGCGCCAGCGTCGGCAGCACCACCCACCAGTCAGCGGGCGTGGCCAGGGCCAGGACGACCGCCACCGCGGGCGGCGCCGCGGCACCCAGCAGCGCGCGGGTGTAGCGGCGGCGTCGGGCCGCCGGACCGTGCTGCACCAACGGCAGCCGGAGTGGCTCGGCGACGTCGATGACCGCGGCCCCGGTGGCGTCGATGACCTCGCGGGGCGCGGGCGGCACCAGCTGGGCGCTGCCCGACTCGCTGGCCTTGACGCCCGTGACGATGGCCGCCAGCCGGGCCGCTCCGACCAGTCGCAGGCCCAGCGGCTCGACGACTTCGAGGCCGCGCACCCGCTCGCGTTCGAGGCTGGTCTCGGTCGTGGTGAGCAGCCCGCGGCGTACGTGGAAGGTGCGCCCGCGCGCGTCCCGCAGCAGGGTGAACCCCCAGTTGGTGATCAGGTAGCCGAGCACCGAGAAGAGCCCGCCCAGCACCAGGAACACCACGAGCAGGCTGACCACGGCGATCGGGATGACCGTGCCCAGCGGTCGGTCCTTGATCCAGCTGAACGCGTCCACCTCGTCGAACAGCCGCTCGCCGATGTTCTGGCTGAACTGGCCGAGCACCGCCATCACGCCGGCCGCGATCACGTTGCCGGACGAGGTCAGCGGCGCGTACCTGACCCACCGTCGGTCGAACTCGAGCAGCACCAGGTCCTCGTCCGGGACGTCATCCGAACCGGTCGCCCCAGCCACCGCATCGGATGACGGCCGCGGGTCGGTCCGGTGCAGCAGCGCCACCCGCATCTGCCGGGCCTGCTCGAGCGGCAGCCCGTCGAGGGCGAACTTGTCGTCGTCGTCCTTCGCGCCGCTGGCGGTGCCGATCTCGACCTTGGCCAGGCCGAGGATGCGGTGGATCGGTGAGGAGGTGACCTCCACCGCGCGGACCCGGTCGAGCCGTGCGGTGAGCACCTTCCTGCCGATCAGACCGCGCTGCAGCTCGATCTGCTCGGGTGTGATGCGGTACGTCGTGGTGAGGAACCGGACCACGCCGAGCGCCACCGGGATGCCGACGCCGATCAGCTGCCAGTAGCCCCCGCCACCGCTGCTGCCCAGGACGAAGATCCCCACCAGCACGGGCAGGAACTTGAGCAGCTCGAGGACCGGATGGACCAGCAGCATCCGGGGGTCCAGCCGCCGCCACGGGAACGGCTCCACCCCGGGAGGCAGCCCCGGCGGGAGTCCCGCAGCCGGCCCCGGGACAGGGGGCTGGCTCACGTGGCGTCCCCCGCCTCGGCCTCCGTACGACGGGTCAGGTCGTCCACCAACCGGTCGGCCACCGGCTTGTCGATCATGCTGATCACCAGGGGACCGGCCGCCGACGCGGTCGTCACCGTCACCGAGGCGAGCCCCAGCACCCGGCCGATCGCGCTCTGCTCGAAGTCGACGGTCTGCACGCGCGACATGGGGGCGATCCGCCGCTCGCGCGAGAGCCAACCGGTCTGCGTGTAGACGGCCGTGTCGGTGCTCTCCCAGCGGTGGATCCGGTAGCGCACCATCGGCATCGCCACGATGTAGGCGACGGCCAGGACGGCGTACAGCGGCCACAGCCAGAGCGGTACGTCGAACCAGTCGAAGACCAGCGCGAGGACCAGGATCACCGGGACCCACAGCGCCTGGAACGTCGCGCCGGCCGCCCAGAGCACCGGTGCCTTCGTGGAGACCTGGTTCGCGGGCTCGCGCAGCATGGCGGCCGGGGTCGTCGAGATCCCTGGGTCCTGCGGTGCTTCGGTCACCGACACAGACTCTCACTGTCCGTGTCAGGATCACCGGCATGGATGCAGACGTCATCGTCGTCGGAGCCGGTCTCGCCGGCCTGGTCGCCACCGCCGAGCTCGCCGACGCCGGCAAGTCGGTGCTGCTGCTCGACCAGGAGCCGGAGCAGAGCCTCGGCGGCCAGGCGTTCTGGTCCTTGGGTGGGCTCTTCCTCGTGGACACCCCCGAGCAGCGGCGGATGGGCATCAAGGACTCCTACGACCTGGCCCTCCAGGACTGGATGGGCAGCGCCCAGTTCGACCGCGAGAGCGACCACTGGCCGCGCAAGTGGGCCGAGGCCTACGTCGCGTTCGCCGCCGGCGAGAAGCGGCAGTGGCTGCACGACCAGGGCCTGCGGGTCTTCCCGGTCGTCGGATGGGCCGAGCGTGGCGACGGCCGCGCCGGTGGGCACGGCAACTCGGTGCCGCGCTTCCACCTGACGTGGGGCACCGGGCCGGGCGTGGTCGCCCCGTTCGAGCGCCGGGTCCGCGAGGCCGCCGACAAGGGGTTGGTCACGTTCGGTTTCCGGCACCGGGTCGACGGCCTGGTAAAGGAGGGCGGCGTCGTCACCGGCGTACGCGGCGCGAAGCTCGCCCCCGACGACATGGTGCGCGGAGCAGCCTCCAACCGCGACGAGGTCGGCGAGTTCGCGTACGCCGCCCAGGCCGTGATCGTCACCTCCGGCGGCATCGGCGGCGACCTCGACCTCGTCCGCCGCAACTGGCCCGTCGACCGGCTGGGCCACCCGCCGGAGAACATGGTCATCGGGGTGCCGGCCCACGTCGACGGCCGGATGATCCAGATCACCCAGGACTCCGGCGCCGAGGTGATCAACCCCGACCGGATGTGGCACTACACCGAGGGCATCCGCAACTGGGACCCGATCTGGAACAAGCACGGCATCCGCATCCTCCCGGGGCCCTCGTCGCTGTGGCTCTCGGCGACGGGCGAACGCTTCCCAGCGCCGTACCTCCCCGGCTTCGACACGCTCGGCACCCTGGGCGCGATCATGCGGACGGGCTACGACTACTCGTGGTTCGTGCTGACGCAGAAGGTGATCGAGAAGGAGTTCGCGCTGTCCGGGTCGGAGCAGAACCCCGACCTCACCGGCAAGGACGTCAAGCTCTTGCTGTCGCGGGTGAGACCGGGAGCGCCGGGCCCGGTCGAGGCGTTCAAGGAGCACGGCGAGGACTTCGTGGTCGCCTCGACGCTGACCGAGCTGGTGGCGGGGATGAACCGCGTCGCCGGATCCTCGCTGATCACCGAGGAGTCGCTGCGCAGGACCATCGTCGAGCGCGACCGGCAGCTGGACAACCCCTACTCCAAGGACACCCAGGTCACCTTCATCCGCGGGCACCGCAACTACCGCGGCGACAAGCTGGTCCGCACCGCGTCGCCGCACAAGTTCCTGGACGAGAAGAACGGGCCGCTGATCGCCGTACGCCTCAACATCTTGTCCCGCAAGACCCTCGGCGGCCTGCACACCGACCTCGACGCCCGCGTCCTGCAGGCCTCCGGCGAGCCGCTGCCCGGGGTCTACGCCGCGGGCGAGGTCGCCGGCTTCGGCGGCGGCGGGGTGCACGGCTACAACGCGCTCGAGGGCACCTTCCTCGGTGGGTGCATCTTCTCCGGCCGTACGGCGGGCCGGGCCGCCGCTGCCGCGATCTCCTAGTCCGCTGCTCGGTCCCTTGCTCGGTCCTTTGCTCGCTGGTGACGGGGTTGGTGGGGCCGTGGACATGCGAAAGTGGCTGGAGCGACAGGAGAAGTGCACTCCGGTCACCTGAGCGACATTCGCATGTTCACCGACCCCCGCCCCCGCCCCCTGCCGCCCCCTGCCCCCTGCCGAGCCACCCCTCACCGATGTCGGACCCGACGGCTAGGGTCGGCCGCATGAGCGGAAAAGTCGTGCACTTCGAGATCCCCTACGACGACGCGGGTCGGGCCAGCAAGTTCTACTCCGAGGCGTTCGGGTGGTCGATCAACGAGATCCCCGACCTGCACTACGCCATCGTGCAGACGGGTCCGGTCGGCGACGGTGGGTTCCCGACCGAGGTCGGCTACATCGGCGGCGGCATGCTCAAGCGGGAGAGCCCGACCGACCGCCCGGTGATCACCATCGACGTCGACGACATCGACGAGGCGCTGAAGAACATCGAGTCCCTGGGTGGGATGACCGTGCTCGGGCGCCAGGACGTGGGCGACATGGGCTGGGCGGCCTACTTCAAGGACGTCGAGGGCAACCTGATGGGGCTCTGGCAGGCTCGTCGGGCCTGATCGCCGGTGCCCCTGATCCTCCATCGCGCACCACGGGCGGACCACCTCGTCGCCGGCCTGGCCGACCTGCTCCGCGAACCGCTGCCTGATGTCTTCGCCCAGGAGGTCGTCCTGGTGCCGGCTCGTGGCGTGGAGCGGTGGCTGAGCCAGACCCTGTCCCACCAGCTGGGGCACGGCCCCGACCGCGAGGACGGCGTCTGCGCCGGGGTCGAGTTCCGCTCGCCCGCGAGCCTGGTCGCCGAGCTGGTCATCGGCGGGCGTGGGCGCGAGGACGACCCGTGGGCGCCGGACGCCCTGGTCTGGCCGCTGCTCGAGGTGGTGGACGCGCACGCCGGCGAGAACTGGTGCCGGGCGCTCAGCCTCCACCTCGGCCACGGCCAGGCCGACGAGGAGGGCGAGCTGCGCCGGGGCCGTCGCTACGCGGTGGCGAGACGGCTGGCCCGGCTGTTCGCGTCGTACGCCGTCCAGCGGCCCACGCTGCTCGCCGACTGGGAGTCCAGGATCGACAGCGACGGAGCCGGGGGCGAGCTCGATCCCGACCTCGCCTGGCAGCCCGAGCTGTGGCGGCTGCTGGTCCGCCAGGTCGGCGCTCCCACGCCGGGCGAGCGGCACCGACGGGTCCTCGACGACCTCCGCGAGCATCCGGACCGGATCGCGCTGCCGAGCCGGTTCTCCCTGTTCGGGCACACCCGGATCCCGGTCACCGAGGTCGAGCTCCTGGCCGCCCTGGGCGAGCACCGCGAGGTGCACCTGTGGCTGCCCCACCCCTCCGCCGTGCTCTGGGACGACCTCGGTGACCTCGCCGGCGGCATCACCCGGTCCGACGACGAGTCCCACGAGCGCGCGCGGCACCCGCTGCTCGCCTCGCTCGGCCGTGACCTGCGCGAGCTGCAGCGCACCTTGGGGTCGACCGGCGCGGTGTCGACGAGCTCGACGGGCGGGGGTACGACTGGCAGCAGCACCCTCTTGAGCTGGCTGCAGGGCGACATCGCCGCCAACGCGACGCCCGATCCCACGAGTCGTCGGCTCGGCCCCACCGACCGCAGCGTCCAGGTCCACGCCTGCCACGGCGCGGCCCGCCAGGTCGAGGTGCTGCGCGAGGTGCTGCTCGGCCTGCTGGCCGACGACCCGACGCTCGAGCCCCGCGACATCCTGGTGATGTGCCCCGACATCGAGGCCTACGCGCCGCTGATCTCGGCTGCCTTCGGGATGGGCGCCCTGTCGGTCGGTGGGGGCGGTGGTCACCCCGGCCACCAGCTCCGCGTCCGGCTCGCCGACCGCTCGCTGACCCAGACCAACCCGTTGCTTGCCGTCGTCGGCCAGCTGCTCGACCTCGCGGGTGGCCGCGCCGAGGCGAGCACGGTGCTCGACCTGCTCGCCGCCGGCCCCGTACGCCGCCGCTTCGGCTTCACCGACTCCGACCTCGAGACCATCACGGGCTGGGTGGAGAACGCCGGCATCCGCTGGGCCTTCGACGAGCACCATCGAGAGCCCTACGGGCTGCAGCACTACGTCCAGAACACCTGGCGCTTCGGCCTCGACCGCATCCTCGCCGGGGTGGCGGTCAGCGACGACGCCGACCGGTTCTTCGGCACGACGCTCCCGCTCGACGACGTCGGCAGCACCAGCATCGACCTGGCCGGTCGGCTCTCGGAGTTCCTCGACCGGTTGCAGCGGGTGACCGACGACCTGACCGGCAGCCACCCGGTGGCCCACTGGCTGAGCACGATCGGCGACGGCGTCGACCAGCTGACCGCGGTCGCTCGCGGCGACGAGTGGCAGACCGGCCAGGTGCAGCGTGAGCTCGGCTCGATGATGGAGGCCACGTCCGGCAGCGGGCTCGAGCTGCGGCTGCCCGACGTACGCGCCCTGATGCGCGAGCGCCTCGCCGGCCGCCCCACCCGGGCCAACTTCCGCACCGGCACCCTGACCGTGGCCACCCTCGTCCCGATGCGGTCGGTGCCGCACCGTGTCGTCTGCCTGCTCGGCCTCGACGACGGCGTCTTCCCCAGGGCCGGGGCCATCGACGGCGACGACGTGCTCGCCCGCCGTCCGGTCACCGGCGAGCGTGATCCGCGCAGCGAGGACCGCCAGCTGATGCTGGACGCGATCATGTCGGCGACCGAGCACCTGGTAGTCACCTACACGGGCGCCAACGAGACCACCGGACAACCGCGACCGCCGGCGGTGCCGCTCGGGGAGCTGCTCGACACCCTGGACGTGACCGCGACCGGGGGCAAGGAGCACGCGCTCCGGCGGCACCCGCTCCAGGCGTTCGACCCGCGCAACCTCGTCCCCGCCGACCCGTTCTCCTTCGACCGTGCCGCCCTCGAGGGGGCTCGCGCGGCCGCCCGGCCTCGCGTGGCGCCGGTCTCCATCGGCGACGTCGTGCTCGTGGTCCGGGGGGGCGATGTCGAGCTCGGTCTGCTCACCGCGTTCTTCAAGCACCCGGTCAAGGAGTTCCTGCGCCGGCGTCTCGAGATCACCACCACCGACGAGGGCGAAGAGGTCGCCGACGGCCTGCCCGTGGAGCTCGACGGCCTGGTCCAGTGGGGGGTGGGCGACCGGATGCTGCGCGACCTCCTCGCCGGCCGCACCCGAGCGCAGACCTTGGGCAAGGAGTGGCGCCGCGGCGTCCTCCCCCCGGGACTGCTCGGCTGGCGGCTGGCCCAGAAGATCGTCGACCAGGCCATCCCGGTCGCCGAGGTGGCCTCCGCCGCGACCCAGGGACTGCCGGCCTCGGCCCGCGACGTCGACGTCGACCTCGGCGGCGGACGACGGCTGCGCGGCACCGTCACGGACCTCTACGGCGAGCGCATCGTCAAGGTGAGCTTCTCCCGGCTCGGTCCCAAGCACCTCCTCGACGCCTGGATCCCGCTCCTCGCGCTCTGCGCGACCCACCCCGGTCGGGGATGGTCGGCCGGGGCCATCGGGCGAGGTGGCTACGGCCGCCCCCACGACCGCACCGCCTTCGGGTCGGTCGAGGATGCGCACACCCTGCTGACCGACCTCGTCGCGATCTACGACGCCGGCATGCGCGAGCCCATCCCGCTGCCCCTGAAGACCGGGCACACCTGGGCGACCAGCAACCCGCGCTCGGCGCAGTTCAGGGCCGAGAAGCCGTGGTCCAAGGACCGGTTCGGCGTCGAGAACGAGGACGAGGCGCACGTTCTGGTGTGGGGGCGCGACGTCGCGCTGGCCACCCTGCTCGAGCAGCGACCCCAACCTGGCGAGGACTGGCCCGACCAGCCGACCCGCCTGGGCGCGCTGGCCAGCCGGCTGTGGTCGCCGATCCTGGAGCGGGCCCGATGAACCCGGGCGAGGACATGGAGCCCTTCGACCTGCTCGGCGAGCTCCCCGACGGCACCACGCTGCTGGAGGCGAGCGCCGGCACGGGCAAGACGTACGCCGTGGGCGCGCTGGTCACCCGCTACGTCGCGGAGGGCACGGCCCGCCTCGACCAGATGCTGGTGATCACCTTCGGCCGGGCGGCCAGCCAGGAGCTCCGCGAGCGCGTCCGCGAGCAGCTGGTCGAGGCCGAACGGGCCTTGGCCGACCCGGACGAGGCGCGGCGCAGCGGCGGGCTGGTCGGCACGCTCGCCGAGGTGGACGACATCGAGGTGTCGGCACGTCGCAAGCGGCTGCGCGACGCCCTGGCCGACTTCGACGCCGCAACCATCGCGACCACCCACCAGTTCTGCCAGATGGTGCTGCGCTCCCTCGGGGTGGCCGGCGACACCGACTCCGGGGCGGAGCTGGTGGAGAGCCTCGACGACCTCGTGGTGGAGGTCGTCGACGACGTCTACCTCCAGCGCTTCGGCCAGGCCGCCGGTGAGCCGCCGTTCAAGCGGGCGGTCGCGCTCGAGCTGGCCAAGGCGGCGGTGCGCGACCCGCAGGCCGCGCTCGCCCCGGCTGACGCCGACCCGGGCAGCGCGGCCCACGAGCGCTACACGTTCGCGAAGACGGTGCGGGACGAGGTCGACCGGCGCAAGCGCCGGCTCGGCGTGCTCTCCTACGACGACCTGCTGAGCCGGCTGGCCACGGCGCTCGAGGTCCCGGACTCGCCCGCGTGCCAGCGGATGCGCCAGCGCTGGACGATCGTGCTCGTCGACGAGTTCCAGGACACCGACCCGGTGCAGTGGCAGGTGCTCGACCGGGCCTTCTCCGGCCACGCCACGATGGTGCTGATCGGCGACCCGAAGCAGGCGATCTACGCCTTCCGCGGCGGCGACATCTTCACCTACCTCCAGGCCGCCGAGACCGCGGCGACCCGGCGGACGCTGGCCGTCAACTGGCGCAGCGACCAGCCCCTCGTCGACGCGTTGCAGGCGCTGCTCGGCGGTGCGGCCCTGGGCGATCCCCGGATCGCCGTACACCCGGTCGAGGCGAAGCACCCCGGCAGTCGCCTCCAGGGCGCGCCCGACCCGGCGCCGGTCCGGGTCAGGGTGCTGCGCGGCGCCGACTTCGCCGCCGGCGACAAGGGCACGGTCCCGATCGACACGGTCCGCACCCACATAGCGCAGGACCTGGCCAACGACGTCGCGCGGCTGCTCGCCTCCGGAGCCACCTTCGAGGGACGCCCCGTGGGTGCCGGCGACGTCGCGGTGCTCATCTACAGCCTCAAGCACGTCGGCCTCTTCCAGGCCGCGCTGTCGGCCCGCGGCATCCCGTCGGTGGTGAGCGGTGGCAGCAGCGTGCTGCTCACCGAGGCCGGCGAGGACTGGCTCGCGCTGCTGGAGGCGCTGGAGCAGCCACACCGCTCCACCCGGGTGCGCTCGGTCGCGCTGACCCCGTTCATCGGGCTGACCGCCGAGCGGCTGGACGCCGGCGGGGACGAGCTGACCGACGAGACCGCCGAGCGCGTACGCCGCTGGCTGGACATGCTCCGCAGCCGCGGCATCGCCGCCGTCCACGAGGCGATCGTCGCCGACGGGCTCGCGGCCAGGGTGCTCGCCAGGCCTGACGGGGAGCGGCTGCTCACCGACCTCACCCAGCTCGGCCAGGTGCTCCACGAGGTGTCACACCGCGAGCGCCTCGGGCTCCCCGGCCTGCTGGAGTGGCTGCGCACCGAGCGCCGGGCCGCCGTCACCAGCAACGAGCGCACCCGCCGACTCGACACCGACGCCCGGGCCGTGCAGTTCGTGACCATCCACGCCAGCAAGGGCTTGCAGTACCCCGTCGTCCATCTCCCGCTCGCCTTCGACAAGTGGTCCCCCGAGGAGACCTCGCCGCTGTTCCACGACGACGACGGCCGACGGACGCTCGACGTGAGCGGGCTCGGGGACTCCTCGGCCAACGCCGCCACCGCGCGCCACGAGGCCTGCGGTGAGGAGCTCCGGCTCACCTACGTCGCCCTCACCCGGGCCCAGAGCCAGGTCGTCGCGTGGTGGGCGCCGACCTGGAACGCCGGCAACGCGGGGCTGACCCGGCTGCTGCTCGGCCGGGCTCCCGGCGAGAGCGCCGTGCCCGACTCGGCACCCCGCGGGCCCTCGGACTTCGAGGTGGCTGCCGCGCTCGGCGAGTGGCAGGGCCACGGGGCGCTGGCCGTGGAGATCTCCGAGCTGCGCGCCGCCTCGGCCCCTCCGTCGCGTGGTCACGCCCCCGGTCTCGCCGTACGCCGCTTCGACCGGGACGTGGACACCGAGTGGCGGCGCACGTCCTACTCCGGGCTGATCCGCGCCGAGGAGCAGAGCAGCACGGCTCCGGGGGTGGACAGCGAGCCGGAGGTGGAGGGGACGGTGGACGAGGCCGGGGACGGGGATGACGGTTCTGTCGAGGCGGTCGGCCCACCTGGTTCCGAGTCGGTCGCTGGCGCTCCCTCCTCGACCACCGTGGGTGGTGTGGGCGGAGCCGAGGGTCACGACGGACCGGCCGATCTGCCCTCGCCGATGAACGACCTGCCGGCCGGGGCGACGTTCGGGTCGCTGGTGCACGGGGTGCTGGAGCACGCCGACCCGCAGGCGCCCGACCTCGTCGCGGAGCTGACCCGCCGGGTGGAGGAGCAGCGACGCTGGTGGTCGGTCGAGGCCAGCACCGAGGCGCTGGTCGAGGGACTGGTGCCGATGCAGCACAGCTCGCTCGGGTCGCTGGCCGACGACCTGACCCTGGCCGAGATCGGGCTGGGCGACCGGCTCCGCGAGCTCGACTTCGAGTTCCCGCTGGCCGGCGGCGAGCGTCCGACGGCGGAGGTCCCGCTCGCGGCGATGGCTGATGTGCTCCGCCGTCACCTCGACGCCGGCGACCCGATGCGAGCCTACGCCGACCGGCTGGAGTCCCCGTCCCTCGGCGGGCAGGCGCTGCGCGGCTACCTCAGCGGGTCCATCGACGTGGTGCTGCGGGTCGGGGACGACCCTCGCTTCGTGGTGGTCGACTACAAGACCAACCGCCTGGGCGAGCTCGGCGAGCCGGTGACCGCGCTCGACTACACCCCGCGGCTGATGACCGAGGCGATGCTCCACTCGCACTACCCGTTGCAGGCGATGCTCTACTCGGTGGTGCTGCACCGCTACCTGCGCTGGCGACTGCTCGGCTACGACCCGGAGCGCCACCTCGGCGGCATCCTCTACCTCTACGTCCGCGGCATGTGCGGACCGGACACCCCGACGGTCGACGGGCAACCCTGCGGCGTGTTCGCCTGGCACCCGCCGGCGGCGATGGTGCTGGAGCTCTCCGACGTGCTCGACGGCCGGGTCGCCGCCGGGGAGGTGGCCTCGTGAGCGTCACCGCCGACTCCCGCGACCGCCGCTTCGCCCTCGGCGCCACCGGGCTGCTGCGCACCTTCAACCAGGCCGAGGTGCTCAACGCGGCCGACGTCCACGTCGCCCAGCGACTGGGCCGGCTCCTGGAGGAGGACGACGAGCTGGTGCTCCTCGCGACGGCGCTGGCCGTCCGGGCGGTGCGCGCGGGCTCGATCTGCCTCGACCTGGCGACCGTCTCCGAGCTCCCGTTGGAGCACGAGGAACCGCTGCCCTGGCCCGATCCGGCCACCTGGATCGAGACCGTCGGGCGCAGCCCGCTCGTCCGCGAGTCGATGCTGCGCCTGGTCGGCTCCCGGCTCTACCTGGACCGCTACTGGCGCGAGGAGGGACAAGTCTGCGACGACCTCGTGACCCGGATCCGGCGTACGCCTCCCGAGGTGGACCAGGCGGCGCTGGAGACCGGCCTGCTGCGGGTCTTCCCGCTCGACGGGTACGACGAGCAGCGCACCGCCGCCCGCGCCGCCGCCGCACGCTGGACCACCGTGCTGACCGGTGGCCCGGGCACCGGCAAGACCACCACCGTCGCCGGCCTGCTGGCGCTGGTCGCGGAGCAGCACGAGCTCGAGACCGGCCAGCCCCCGCGCATCGCCCTGAGTGCGCCCACCGGCAAGGCCGCGGCGCGACTCCAGGAGGCCGTGCAGGAGGCGACGTCCAAGCTCACCGACCCGGTCGACCAGCAGCGGCTCGCGGGTCTCCGGTCCTCGACGCTGCACCGGCTGCTCGGGTGGCGGCCGGACAGCAGCGTCCGGTTCCGGCACAACCGAAGCAACCGGCTGCCCCACGACGTTATCGTCGTCGACGAGACCTCGATGGTCTCGTTGACGATGATGGCCAGGCTCCTCGAGGCGGTCCGTCCCGACGCCCGCCTGGTGCTCGTGGGCGACCCCGACCAGCTCGCCTCCGTCGAGGCCGGGGCCGTGCTCGCGGACCTGGTCGCCGGCTTCGAGGGGTCACCGGACTCACCCGTGCACGCGCTGCAGACCACGCACCGGTTCGGCCGGCACATCGGCGCGCTCGCCCAGGCGCTGCGCGACGGCGACGCCGACGCGGTGATGTCCTCGCTCGCGTCGGGTTCCGACGAGGTCGAGCTCGTCGATCCCACCGACGAGACCGCGATGACCGGCTTCCGCGCCCGGGTGACCGACGTGGCCGCGGCCCTGCGGGGGGCCGCCGAGCGCGGTGACGGTCCCGCCGCGCTCGAGGCGCTGTCGCGCCACCGTCTGCTCTGCGCGCACCGGGAAGGCCCCTACGGGGTGGGCGGCTGGAACCGCCAGGTCGAGCGGCTCGTCTCCGAGCGCACCGGCGTCACCCACTACGACGAGTGGTACGCCGGCCGCCCGATCCTGGTCACCGCCAACGACTACGACCAGCTGCTCAACAACGGCGACATGGG
>JAOPYC010000045.1 GCA_025964795.1 Marmoricola sp.
GCGGTGGGCGTGGGCTCCGCCGTGGGCGTGGGCGCTGCCGCCGGCGAGAAGGGCATCGTCCACGGCTCGGGCTCGAGCGGCGCCTGGGCCGCGAGTCGACGGCGTTGCTGCAGCCCGGCGACGGCCAGGCGCAGCTCGGCGACGGTGGGCCGCTCGAGCGGCTCGGGCGAGAGGCTCTGGCGGAGCAGGCTGCCGAGCGCCGGCGGGACCGCGGTCAGGTCGTGCTCGCCGCGGCGAACGCGGTCCATGATCGCCATTGCGGGTCCCGTGCCGTACGGCGGCCGCCCGGTCGCGGCGAACACCACGGTCGCCGCCCACGCGTGGACGTCGGAGGCGGGGGTCGCGTCGTCGCCGTAGAGGATCTCCGGCGCGAGGTATCCGGGCGTGCCCAGCAGCCAGCCGGCCTGGGTCAGGCGGGGGTCCTCGGTCACCCGGGCCAGCCCGAAGTCGATCAGGACCGGCGAACGGCCCTCCATCAGCACGTTGGTCGGCTTGACGTCACGGTGCAGCACCCCGACCCGGTGGACGGCCTCCAGCGCCTCGGCCAGCGCGTCCGCGAAGTGCAGCAGATCGGCCTCGACGATCGGACCCTCCTCGGCCACGTGGTGGTAGAGGGAGAGGCCGGGCACGTAGCGGGTGACCACGAACGGCACCGGACCGTGCGGATCGGCGTCGAGGATCTCGGCGATGCGCGGGCTGGTGATCCGGCGCAGGGAGCTGACCTCCCGGGCCAGCCGCTCACGCGCCTCGCTGTCGCCCACGACGTGCGGGCGCAGGACCTTCAGCGCGACCCGGTGCCCGTCGGGTCCCATCGCGAGGTGGACCACGCCCATCCCGCCCTCGCCGATGGGGGCCAGCAGCCGGTAGGCGCCCACGCGCGTATCGCCGGAGAACTGGTCGGGCAGGCTGGTCACCGCCCCAAGGTAGCCGGGTGCGGATCCATGCCCGAAAGCGGCGCGCAGCAGCGGACCGACCTCCCCAGGACCGAGCCGGTCAGCAGATCCGGTGCATCCAGCCGAAGGAGTCCTCGGCGCGGCCATACTGGATGTCGACGAGGTCCTGGCGGATCTCCTGGGTCAGCGGCCCGGCCTCGTGGCCGGTGTCGGCGGCCGTACCGACCTCGCCGCCGTCCCACTTCAAGGTGCCCACGGGGGTGACGACGGCCGCGGTGCCGCAGGCGAAGACCTCGGTGATCTCGCCGCTGGCGATGCCCTCACGCCACTCGTCGATCGCGAACCGGCGCTCCTCGACCTTGTGGCCCTTCTTCTGCGCCAGCTCGATGATCGCGGAGCGGGTGATGCCCTCGAGGATCGTGCCCGTCTCCGGGGTGACGATGTGGCCGTCGGCGTAGACGAAGTACATGTTCATCCCGCCGAGCTCCTCGACGTACCTCCCCTCGGCGACGTCGAGGAAGACCACCTGGTCGCAGCCGTGCGCGATGGCCTCCTGCTGCGCCACCAGGGAGCTGGCGTAGTTGCCCCCGGTCTTGGCCGCCCCCATGCCGCCGCGCCCGGCGCGGGTGTACTCCTCGGTGAGCCACAGCGTCAACGGCGTCAGCCCACCCTTGAAGTAGGCGCCCGCGGGCGAGGCGATCACCATGAAGGTGACGTGCTGCGCCGGACGCACCCCGAGGAACACCTCGGAGGCGATCATGAACGGCCGCAGGTAGAGGCTCTTCTCCCCCGCCCCGTCCGCTGCGTTCTGGGGGACCCACCGCTGGTCGACCTCGACGAGCGCGTCGACGGCCTGCACGAAGTCGGCCGGGTCCAGCACGGGCAGCGCCAGCCGGTGCGAGGAGCGCGCCATCCGCTTGGCGTTCTCCTCGGGACGGAACGACCAGATCGACCCGTCCTCGTGGCGGTAGGCCTTCATCCCCTCGAAGATCTCCTGCGCGTAGTGGAGCACGGCGGAGGCCGGGTCCATGCTCAGCGGCCCGTACTTCGTGATCCGCCCGTCGTGCCACCCCTGCTCGGGGGTCCACTCGAGGGAAAGCATGTGGTCGGTGAAGTAGGTGCCGAAGCCCGGGTTGGCCAGGATCTCGGTCACCTCGGACTCGCCGCGCTGGCTGTCCGAGAGGGTCGTCGTCAGGTCGAGCGTCATGGAGGTCACGCTATCTCTCTGGTCACGGTGGTCGAGCAGCGAGCGCCAGCGAGCGTCCCGAGACCAGGTGAGCTCGCAGCGGCGCTCACCCCGTGGTGTTGGTGGAGCAGATCAGCCAGCGACTCGGGCGGCGATCGAGTCGCCGATCTCCGAGGTGGTGCCGCGCTCGCCGTTCGCCCGAGCAGCAAGGTCGGCTACGACGGCGTCCTCGACACTTCGTGCGGCGTCGTCGAGACCGAGGTGGTCGAGCATCAGGCTGACCGACAGGATCGCCGCGGTCGGGTCGGCCTTCTGCTGGCCCGCGATGTCGGGGGCCGAGCCGTGGACCGGCTCGAACATCGACGGCGCGGTGCGGTCGGGATTGACGTTGCCGCTCGCCGCGAGCCCGATGCCACCGGTGATGGCGGCGGCCAGGTCGGTGATGATGTCGCCGAAGAGGTTGTCGGTGACGATCACGTCGAAGCGGGCCGGGTCGGTGACCATAAAGATCGTGGCGGCGTCCACGTGGAGGTAATCGTGGGTGACGGCCGGGAAGTCCTGGGCGACGGCCTCGACGGTGCGCTTCCAGAGGTGTCCCGCGTGGACCAGAACGTT
>JAOPYC010000100.1 GCA_025964795.1 Marmoricola sp.
ATGCTGGCCAAGGCGCGCCAGATCCTCGTCTCCGAGCTGGCGCTGGCCGAGCACACCAACGAGGACAAGGCCGAGGCCATCCTCGACGAGGTGCTCGCTTCCTGAACACCGCACCACCTGACTGACATCCTCAGTCTCCGTCGAGCCCCCGTGACCCTGAGTCCGGGGGCTCGATGTGTGTCTGGGGGGCGTTTTTCTGGTTAACCAGAAAAACCGCGCGCCCTAGAGTGACCCCCATGGACGTCCCCCTCGAGCCGCTGGGCGTGGTGCCGCTGGAGGGGCGCGGGTCGTTGCCGTTCGCGTTGGTGCACGGGGAGTCGCTGGTCGCGGCGGCCTCGTGGGCGTTGAGCAGTGCCGGGGCCACGCTGTTCGACTACGGCGTCCCCTTCGCGGCCGTGCAGGACGCGGGGCAGGTGCTGGTGGTCCACGACCCGTTGTGCCCGCTGACCCCGGCTTCGTTCCTCACCGAGGCGATCGAGGAGTGCGAGCGGACGGGCGCGGTGGTGGTCGGCGTACGCCCGGTCACCGACACCGTCAAGGAGTACGACGCGGCCACGGCCGAGCTCGGCGCCACCGTCGACCGGGACGGCCTGATGTGCGTGACCTCGCCCGTCGTGCTCCCGGCCGCCGTCGTGGCCGCCCTCGACGGGCTGGACCTCGCCGACCTCGCCGTGCTGGTGGACGCCCTCACCCGGCGCTTCCCGGTGCGCCACCTCCCGGCGCCCCCGCTGGGCCGGCGGATCGTGGAGGAGGCGGACCTCGAGGTGCTGGGCGCCCTCAGCGCGAACGACTGAGCAGGCTCGAGGCCAGCGCCACATCCTCGGGGAAGGTCACCTTGAGGTTGGCCGCCGTGCTCTCGACGCCCCGCACGGTGATCGCCGAGTAGTGCGCCAGGCAGGCCGCGGTGTCGGTGGCCACGAAGCCCTCGGCCGCTGCGCGCCGGTGCGCGTCGAGCAGGTCGCGGGCCCGGAACGCCTGAGGAGTCTGTACGCCGACCAGCCCCGCAGGCGCCAGTGTCCCGTCGCGGTGGGACAGTCGCGGGCTGCGAACGACCGGGATCGCCGCCCCGTGCTCCTCCGCGGTGTCGATCACCTCGCGCCACAGCGCGGCGGGCGCCAACGGCCGGGCGGCGTCGTGCATGGCGACGACGTCGAGCTCGCCGTCCTCGATGTCGGCGGCCAGGGTCCGCATCGCCTGCCACTCCGAGTCGTGCCGGTGGGCGCCACCCTCGACCACCCACAGGTCGTGGGCGCCGAGGTGGGGGGCGACGGCGTCGCGGACGGCCTGCCCGTCCTCGGGGCGTACGACGAGCACGATCCGGTGCACGCCACCGACCTCCAGGACGGTCCGCACCGAACGGGCCAGGATCGGGATCCCGTCGAGCGGGAGCAGCACCTTGTTGATCGTCGAGCCGACGCGGGTGCCGGACCCGGCGGCGAGGAGCACGGCGGCCGTCTGGGGGTTCACAGGTGGGGTCGGATCAGCCGGATCAGCGTGCCGGAGACCAGCTGGTCGCGCTCCAGCGGCAGCATGTGGCCGGCGTCCGGCGCGACGGTGAGCACCGACCCCGGGACGTGGGCGGCGATCCGGCGCGCGTGCGACGGCGGGGTGAGCACGTCCCGGGTGCCGACGAGGACCTGGGTGGGGATGCCGGCGAGGACCTTCAGGGCGTCGGCGCGGTCGTGCCGGAGGCAGTCCTCGTAGAACCCGACGACGGTGTCGCCACTGGAGTTGATCAGGCCGTCGACGGCGAGCGCCGCGTCGGCCAGGCGGAGGGGCCGGCCGAAGACGAAGCGGCGCATCACCAGCCGCTCGACGATCGGCGCACGGCGGCGCTGGCGCCGCGACAGCGTGCGGGAGCGCAGGGCCAGCATGCGTGGGATCTGCGCGCGCACCAGCTGGCCGGCCTCGGGCAGGCCCAGCGTGACGGTGTCCAGCCCACCGGAGGACGTGGACACGAAGGCCACGCCCACCACGCGCTCGAACAGCTCCGGCCTGGTCGCGGCCAGCTGCATCATCGTCATGCCGCCGATGGAGTGGCCGGCCAGCACGAGCGGCCCGGTCGGGGCGAGCTCGTCCACGAGGTCGGACCAGTCACGGGCCAGGTTCTCGATGGTGGCGCCGGCGCGGTTCACGGGGTCGGAGTCGCCGTGGCCGCGGTGGTCCCAGGTGACGATGCGGATCGCATGGCCGAACTCCCGCTGGAGGTCGCGCACCTGGTAGTGCCAGTCCTCCTGGTTCAGCGTCCAGCAGTGGGCCAGGAACACGGTGAGCGGGGCGTCGTTGGGCCCGTAGGTCGTGACGCTCAGGTGGAGTCCGTCGTAGGTGCGCATCCGAATCTTCCGGTCGGGGACGCCCGCATTCTGCCGGAAGGTGGCAGCGCCGGTGGTCAGTTGAGGTTCGCGTCCTCGGGCAGGGTGGCCAGCATCGACAGCGGTGGCGGCTGGCGCCGGAGGACGCCGCCCCACAGCAGGTCGGGCTGGGCGCTGAACAGGTCCGCGTCCAGCGCGGGTACGACGTGCCAGCTGCCCTCGGCGATCTCGCCCTCGAGCTGGTCGGCGGACCAGCCCGCGTAGCCGGCGTACACCCGCAGGGCGGTGAGCCGGCCCAGGAACACCTCGGGGGAGCTGTCCAGGTCGACCATCCCGAGCGAGCCGGTGAGCGGGCGCCAGCCGGGGACGTCGGTGTCCGGCGCGATAGAGCCGAGGGCCAGCGCGGCGTTGAGCTCGACCGGGCCACCGCGGAAGAACACGCTGGGCTGGCTCACGACGTCCTGCCACGGCGTCAGCACGTCGCCGACCGGGATCTCCGAGGGGCGGTTCAGGATCACGCCCAGGCTGCCCTCGTCGTTGGAGTCGAGGACGAGCAGCACGCAGCGGGCGAAGCTGGGGTCGACCAGCGTCGCGGAGGCGATCAGCAGGGATCCAGCGGCCGGCTGCATGGGGTCCATCGTTCCACTCACGGCAAGGCCTTGTGGTCCCGACGGTCCGGTCCCTTCGCTCGCCGCTCGACCAGCGGTGGCCGCCCTCGGCTAGGCCGAGTGCAGCAGGGCGGTCGCGATCGCGGCCAGGCCCTCGCCGCGACCGGTCAGGCCGAGGCCGTCGGTGGTGGTGGCGCTGACCGAGACGCTGAGACCGTGACGCTCGGCGATCCCGCGCTCGGCCTCCTCCCGGCGGGCGGAGAAGCGCGGACGGTTGCCGATCAGCTGGCAGGCGACGTGGTCGACCTCCCAGCCGGCCCCCCGGACCCGGCGCAGGGTCTCCGCGAGCAGGTCGTGGCTGGCGGCACCGGCCCACTCGGGCTCCGCCGCGCCGAAGTTGCTGCCGAGGTCGCCCAGGGCCGCCGCCGAGAGCAGGGCGTCGCAGATCGCGTGCAGCACCACGTCACCGTCGGAGTGGCCGACGAGACCCAGTTCCTCCTCGGGCCAATCCAGTCCGGCCACCCGCATCGAATGACCTGGTGCGAAGCGGTGGACGTCGGTGCCGATGCCGATGCGCTGGTTCACGGGGACGATCATGCCCCGGATCGGCCGCACAGATGGTGCAGGACTTTGCCGCATGAGCGACCATGAAGGGGTGAGCATGGCCCACCCGGGATCCGGGAGCCCGACCGGACAGCTGCCACGCGAGCCCCTGGACCACCAGGGAACGCGTGGCCCTCGGGCGTCTCGCGGAATGCTCGCCCTCGCCGGCGTGATCGCGGGCGCGGCCGGCATCGCGCTCAGCCAGGCCACCGCGAGTGCACTCCGGGCGGATTCCAGCCCGGTCGAGGCGGTGGCGGCCGGCGTACGCGACCTGACGCCCGGGCCCGTGGCGCTGTTCCTGATCCACTTCGTCGGCACCGCCGACAAGCCGCTGCTCCTCGGCGGGACCGGGGTGGTGCTGCTGGCGATCTGCGGCTACGCCGCGTCGTGGGGTCGTCGCTTCCCGCTGGCGCCCGACATCGTCTTCACCCTCCTGGCGGCGGTCGGCCTGGCCGCCGTGCTGCACGAGCCGAACCCCGGCTTCGCCTCGTCCCTGGCGCTCGTCGTCGGGTTCATGACCTGGATCGTGACGCTGCGCCTGCTGACCGCCCCTCTGCTCGGGGAGGTCCCGGGCGAGGAGGCCGCCGACGAGCGGCGCCGTGACTTCCTGAAGCGCTCGGTCTGGGTGATCGGCGGCGTCGCCGTGCTGACGTACGCCGGCCGCCTGGCCAGCAGCGGACGTCGCCAGGTGGAGCAGGCCCGCCGGTTGCTGCGGCTGCCCGTGCACCGCGGCGTGGTGACGCCGGGGTCCACGATCGGCGTACCGGGGATCGAGCCGTGGCGTACGCCGAACCAGGACTTCTACGTCATCCACACCGCGCTGGCCCCACCCTCGATCGCGCCCGAGGACTGGCAGCTGCGCATCCACGGCATGGTCGACAAGGAGCTGACCTTCGACTACCAGGACCTGATCAACCGCCAGCTCACCGAGGCGTGGGTGACGCTGTGCTGCGTCTCCAACGAGGTGGGCGGTGACCTGATCGGGAACGCCTGGTGGTCCGGCGTCCTCGTCCGCGACCTGCTCGCCCAGGCGGGCGTGCACCCCGACGCCGATGCGGTGCTGCAGACCTCGAAGGACGGCTGGACCTGCGGCACCCCGGTCGCGGCCCTCACCGACCCCGACCGCAACGCGATGCTCGCCGTGGCCATGAACGGCGCACCGCTGCCGGTCGAGCACGGCTTCCCGGTGCGGATGGTGGTGCCGGGGCTCTACGGCTACGTCTCCGCGACCAAGTGGGTCGTCGACCTCGAGGTGACCACCTTCGACCGGTTCTCGGCGTTCTGGACCGACCGGGGCTGGTCGGAGAGGGGGCCCGTGAAGACCCAGTCGCGGATCGACGTACCCCGCAACGGCGCGAACGTGAAGGCCGGGAGGGTGCGCGTGGGCGGCAGCGCGTGGGCGCAGCACACGGGCATCAAGAAGGTGGAGTACCAGATCGACGGGGCCGACTGGCGGGAGGCCGAGCTGGGCCGCGTGCCCGGTGCGGACACCTGGGTGCAGTGGGCCGGGACCGTCGACGTGAAACCGGGCGGCCACCGTCTCGTCGTACGCGCCACGGACCTGTCCGGCTACACGCAGACCTCGGTCCGGACCGACGTGGTCCCCAACGGGGCCAGTGGGTGGGACTCGATCCCGTTCGACGCCAGCTGAGCGGTCTACCGTGGCTCCATGGATGACTTCGCCGATCGGACCGGGGTGGCGCTGGTCGTCGGGGGCAGCGGCGGGATCGGCCGGGCCGTCGTACGCCTCCTGGCGCAGCGGGGCAGCCACGTCGCCCTCACCTGGCACTCCGGTGAGGAGGCGGCCGCGCGGCTGCACGACGAGATCGCGTCGTACGGCGTGCGGGTCAGCACCCACCGACTCGACGCGACCGACGCCGACGCGAGCTCGGCCGTCGTGGCCGAGGTCGTCGAGAGGTACGGCGCCCTGCACACCCTCGTGCACGCCGCCGGTCCGCGCGTCCCGATGGTGCACCTGAGCAACGTGGACCCGCCCGCCCTGACCGAGCAGCTGCGGGTGGACGTGGGGGCGTTCTTCAACGTCGTACGTCCGGCGCTGCCGGCGCTGCGTGCCAACCAGGGCAGCATCGTCGCCGTCACCACGGCCGCGACCACGCGGTTCCCGGTGCGCGACGGGCTCTCCTCGACGCCCAAGGCCGCCATCGAGGCGCTGGTCCGGGCGCTCGCGGTGGAGGAGGGTCGTTACGGCGTCCGCGCGAACTGCGTCGGCCCCGGCATGCTCACCGACGGCATGGCCCAGGAGCTGATGGAGAGCGGCGAGCTCGACGACACCGCCCTCGAGGTCACCCGGGCCAACATCCCGCTGCGCCGCTTCGGCATCGCCCACGACATCGCCGAGGCCGTCTGCTTCCTCGCCTCCCACCGCGCCGGGTTCGTCAGCGGCCAGAAGCTGGACGTGGACGGCGGGTATGGGGCCTGAGGGCGGTGCAGTTTCACTGGGTACCCAGTGAAACTTGCACTTCCCCACCGGTGCAACGCGGGGGAAGTGGCGGTTTCACGGGGGACCCAGTGAAACCGCCACCCCCCTCACCAGTTGAGGTTGGCACCCCGGGCGGGGAGGGGGTGGGCGGCGTCGCGGACGACGTAGACGGTGCCGCTGGACCTGCGGAGCCAGGCGCGCTCGAACTGCCCGCGGTCGTAGACGCGGCGGACGGTTGAGTTGTTCGGGGCCGCGGGGTCGTTGACGACGACGTCGCCGGTGCTGGTGAAGCCGGCGATCACGACGAGGTGACCCGCGGTGGCGCTGATCGGGGCTCCGGTGAGCTGGCCCCGGGAGAACGAGATCGAGGCCGCGAGCGGGATGCCGGCGGCGATGAACCGCTCGGCGTCGCGCAGGTCCGTCAACCGGGTCACGAAGGCGTCGCCGGTCAGGTTCGAGGCGTAGGCGGTGTTGAAGGCCCAGTTGCCGGCGCCGTGGTAGCCGTAGTCGTAGACGACGCGGGCGACGTGGTCGACCCAGCGATCGGAGTAGGTCTTGCTCACCCACGCGTAGTTGGCCGGCTTGGGCAGCGCCCGGTAGTAGCCGAGGAGCATCGACAGCGCCGTGGGGGAGCACCAGGCCTGGCCGCCGCCGCCGTACTGCGGGTACTGGCCGCGGTGGGTCATCTGCGAGTAGCGCGGCACGTTGAGCGTCGTGGCGGGCAGTAGCCGCCGGCTCGTCACCGGGAGGGTGGTGGCGGGCCGGCTGGCTACTGCCTGGAGGGAGCGCACCACCGGGGAGGCGGTGCTGGCGGGTCCACGGAGGAGGAGGACTCGGAGTTGATAGCTGGTCAGGGTGCCGTTGCGGGCGACCAGGGTGTCGGTGGCGACGCGGGCGACGGAGTCGGACTGGGTGCCGCCGCTGCTGCGCTTCACGCGGGCGTCGCGCGTCGACCAGGTGCCCATCACCTTCCAGCCGCTCAACGTGCCGGCGGCGTTCCTGACGCGGGCCTGGACCTGGACCAGGGTCCTGGCCGGAGTGGTGATGTTCCACGTCGGGATGAGCTCGGTGAAGGTCTGGGCGGGGTAGATGAGCTGGGAGGTCCACCGCGACCACGCCCACGTCCTCCCGGCGAGCTGTACGCGTCCGCGCGGGGTGGCCATGGTCACCGAGCCGCCCGCGACGCGGACGCCCTCGCCGACGCCGGTGCGGAACTTGGGGGTCGTCGTGTACTGCGTGAACCGGTGCTGACCCGCGGTCGTCGCCGCGGTCAGGCGCGCCCGCTCGGGAGCGGGCGGGTCCGTCAACAGTGCCCCGGCGAGCGCCAGCGAGAGGCAGCCGATGGCGAGGGCCCGGAGGCGCAGCGTGGAGGAGAAGTGGGGAAGCACGGGACAACGATAGTGCTCAACTGTCACACAAGTAAGGTTTTGTCACATTTTCCACCCTTCGCCGCGGCCGCTGCGCAACGCGACTCGCCGTCGTGAGGAGGACCACCCGCTGGCCCCTAGGATTGCCCGGTGACACTTCGGCTCTACGACACCGCTGCGCGCGCGGTCCGCGACTTCGTCCCCCTCGAGGAGGGCAGGGCGGGCGTCTACGTCTGCGGACTCACCGTGCAGTCGGAGCCCCACGTCGGTCACGTCCGGTCGGCGGTCAACTTCGACGTGCTCCGGCGCTGGCTCACGACCAGTGGGTACGACGTCACCTTCATCCGCAACGTCACCGACATCGACGACAAGATCCTGGTCAAGGCGGGCGAGCAGGACCGGCCCTGGTACAACCTCGCCTACGACATGCAGCGCGAGCTCGACCGGGCCTACGACGCGCTGCACGTGCTCCCGCCGACCTACGAGCCGCTCGCCACGGGGCACATCCCCGAGATGCTGCAGCTCATCGAGGCGCTGATCGAGCGTGGTCACGCCTACGCCGCCGAGGACGGGTCGGGTGACGTCTACTTCGACGTGCAGTCCTGGCCGTCGTACGGCGAGCTGACCCGGCAGAAGGTCGACGACATGGAGGCCGCCGCCGACGCCGACCCACGCGGCAAGCGGGATCCTCGCGACTTCGCCCTGTGGAAGGGCCACAAGCCGTCTGAGCCGACGACGGCGTCGTGGGCCTCGCCCTGGGGGCGTGGCCGGCCGGGCTGGCACATCGAGTGCTCGGCGATGGCCGGGAAGTACCTCGGCGAGGCCTTCGACATCCACGGTGGCGGCGTCGACCTCCGCTTCCCCCACCACGAGAACGAGCAGGCCCAGTCCCGGGCGGCCGGGCACCCGTTCGCGTCGTACTGGATGCACAACGCCTGGATCACCACCAGCGGCGAGAAGATGAGCAAGTCGCTCGGCAACTCGCTCCTGGTGCCGCACGTGCTCGAGCGGGTGCGAGGGATCGAGCTGCGGTTCTACATGGTCAGCGCGCACTACCGCTCGACGGTCGAGTTCAGCTTCGAGGCCCTCGCGGAGGCGGCCCAGGGGTTCCAGCGGATCGAGCACTTCCTCGAGCGTGCCCTCGCCGCGGTCGACGCCGATGAGCTCGCTGCGGTGCGGTCGGCCGGTCGCAAGCTCAGGATCGAGTTCATCGAGGCGATGGACGACGACCTGGGCACGCCTGCGGCAGTCGCGGTGATCTACGACCTCGTCCGCGAGGGCAACAGGCTGCTGGCGGGCGACCCGGGCGCCGACCCCGAGGACCGCCTCGTCGAGACACTCGTCCAGGTCGAGCTGATGCTCGGTGTGCTGGGGCTCGACCCGGCCCACCCGCACTGGTCGACCGACAGCACCAACGACCTGACCGGCGTCGTCGACGCCCTGGTCACCGGCCTGCTCGAGCAGCGGGCCGCGGCCCGCGCCGACAAGGACTTCGCCACCGCCGACCTGATCCGGGATCAGATCAAGGCGGCCGGCGTCACGATCGAGGACACCCCTACGGGGCCGAAGTGGAGCGTTGAGTAATGCCGGGTAACTCGCAGCGCAAGGGCGCGATCAAGAAGGGCGGCAAGGGCAACCCCACCGCCGGTTCCGGAGGGCGCGTACGCCGGGGCCTGGAGGGCAAGGGCCCCACGCCGAAGGCCAAGGACCGGCCCTACCACAAGTCCTACACGAAGCCGGTGAAGTCCGACGGGCCCGCCGGCCGCCCCCGCCGGGCGAGCGGCAAGGCCGGTCCCAAGGCCGGCGGCAAGGGCGGTGACCAGGAGTGGATCGCCGGGCGCAACTCCGTCGTCGAGGCGCTGCGGGCCGGCCTCCCGGTCATCTCGGTGTACGTCGCCGAGGGGGCCGAGCGCGACAGCCGCCTGCGCGAGGTGTTCTCGATCGCCGCGGACAAGCACATCAACCTGCTCGAGGTGCCCAAGCCCGAGCTCGACAAGATGACCGCCGGTGCCGTGCACCAGGGCCTGGCGGCGCGCATCCCGGCCTACGAGTACGCCGACCCCAACGACCTCCTGGACCTGGCGGCCGACAACAAGGAGCAGCCGCTGATCGTGGCGCTCGACTCGGTGACCGACCCGCGCAACCTCGGGGCCGTCGTCCGCTCGGCGGCGGGGTTCGGCGCCCACGGCGTGGTCATCCCCGAGCGTCGTGCGGCCGGCATGACCGCCAGCGCCAGGAAGACCTCGGCCGGTGCCGCGGCCCGCGTCCCGGTGGCGCAGGTGGTCAACCTGACCCGTCAGCTCAAGGCCTACCAGGCCGCCGGCTGCATGGTGATAGGCCTGGCCGCCGACGGTGACGTCTCGCTGACCGACCTGGACCTCGCGACCGGCCCGCTCGTCATCGTGGTCGGCTCCGAGGGCAAGGGCCTGTCCCGGCTGGTGGCGGACACCTGCGACCTGCTCGTCTCGATCCCGATGGCCAGCTCCCTGGAGTCGCTCAACGCGGGCGTCGCCGCGAGCGTCGCCCTCTACGCCGTGGCCCAGGAACGGGCCAGCCACAGCTAGTGGTCGCGCGACGCCGGGTCCTGCGGGGCCTGGGCTACCTGCTGGTCTGGCTGGTGGTGGCCGTTCCCGCGTGGGGGCTGCTGTTCAGCCACTCCAGCACGGAGATGGTCGTGGCCAGCCACGACGCCGTCGTACGTCCCAACTTCGACGGCCAGGTGCGGCTCGACATGGGTCCCTACCTGCCGGACGTGCGGTCGACCTCCGGCGGCTGGATCGGGGTGGACATCGTGGGGGGCAAGACGACCGCGACGACCGCGCCCGAGCTCGCCGTGCGGTACGCCGCGATCGCGGCGCACCCCGACGCGGAGCAGCAGCGGGTGCGCGAGGAGATCGGTGACCTGCTGGCCGACTCCGCGCTCCGGGCCGCCGTCCTCGGCCTGGTGCCCATCGGGCTCTGGCTGCTGCTCGGCGCCTCCCGACGGGCCGAGCTGCGGCGGAGGGTCGCCCCCCGATCGGTCGCGGCAAGCGTGACGGCGGTGGCCGTGGTCGTGGTCCTCGTGGCCCAGCCGTGGCGCCATGAGCCCGAGCACGTCGGCGACGGGGTCTGGCTCAACGTGGCCAAGGCGTTCCCCGAGGTGAGCGTGCCCCCGGAGCTGAGCGGCTGGGAGATCCAGGGCGGGTTCGTCACCGAGGGCACTCGGCGGCTGGTGTTCAGCCTGCTCGACACCTACAAGACCAGCAAGGTGTTCTACCGCGACGTCGCCGACCGGATGGATGAGGTGACCGACCGGCTGCACCCGAAGGGTGAGGGCGAGACGGTGGCGGTCGAGGTGAGCGACCGGCACGACAACATCGGGATGGACGAGGTCGTGCGGGCTGCAGCCGACGCGGCCGGCGCCACCGTCGTCATCGACGCCGGCGACGACACCTCGACCGGCCAGCCCTGGGAGGGCTTCAGCCTGGACTCCCTCGACAACGCCTTCGGCGGGGACGAGTACGACGCCCGCGTGGCCATCTCCGGCAACCACGACCACGGCACCTTCGTGAGCCGCTACCTGCAGAAGCGGGGCTGGACCCACCTCACCGGCAAGGCCGTCACGCCGTTCGCCGACGTGCGGATCATCGGCGTCGACGACCCACGCTCCAGCGGGCTCGGCAACTGGCGCGACCAGAAGGGCCTGACCTTCGACGAGGTCAAGGCCACGGTCGCCGACGACGTCTGCAAGCTCGACGAGCAGGGCGACCGAATCGCCACGCTCGTCGTCCACGACGCCAACCTCGGGGCGACCGCCCTCGAGCGCGGATGCACCGACCTGGTGCTCGCCGGCCACCTGCACGTCCAGAAGGGCCCGACCCGCGTGCTCGGCACGAACGGCAAGGTGGGCTACAGCTACACCAACGGGACGACCGGCGGCGCGGCGTACGCCATCGCGATCGGGAGCAAGCTGCGCCGCGACGCCGAGTTCACCTTCGTGACCTACCGCGACGGCCGCCCGGTCGGCATCCAGCCGGTCACCGTGCAGACGACCGGGATGGTGTCGGTCGCCGACTACGTCCCGCTCGACCTCGGCTGAGCTCCACCGGGTCAGCCGGTTCCGATCCTCGCCGCTGCGTCGCCTACGATTGCGTCTCGTCGCCGACGTCCTCGAACGCCAGGCGGCCGCGCCGGTGTAGCTCAGTTGGTAGAGCGCCTCATTTGTAATGAGGATGTCGCGGGTTCGACTCCTGTCACCGGCTCATCGCATAACCGCAGGTCAACCGCGTAACCGGCACAGTCGACGAACCGAACAGCCCTCGGAAACGAGGCAACCGGTGCAAATATCGGTGCAGTTGGCCGCAGCGCAGTGCAGCCACGAACAGGGCAGCGCAGTCCCGAAGACCTCGGTACGGCTCGGTGTCCGGGGCGATCACACGGCCCCCATTGACCGAAGTCGTGGGCGAGATTGGGCCGCGATCCGTGATCGCAGGCACGTCACCTGGCGACCTTTGAAGTACATGGACACCCCTCAACACTCCACCACCGGATGCCACCCCGGGCAGTCCAGCCGTCTGGGGACTGGCGCGCACGCCGAGATCGGCCGGCTGCTGGCGCACCTGGAGCAGCGGCTGGCCGAGCTGGACCGGCTGCACCGCGCGATCGCCGAGGACGCGCAAGCCCTGGCGCACGCTGCAGCTGCCACCCCCGAGGATCGCGACACCGCCGAAGCACGCTCGGTGTACTCGATCCCTGACGCCGCAGCCGAGCTGGGGGTGAGCGTGTCCATGTTGCACAAGCTGCTCAAGCAACGCCGGCTTGGTCACCTCAAGGTCGGTGCCCGGACCCTGATCACCGCCGAGCATCTGGAACAGTTTCGTGAAGCCTCCGAGGTTCCCGCCCCCGAGGCCTCCCCAGAACAGACTCGACGGTGACTTCGCAGAACCCACCGGTTCACCGGCGGCGCAAGACCAGTACACCGGCGGGCGCTCCGGTGGTCTCGGTGGCTGCGTCGTGAGCCGAGGCGAGACCAGTGGCCGCACCACCAACGGACGCTCCTCCGTCCACAAAGGAACCGATGGTCGTTGGCACGGCTACGTCTCCATGGGACGCAGCGACGCGGGCAAGCCAGTCCGACGCCACGTGCGTGGACGCACCCGCACGGAGGTCACGGAGAAGGTGGCGGCGCTGGAGACCGAACGGGCCCGCACCGCGCATCGACCCAGCTCGGATCAGCGGCTGACCCTGGGCCACTGGCTCGATGAGTGGCTGGTGCTCATCCAGCGCACGCGCAAGCCCAAGACCTTCGATAACTACACCAGCCTGGTCCGTACCCACTGCGGTGCACTGCGATCCAGACCGCTGGCACGGATCGCGGTGCGCGACATCGATGACCTTCTCTACCGGGTTGCTCAGCGGTCGCCGCAAAGCGCCGTCACGCTGCACGGAATCTTGCGTTCGGCGCTGAACACCGCCGTCAAACGCGGACTCTTGGTGGCCAACCCGTGCACCCGCGCGGTCGTCCCGCGCGTCCGCGAGGCCGAGCTCGAACCCTACGCGCTGGAGCAGTGCCGCCGGCTACTCCTGGCCGCGACCGAGTTGCCCAACGGCGCCAGGTGGTCAGTCGCGCTAGCCCTGGGGCTACGGCAAGGCGAGGCCCTCGGGCTGATGTGGGACGACATCGACTTCGAGAAGCATCAACTGCGAGTCCGTCGGCAACTCCAAAGACCGAGCTGGCATCACGGCTGTGGCAACCCCGAGCCGGATCACCCGCCGTCCAAGTGTCCCCAACGCACGGGAGGCGGCTGGGTCTTGGAGGACGTCAAGACACGCGCTGGGCGCCGGACCCTGGCGGTGCCACCGCAGCCGATGCAGCAGTTGCGCGGGCACCGCCGTGACCAGGCGGTCCATCGGCTCGCCCTCGGACCCGCCTGGCACGAGCACCACCTCGTGTTTCCCCGCCCGGACGGGCAACCTCAACACCGCACTGTTGACGCCAAGGCGTGGCAAACACTCACCCAGCGAGCGGGCGTCCCGACACTGCGTCTGCACTACGCGCGACACACCACGGCCACCATGCTCCTGGCCCAAGGCATCGATGGACGAGTGGTGATGGCGCTCCTCGGGTGGTCCCACGCTTCACTGCTCACCCGTTATCAACATGTCCTCGACCCAATGCGCCGCGAGGCCGCTGCACGCATCGATCAAGCCTATTGGCCTACGGCGGAGACGCCGTGATGACACCAACCATGCCTCGAAGTAGGGGTGCTCAGTCGTCCCGGCAAGGGAGAACTCGAGAAAGGCCAGCAGTCGCCGCGAGTGTGACGCCGCCTCACATCGGTGAGTGTGCTGAGGAGCTTGCGTACCGCACCCAGGTGCGCCCCAACTCAGCCACCTGGTCGGTTTCGGTTCTCCATGTCACCGACTGCCCACGTCGCCTGCCCGCCGCGACGTCGGCAGAGACCAGCCCACTGCGCTCCAACACGATCAGGTTTCGGTGGATGCTCGCCGGATGCACGCCGATCCGGTCGGCAAGCTCGAGCGCCGTCAGACCCTGCTCAGAGGTTTGCCGCAGGATCTCGGTCCGCACGTTGTTGCCGATGGTCTCGATCGCCACCAGCACCTCTTTAGGCATGTCCCCGGGCATCGACAGGCGTGGCATAACCGTGATTGTGCCCGATCAGACACCTGTTG
>JAOPYC010000105.1 GCA_025964795.1 Marmoricola sp.
CGTCGTCTGGCCTGCACCGCGTCCATCGTCCCCGCCGAGGGGTGCACGGTCCCGGCGGCGTGGTGCGAGGCCCACCACTGGGGCAGACCCTGGGCCCACGGCGGGCAGGACGGACCTGAAGGATGGGGTGCTGCTCTGCTCCTGGCACCACCACCGCGTCCACGACGACCACTTCGACGCCAGCCAGATGCCCCACGGCGACATCAGGTTCCACCGGCGGACGTGACGTGGGCGATCATCGATCCGTGTCCAGTGCGAGCCTGCTGCGGGCCGTGGTGCGCGACCTCGCGGAACGTGAGCCGGAGGCGGCGCGGTCCGGGGGTCGCCGCGCGGATGGCGACCGTCCGCGACCTCGCTTTGTTGGGCGGGGGAGGAGCGGGAGTTCGCGGCCTACCTGATGGAGTTCCGCGAGACCTACAAGCGCAGGCCGGCGCTGATGGCGGCCCTGGGCAGCCGCGGTCTCTAAAGGCCCAAGCCATCTGAAAGGAAGCCTTGTCAGATGCCCCCTTCACGTGGCTTGATGACCCCATGGCTTTCGACGTGATCATCAAGGGCGGCCGCTGGTTCGACGGGACGGGCGCCGCGTCCGGCCTCCGCCACCTCGGCATCCGTGAGGGACGGGTCGAGATGGTCTCCGAGGCGCCGTTGGACGAGACCGGCTGCGCCCAGGTCATCGACGCGACGGGTCAGTGGGTACTGCCCGGGATGGTCGACATCCACACGCACTACGACGTCGAGGTGCTCGAGCAGCCGGAGCTCCTCGAGTCGCTGCGTCACGGGGTCACCACCATCCTGATCGGGTCGTGCTCGCTGTCCACCATCCACGTCGACCCGACGACGGCCGGTGACCTCTTCGGCCGGGTCGAGGCGATTCCGCGCCGGCACGTGATCGAGTCTCTGGAGGCGAGGAAGACCTGGAGCAACGCGAAGGAGTACGTCGCTGCCCTCGAGGCGCTGCCCCTGGGCCCGAACCTCGCTGCGTTCATCGGGCACTCCGACCTGCGGGCCGCCGAGATGGGGCTCGACCGGGCGACGCGCGGCGACGTACGGCCGACCGAGCACGAGCTCACGAATATGCAGGCCCACCTCAAGGAGGCGTTGGACGAGGGCTTCGTCGGGATGTCGGCCCAGGAGCTGATGTTCGACAAGCTCGACGGCGACACCTGTCGCTCGCGCACGCTGCCGTCGACGTACACCAAGGGCAAGGAGCGCCGCCGCCTCAACTCGCTGCTGCGTGAGCGTGGCCGGGTGCTCCAGGGTGGCCCGGACATCAAGTCGGTGAAGAGCATCGCGTCGATGACCTTGAACACTCTCCCGATCGGCACGCGAGCTTCGGGAAGGGGGCGCAAGCACCTCAAGACCAGCCTGCTCTCGGCCGCCGACATCAAGGCCAACCCGGCGCTCGTGCAGATCATGGGCCCGATCGCCGCGATCGTGAACTCTCTCGGTGGTGACTTCAAGTGGCAGCACCTGCCCGTGCCGTTCGAGGTGTATGCCGACGGCATCGACCTGGTCATCTTCGAGGAGTTCGGCTCGGGCGCCGCCGCCCTGCACCTGGCCGACGCGGTGGAGCGCAACGCCCTGCTCCAGGACGAGGACTACCGCCGGCAGTTCCGCAAGGACTACGACGCCAAGTTCGGGATGCGGGTCTGGCACCGTGACTTCTTCGACGCCGAGATCGTGGACTGCCCCGACGACACGGTGATCGGCAAGACCTTCGGACAGGTCGGCCTCGACCGCGGCGGGCTGCACCCGGTCGACGCGTTCCTCGACCTCGTCGTGGAGCACGGCACCAAGGTGCGCTGGCGCACGACCATCTCCAACCACCGGCCCAAGCTCTTGAAGAAGCTCGGCAGGAGCCCCGGCGTGCAGCTGGGCTTCTCCGACGCCGGTGCCCACCTACGCAACATGGCGTTCTACAACTTCGGGCTGCGGTTCCTGCGCCACGTCCACGACGCCGAGCAGGCCGGGCGCCCGTTCATGACCCTCGAGCACGCGGTGCACCGGCTGACCGGGGAGCTGGGCGAGTGGTACTGCATCGACGCCGGCCACCTGCGCGTCGGCGACCGGGCCGACCTCGTGGTGGTCGACCCGGCGCAGCTCGACGCGTCACTGGACAACTACGCGGAAGCGCCCGTCCCGGCGTACGACAACCTGCCGCGGATGGTGAACCGCAACGACGCCGCGGTCACCGCGGTGTTCGTCAACGGCACCTGGGTCTTCGGGCAGGGCGAGGCAGCGGCCACCCTCGGCCAGGAGCGCACCGGGCAGTTCCTGCGCGCCACCTGAGGTCGAGCGGAGGAAGGCTCAGCGGGCGCCGATGCGGCGCGAGCACGAGGGCCACGCGCCCCAGCCCTGGCTCCGCTTGATCCGCTTCGCGATCACGACCTGCTGACGCTTGCTGGCGCGGTGGGCGTTGGAGCCGTACTTCTTGCCGCCGTGGGCGCGCCAGGTGCCGGAGCTGATCTGGAGGCCGCCGTAGTAGCCGTTGTGAGTGTTGATGTGCCAGTTGCCGCCGGACTCGCACTTGGCGAGGCGGCTCCAGGTCCTCATCGAGGTGGCACTGGCGGGCGCGGCCAGGGTGGCGGTGACGAGCACGACCGCGGTGAGGGCGACGAGCAGGGTCGCCGAAAGGGTGCGCATGCGCATGGTGATTCCTCCGCGCGCCTGCGAGGTTAGCTGTCGGGTTCGGGCTGAAGGTGCCCGGCCACGTGAGTGGCCTCACCCCAAGAGTCGCTTTCACGACCCGGGAAAGTGGGTTCCCCGCTCTTGTCCGCTGAGTGCTTCGAGGGCCCTCCGCGCGGACAAGACTCGGCGACATCGGGGGGCGCCCCGGTCGTCCGGGACGCATCACCCTAGGCACAGGTGCGCGCGAGCGGCAAGGCTCCGCCGGCCGCTGTCTGGGATTGGGCGGATACGTCAGGGCCGATCGGACAGCCCATACAGTCGAGGGTCGCCGTCGATGCACCGTGGCGGCGCCAGACCGAAGGGAACTGATGTCCGACACCGAGCAGCACCTGCACCTCGCCGACCGCTTCGTGGCGCACAACTACCACCCGCTGCCGGTCGTCCTGGCCGCGGCAGAGGGTGCGTGGGTGACCGATGTCGACGGACGCCGCTACCTCGACTGCCTCGCCGGCTACTCAGCCCTCAACTTCGGGCACCGCCACCCCGGGCTGCTCACCGCCGCGCGCGACCAGCTCGACCGGGTGACGTTGACCAGCCGGGCGTTCCACAACGACCAGCTCGGGCCGTTCTGCCGCGACCTGGCGAACCTGGCCGGGATGGACCGCGTGCTCCCGATGAACACCGGCGCCGAGGCGGTGGAGACGGCCATCAAGGTGGCGCGGAAGTGGGGCTACGACCTCAAGGGGGTGCCCGCGAACCAGGCCAACATCGTGGTGGCCGCCGACAACTTCCACGGCCGCACGACCACCATCGTCAGCTTCTCCACCGACCCGCTCGCGCGCGAGGGCTTCGGCCCGTTCACCCCGGGCTTCCGCGTCGTGCCATACGGCGACGCAGCGGCGGTGCGCGAGGCCATCGACGACCACACCGTCGCGGTGCTGATCGAGCCGATCCAGGGGGAGGCCGGCGTGATCATCCCGCCCGCCGGCTACCTCCCCGCCGTACGGGAGACGTGTACCGAGCTCGGCGTCCTCCTCATCGCCGATGAGATCCAGTCCGGCCTCGGCCGCACCGGGACGACCTTCGCCTGCGAGGTGGAGGGCGTGGTGCCGGACATGTACGTGCTGGGCAAGGCCCTCGGCGGCGGGATCGTCCCCGTCTCCGCCGTGGTGTCCTCCGACGAGGTGCTGGGCGTGCTCCACCCGGGCCACCACGGCTCCACGTTCGGCGGCAACCCACTGGCGGCGGCCGTCGGCCACGCGGTCGTCGGACTGCTCGAGAGCGGCGAGATCCAGGAACGCGCCCGCGAGCTGGGCGAGATTTTCGAGGCCGGGCTGCAGAAGCTGGTCGGCACCGGGGTCGTGGGCGTGCGCTCGCGTGGCCTCTGGGCCGGCATCGACGTCGAGCCGGGCCTGATGAGCGGCCGCGAGCTGTCCGAGCGGATGCTCCTCAAGGGCGTGCTGGTCAAGGACACGCACGGGTCCACGATCCGGCTGGCCCCGCCGTTGGTGATCGAGCAGGACGACCTCGAGTGGATGCTCGAGCAGGTCGCGGCGGTGCTCACCGAGGCGAGCCAGCGCCGCTGAGGCTCGGCCAGCAAGCCGTCGGGCTGCCAGAGGCTTGGCATGATGGCCCGATGGCTGCGGACGAGCAACGAGGACTGGTGTTCCCGACCGACGACGAGGGCCGGCGCAGCACGTCGGTGGTGGGGCGCGGCGTCGTCGCCGACGCCCTGCGCGACACCGACCCCACGGGTGCCCGCGCCGCCTCCGGGGCCACTGGCTGGCGCACGGACTACCTCGTGCACTTCCGGCGCCTCGTCGAGGCCGGGCTCGTCTCGCCGGACGCCGCGGTGTCGATCGCGCGCCAGGGGCTGGCGTCGCTGCACGACCGGATGCGCGTGCTGGACGAGGCCGGCGAGGAGCACCCGCTGAGGGAGTGGCCCGCGGGGCCCCGGGGCGGCGACGAGCTCGAGCAGCGCGAGGTGGTCGGCCGCGGTGCTCCCGTGACCGAGCTGGTGCTTCCCTACCACGGTGACCGGCTGCGGGGCGACGAGATCCGTCGCCGCATCGACGACTGGGCCGAGCACGGGGTCGTGGAGCCGACCGTGGCCGAGGCGATCGGGAAGGTGCTGGCCAACCCGAATTGGCTGCGGCTGCAGGGGCACACCGTCGCGGTGCTCGGTGCCGGCGCCGAGATGGGGCCGCTGCCCTCGCTGATGCGCTGGGGCGCGCGCGTCGCCGCCGTCGACCTCGACCGACCGGCGATCTGGGAGCGCGTGCTGAGGCTCGCGAACGAGGGCGCCGGCACCCTCGTCGTCCCGATGCAGGAGGACGCAGCCGGCGTCGACCTGCTAGGACAGGTGCCGGCCATCGCCCGGTGGCTCGGCGAGCAGCCCGGCACCCTGGTCGTCGGCAACTACGTCTACGCCGACGGCGCCACCAACACCCGCGTCTCGATGGCCGTCGACGAGCTCACCCGACGGCTGCAGGCCGACCGTCCCGACGTGGCGCTGGGGTTCCTGGCCACGCCGACCGACGTGTTCGCCGTGCCGGCCGAGGCGGTGGACCACTCGACCCGCGCGTACGACGGTCGCTCGGTGCGCTCGAAGACGCTCACCCGGCCGATGCGCACGCTCTCGGGCGGTCGGCTGCTGCGGCGCAACTACGTCGCCGGCTCGGATCCCGGGATCAACGACTCGCTGGTGCCACAGCAAGGGCCCAACTACGCCCTGGCCAAGCGGCTGCAGCGCTGGCGAGCGACCGTCGCGCGCCACGACGGGGCAACGGTGTCGATGAGCGTCGCGCCGCCCACGCGGACCAGGTCGGTGGTGAAGAACCGCGCGCTGGCCGCGGCGTACGCCGGTGCGCACCGCTTCGGTGTCGAGGTCTTCGAGCCGGCCACGTCCAACGTGCTGATGGCCGCGATGCTGGTGCACGACCTGCACACCGGCGGCGGGCCGCGGCACGACCACCCCTGGCAGGACGAGGCCTACGCCGCCTCCCACGGAGGGCTGTGGCGGGCGCCGTACGCGCCGCGCAGCGCGCTCGGTCTCGCCGCCCTGCTGGGGTACGGCGCCGCCCGCGGCTGAGCCGCAGGCCCCGACTAGGCTCGCTGCGCCGCACGGGACCGGTGAAAGAGCGACCCGCGCACGAGGACCGGCGAGAGAGGAAGTCGCGCATGTCGGAGGAAGCGCCCGCGCAGGGCCCGCTGGCCGTACGCCGGGCCGGGGTGCTGCTCCACGTCACGTCGCTGCCCTCGGCCACGGGCCAGGGTGAACGCCGGGGTGACCTCGGTCCCGAGGCCTACCGGTTCGTCGACTTCCTCGCCGCGGCCGGCTGCTCGGTCTGGCAGGTGCTGCCGCTGGTGCCGACGCACGAGGAGGACGGCTCGCCGTACAACGCCCTCTCGGCGATGGCCGGCAATCCCGAACTGATCAGCCGGGAGCTGGCCGCCGAGCGCGGGATGAACGAGCCTGGCGCGCTGACGGCCGACCAGCTGGCGGCGTTCGTCGCGTGGTGCGAGGCACAGGGCAGCTGGCTGGATCCCTACGTGGAGTTCATGACGCTACGCGACCTGCTCGACCACGCGCCGTGGCCGACCTGGGAACCGGGCCTGCGTGACCGCGATCCCGGGCGGGTGGCCGAGGTGCTGGCCCCGCTCGCGGAGCAGGTGCTGCAGCTGCGCTTCGAGCAGTGGGTCTTCGCGGCGCAGTGGGCCGAGCTCCGGGCCTACGCCGCCGCGCGCGGGGTGCTGTTCTTCGGCGACCTGCCGATCTTCGTCTCGCACGACAGTGCTGACGTCTGGGCCTCGCGCGACCTGTTCCAGCTCGACGAGCAGGGCGTCCCGACGACGGTCACCGGGGTGCCACCCGACTACTTCGCGGTGGACGGGCAGCGCTGGAACAACCCGCACTACGACTGGGAGGCGATGGCCGCCGACGGGTTCGCCTGGTGGCGGGCCCGGATCGCCCGGCAGCGCGAGCTGTTCGACCTGGTCCGGATCGACCACTTCCGCGGCTTCGAGGCGGCCTGGCACGTGCCCGTCGAGGCGGCCACCGCGAAGGACGGGTACTGGGTCGAGGGCCCGGCCCGCGAGGTGCTGGCGGCGCTGGTCGAGGCGGCCGGTCCCGGGACGCTGGTCGCCGAGGACCTCGGGGTGATCACGCCCGAGGTGACCGAGCTCCGGCTGGAGTTCGGGCTGCCGGGGATGAAGGTGCTCCAGTTCGCGTTCAACGGCGACGCCGACAACCCCTACCTGCCCGCGCAGCACGGCGAGCAGAGCGTCGTCTACACCGGGACCCACGACAACAACACGACCCTCGGGTGGTGGGCCGAGCTCGACGGGACCGCCCGCGAGCTGGCCGTCTCGATCGCGCCCGCGATAGCCGACGGGCCGATGCCGTGGGCCCTGGTCCGGCTGGCGCTGTCCTCCACGGCGAGGCTGGCCGTGGCCCCGGCCCAGGACCTGCTGGAGCTGGGCGCCGAGAGCCGGATGAACACCCCGGGGACCGACGTGGGCAACTGGGCCTGGCAGGCCGCCACGGGCTCATTCACGCCGGCCATCGCGGCTCGGCTGCGCGAGCTGGTCGAGCGGTCGCAGCGGCTCAGGCGGCCAGGTCGTCCGGGGTGACCGCCCAGACGCCGACGTCGTTGGCGACGTGGACCGGGTGACAGCGCAGCGCTGACCCACGGCCGGCGGCGAGCGGCCGGCTCGCAAGCGTGCGGTCGAAGGTGTTCACGGCGTCGCGCCCACCTCCGCCGGGCGTGGGGACCGCGTCGCTGTCGGTGATCTCGATGACGAACCTGGTGGGGCGGTCGTCGGGCCCGATATAGCTCACCCAGAGGCTGGTCGAGCCGAAGCCGAGCGGCTGCATCAGCAGCTCCCATATGCGCTGCAGGTCGCGCTGGGCGGTTGTCCACAGGGCTCCTCGGCAGCGTCGTATGACAGCGGCCCGGTACAACTTCCGGGGCCGGTTCAGGGCCTTGTGAGTCCCCTCACCCCGGCCGCGTGTGCGGTCGGGACCAGGGCTCCGGGGGCCTCACCATGGAGGCTGTGACCGACTCCCGCGAGACCTACAAGATCCTGGATCTCGCGCTCCGGATCGGCGAGATCCTGCTGTCCTCGGGAGCCGGTGCCGCCGACGTGACCGCGACGATGCAGGAGCTCACCCGCCACTACGGGCTGCGCAACGCCGACGTCGACGTGACCTTCACGCTGCTGCGGATGAGCTACCAGGACGACCCCGACGAGATGCCCGTGCTGCTGACCCGCAACATCAGCGCGCGCGACATCGACTACGACGACCTGACCCGCACCCACGACCTGGTGCTGGACGTGCTGCTGGACCGGGTGAGCCTCACCGAGGCGCGGGCCCGGGTCGCCCGGGTCAACTCCACCGGCCACTGGTTGCCGCGCTGGGCCGTCGTGCTCGGCTCGGGGGTGGTCGGCGGCGGCATCACCCTCGTGCTGGGCGGCGACGCGATCATCACGGCCGTGGCCGCGGTGGCCGGCGTGCTGATCACGGTGCTCACCCGCACGATGAACCGGCAGCGGTGGCCGATGTTCTACCAGCAGATCGCCGGCGGCATGCTGGCCGCGCTGATCGCGCTCGGCACCGCCGCGCTGGGCCTCGAGGTGGACACCTCGCTGGTGATCACGGCCGGCATCGTGCTGCTGCTCTCGGGGATCGGGTTCATGGGTGCGATCCAGGACGCGCTCAGCGGCTTCTACCTGACCGCCGGAGCACGGATCATCGAGGCGATGCTGGCCACCGCCGGCCTGATCGGCGGGGTCTCGGCGGGGCTCGCGCTGGCCCCGGCGTTCGGGGTGAGCCTCGACTACGTCCGGCCCGGTGAGTCGGGCCTGGCCAACCCTCCTCTGGTCCTGGTCGGCGCCATCGTGTCCGCGAGCGCCTTCGCGTTCACCTGCTACGCGCCGATGCGCGCCCTGCCCGCCGTCGCGATGACGACCCTCCTCGGGAACCTCGCCTACCTGGCCATGGACGACCCGAACGCGACGATGCCGTGGGCGGCGTCGTGCGCCGCCGTGATCATCGGCGTGGTCAGCTTCACGATCGCCGGCCGGGTCGGCGTACCCCCACTCGTGGTGGTCGTGCCCGCCCTGGTCCCGCTGCTTCCCGGCCTGCTGATCTATCGCGGGCTCAGCGCGATGTCGGAGAGCAACTCGACCGGCATCCTGCAGCTCAGTGCCGCGGCCGCGACCACGATCGCGCTCGCCTCCGGCGTCATCCTGGGGGAGTACATCGCCCAGCCGATCAAGCGCAACGCCCGTCGCCTCGAGGGCCGGCTGTCGGGCCCGCGGATGGTCGGCGTGATGCACGGCCACCTGCCCCGGCGCAGCAGGAGCGCGGTCACCCGCACAGGCTCCTGACTCGCGCCTGGGGGTTGCGCAGAGCGGCGGACCGGGTTCGGATGTGAGGCATGCGCCGCACTCGTCTCGGGGTCACCCTGCTCGCCGCCCTGCTCACCCCCACCCTGTTGCTGTCCGGGCCGGCCAGTGGCGATCCGGACCGGGGATCGAGCCCCGGCCCCACCACCAGGCTCGCCACCAGTCGGGAGCTGTCCACCAGCACCCGGCTCGCCGACCGTCGCAGCCTGGTCACGGCCGACCGGTTCTGGGAGATGGGCGCCCAGGACGGCAGCTATCCGGCGACCGGCTTCCATACCCGTGGCGAGATGGGCGGTTTCTGGACCCCGCCGATCAAGCTGCTCGACGGCATCTGGTTCAGGGCCGGCGGCGACTGGCTGGGCTCGCGGTCCTACACGAGCGGCTGGGGCTACCAGCGGATGGACCTCGGCACGCACGGCGGCGTCCGGATCACCCGCACCGACTTCGCCCCTGACGGGCTCCGGGCCGGGCTCGTCGGGCTGCGGCTCGAGTCCTCGCGGGCGACGACGCTGAAGCTCGCGGTCGACGCCCACTCCGAGCTGATGAAGGTCTACCCGTGGGGGGAGACCACGCCCAGCCAGACGGCGTACAACCTCCAGGACACCGGCAGTGTCAGCGGCGGCGACCTGGTGTTCCGCGAGCGGGGGCGGCCGCCCGTCGCCCACGCCGAGGCGCACGACTACGCCGCTGTCGTCGGCTCGCGGCTGACCCCGACCGGCAGCGCGCTCGGCCCCGGCCACCGGGGTCCCCAGGGCAACGTGCGCTGCCCGGCCTCGGGTCCGAACACGCCGACGCAGCCGGACCGCTGCGACGACACCGCCTACGGCCGCGGCACCGGCGGACAGCTGCAGTACGACGTGACCGTGCCCAAGGGCGGGCGCACCGTCTGGTTCACGGTCGCCGGCTCGGACCAGGGACTGGCCGCGGCGCGGGCGGCCAAGGGCGCGGCGCTGGCGAACCCGGCCGCGCTGCTGCGCGCCAAGGTGGCGGCACGCCGGGCGGTCGACCGCAACACCCAGGTGAGCCTGCCGGGCGACCGGCTGCTCCAGCGGAGCGTGGAGTGGAGCAAGCAGAACCTCGCCTCGTCGGTGCAGGAGGCTCACCACCTCCAGGTGCGTACGACGAGCGCGGGCACGGTCTACCCGGCGCCGGTCGGCACCGTGGCGAGGGCCCGCTGGTACGGCGCAGGCTTCCCCGACTACCCGTGGCTGTTCGCCACCGACGGTGAGTACACCGGCTTCGCCGCCGTCACCAGTGGTCAGTTCGGCAGCATCGAGAGCCACCTGCGAGCCCTGCGGGACGTGAGCCTCGCGGCCAACGGGCAGAGCGGCAAGGTCGTGCACGAGGTGACCTCGGACGGCCAGGTCTACTTCGGGGCGAACAGCGACGCCGGCAACACCGACGAGACGGCGAAGTTCCCCTCGATCGTGGCGCTGGTCTGGCGATGGACCGGCGACGACCGGTTCCGCGACGAGATGTACGACTTCGCGGTCCGCAACCTGCACTACGTCTTCCGCGAGCTCGACGCCGACCACGACGGCTGGCCGGAGGGCCTCGGCAACGTCGAGCGCGCCGGGATGGGGGAGGAGAAGCTCGACAACACCGTCTACACCATCCGCGGGCTGCGCGATCTCGCCGACCTGGCGGCCAGCAAGGGCGACGCCGCGACCCGGAGGTGGGCGACCACCAGGGCGAGGAACCTGGAGCGCCGCTTCGAGCAGGCCTGGTGGAACGGCCCGGACACGAAGGCGTACGCCGACTCGCTGAAGAACCCGACGAACGCACAGGTCTTCCAACGTCACTGGACCGGCGTCACCCCGGCCGAGGTCGAGCTGAGGCGCCCGAGACGCGAGGACGGTCCACTGGCCTCGCTGGCCCACGCCCGCGCCTTGGTGCAGCGACGCGAGGAGCCCTGCTACACGGGCGAGTTCGGGCTGTTCCACACCGGCGCCGGAGCCACGAGCGACCCGGCCGGGAACCCCGGCGCGACCTGCGACGGCGCCACCTCGTCGGTGAAGTCCGAGCGCTCGGTCTTCACGCTGAACTCCTCGATCATGGCGGCCGCCGAGGCGGCGCTCGGTCGCCTGGCCCCCGACCGGCTGGGTCGCTACACCACCGGCAACGCCCGGGTGCAGCTTGACCCGGCGGTGTGGGAGCTCCCCGGGGCGATGCCCGAGATCGCGCCGTCCCCGGACTTCGGCAGCAACATCGAGAAACTGTTCACCGAGCGCTCGATGGTGCTCCAGGCCTGGGGCACCTACGGGATCCTGTGGCCGGTGGTGCACTACCAGCTCGGCGTCTCACCAGACCTGGGTCGGGACCGGGTGAGCGTGGTCCCGCAGGTCCCCGCGGGCCAGCACCGCGTCTCGGGTCGGCACGTCCGGCTCGGCTCCGGTGCCGTGGACGTGCGGGCCACGAGCACCGCGCACCGGCTGCGGACCGTCGTGGTGCAGACCGGACGGTGGCGGTTGCGGATCGGGGCCGTGCTGCCCCCCGGCGCGCGGGTGCGGTCGGTGCGGCTGGACGGCCGCGCTGCCGACTACCGCACCCTCAGCACGGCACGCGGCCGGGTGGTCGTCGCCGACGGCGGCGCCCGCGCCGGCACGACGGACCTGGTGGTCCGCCTGCGCTAGCTGTGGACCCGGCGGGTCAGCCGCGCTTCACCAGCGGGTGCTGGGCGTTGAAGGACCACAGGGTGTGGGCGTCGAGGTAGCGGATCAGGCGACGGAGCGTGTTCATGGTTCCTCCTGGGAAGTAGTTGGATCGTTCCAAGTCACTGTGCCCAACGAATGTGAACGCGAGTTCATGCCCCGGTCACGGCGCCGTTTCACGTGGGCTGAGTCACGAGATCCGGGTCACAGCGCCCCGGTTGTCCCCGCCGGGACCACGATCTCCCTCCCCGGGGGACACGATTTCCCTGCCGGGGCACACTGAGACGGTGAGCCGTCCCCGTATCCCCGTCCTGGCCGCGCTGGCCTTCGCGCCGTCCCTGCTGACCGCGGCCCGGGGCGTACGCCGCTCCCTGGGCGCCGGCACCCGCCGCTTCGACTACACCGCCTCGCCGCAGTTCGCGGACGGCCTGTTCCACAACCGGCTCGCCACCACCGACACACCCTCGGGCAGCACCGCAGGCATGGCCGCCGAGTTCGCCACCAAGGGCCGCAAGGGCAAGCCGCGCCAACCCGTGCGGCTGGTCACCCCCGACCTGGCGGAGCAGGCCGCCGACCTCGCGGCCACCTGGCTCGGCCACGCCACCGTGCTGCTGGAGCTCGAGGGCCGCTGGGTGCTCACCGATCCCGTGTGGAGCGAGCGCGTCTCGCCGTCGCGCACGGTCGGCCCACGGCGCAACCACCCGGTGCCGATGCCGCTGGCCGACCTGCCCCGGCTGTCCGCGGTGCTGATCTCGCACGACCACTACGACCACCTGGACACCGCCACCATCGAGACGCTGCTCCGGACGCAGGACATGCCGTTCGTCGTGCCGCTCGGCATCGGGGAGCACCTGAGCCGGTGGGGCGTCCCGGACGACCGCATCGTCGAGCTCGACTGGGACCAGGCCCACGTCGTCGACGGCCTCACCTTCACCTGCACCGAGGCACGCCACTTCTCAGGACGCAGCCTCGGCAACAACACCACGCTGTGGGCCAGCTGGGTGCTGGCTGGAGAGCAGCGCCGGGTGTTCTTCGGCGGTGACTCGGGCTACACGCCGGCCTTCGCGGGCATCGGTGAGCGCTACGGCCCGTTCGACCTGACCATCCTGCCGATCGGCGCCTACGACGTCCGCTGGCCCGACGTGCACATGGACCCGGCGGAGGCCGTCCAGGCGCACCTCGAGCTCCGCGGCGCGACGCTGCTGCCGATCCACTGGGCCACCTTCGACCTCGCCTTCCACGAGTGGGCCGACCCCGTCGAGTGGGTGGTCAAGGAGACCGCCAACCAGGGCGTCGCGCTGGCCGTGCCGGCGCCGGGAGCGCGGTTCGAGCCGGCCGGGGAGCTGCCCGCGGAGCCGTGGTGGCAGGCCTCGCTGTAGCCGCCTGACCCCGCGCCGGCCCTTCACAGGGACGAGATGCTCGCCTAGGTTCGAAGATCTGGGACATCCCAGATCTCGGGAAGAGGGAGTATCACCATGCGAAACAGTCGAGTACTGGCCGCGTGTGGTGCGGCCGCCCTCGTCGCCGCCGCTCTGGCACCGGTCGGAGCAGGCAGCGCGAGCGCCAAGGTCGTGCACACCGGCAAGCAGGACAGCTATCTCGTGCTCAGCAAGACCGCAGCCGGGGCCCAGGACGTGGCCGCCAGGCTGCGCGCCCAGGGCGCGACCGTCACCTCCGTGAACCAGGACGTCGGCATGGTCGCCGTACGCTCCGACGACGCGAACTTCCGCAACACCGCGGGTGCGGTCGCGGGGGTCCAGGGCGTCGCGGCGGACCGCGTCGTGGGTCGTACGCCGGCCCGCGACACCTCCAAGGTCGAGCGCGAGAACCTCCATGCCGTCAAGGCAGGACGCGCCCCCGCCCCTCGGCGGGCCGCCGCGAAGGCCACGAGCAACGGGGACCCGCTGGACAACAACCTGTGGGGCATGCGGATGATCAAGGCCGACCAGGCGCACACCCGCACCCTCGGCAACCGCAAGGTCAAGGTCGGGATCATGGACACCGGCGTGCAGGCCGACCACCCCGACATCCACCCGAACTTCGACAACCGGGACTCCCGCAACTTCACCACCGACATCGTGGCCATCGACGGTCCGTGCGAGGCGAAGAACTGCATCGACCCGGTCGGCGTCGACGACGACGGCCACGGCACCCACACCGCCGGCACCATCGCGGCCGCGATGAACGGCTTCGGCCTCAGCGGCGTGGCGCCGAAGGCGACCATCGTCGAGGTGCGCGCCGGTCAGGACAGTGGCTACTTCTTCGCCGGCCCGACCGTGAACGCGCTGACCTACTCCGGCGACGCCGGGCTCGACGTGGTGAACATGTCGTTCTACGTCGACCCGTGGCTCTACAACTGCCGCGGCGGAGCTCCCGAGGACACCCCGGAGCAGGCGCAGGACCAGGACGTGATCATCCAGACCGTCAACCGCGCGCTGCGCTACGCCCACCGCAAGGGCGTCACGCTGGTCGCGGCCGCGGGCAACGAGCACACCGACCTGGCCAACCCGGGCACCGACGTCGGCAGCCCCGACTACGGCGACCCGGCGCACCCGCGGACCATCGACAACGACAGCTGCGTCGACCTGCCGACGGAGGGCCCGCACGTCCTCGGGGTCACCGCGCTCGGCCCGTCGGGTCGCAAGTCGGACTTCTCGAGCTACACCACCGAGCCGCGCTCGGGCGAGATCGAGTTCTCGGCCCCCGGTGGGTGGTACCGGGACGGCGTCGGCACCCCGTCCTTCCAGACGAACGGCAACCTGATCCTCTCGACGTACCCCCTGGGGCCGCTGCAGGCGTCCGGTGAGGTCGACGCGAACGGGAACGTCACGCCGCTCGGCCAGGGGACCGGGGTGGTCAAGCAGTGCCAGGCCACGCCGGCGAAGGGCACCAGCGCCTGCGCCTACTACGCCTGGCTGCAGGGCACCTCGATGGCCTCGCCGCACGCCGCCGGCGTCGCCGCGCTGGCGGTCGGGGCGCACGGCCACCGGGAGGGTCGCGGCCGGAACGCGGGCTTCGGGATGGCTCCGAACGCGGTCGCTCGACTGATGACCCGCACCGCCATCGACCACACCTGCCCCGCCGGCGGGGCGCAGAGCTACACCGACGTGGGCCGCGACGCTACGTGGACCGCACCGTGCGTCGGCAACGCCCGGCGCAACGGCCTCTACGGTGCCGGGATCGTCAACGCCTGGGGCGTCGTCCGCTAGCCGCGGAGCAGCCTGTGCCCGGCCGGTCCACAGCCGGGAGGACCGAGGAGGGCGACTGTCGTCTCGCGCACGTAGGGTTGGCGAGACATGAGTGCGCAGTTCCCCCTCCCCGGTCTTCCCGCGGTCGACGCGACGCCTGACGGCGACGGGAACGACGGATCCGGCGCCCGGCGTCGCCGTCGGCCCACCCGCGAACAGCTCCTGGAGGGGCTGAACGAGCCGCAGCGCGAGGCGGTCGTCCACGAGGGCGCTCCGCTGCTGGTCGTCGCCGGCGCCGGCTCCGGCAAGACGCGGGTGCTCACCCGGCGAATCGCCTGGCTGATCTCCGAGCGCGGCGCCCACCCGGGGTCGATCCTGGCGATCACCTTCACCAACAAGGCCGCCGCCGAGATGCGCGAGCGCGTCGAGGAGCTGGTCGGCGGCCGGGCCAAGATCATGTGGGTCAGCACCTTCCACTCGGCCTGCGTGCGGATCCTGCGCAAGGAGATCGACAAATTCGGGTTCAAGTCGAGCTTCTCGATCTACGACGCGGCCGACTCCAAGCGGCTGATGACGCTGGTGTGCCGCGACCTCGACCTCGACGTGAAGCGCTTCCCGCCGCGCTCGATCCTCAACTGGGTCAGCAACGCCAAGAACGAGCTCCAGGACCACGAGGACGCCGCCAAGGACGCGCGGAACGGGCAGGAGGAGATGTACGCCGCGGCCTACGCGGAGTACCAGCGCCGTCTCCGCCAGGCCAACGCGCTCGACTTCGACGACCTGCTGATGATGACCGTGCACCTCTTCCGGGCCTTCCCGGCCGTGCGCGAGAACTGGCGACGCCGGTTCCGGCACGTGCTGGTGGACGAGTACCAGGACACCAACCACGCGCAGTACGCCCTGATCCACGAGCTGTGCGCCGACAGCCTCGAGCAGCCGGTCACGCAGGTGCCCGAGGACGCCGTCGCGCCGGCCGAGCTGATGGTCGTCGGTGATGCCGACCAGTCGATCTACGCCTTCCGCGGGGCCAACATCCGCAACATCATGGACTTCGAGCAGGACTTCCCCAACGCCACCACGGTGATGCTGGAGCAGAACTACCGCTCCACCCAGACCATCCTGAGCGCGGCGAATGCCGTGATCACCCGCAACGAGAGCCGCAAGCCGAAGAACCTCTGGTCCGACGCCGGCGCGGGGGAGCGCATCGTCGGCTACGTCGGCGACGACGAGCGCGACGAGGCCCGCTTCGTGGCCGAGGAGGTCGACAAGCTCACCGACTCCGGCGCCGCCCGAGCCGGGGACGTGGCGGTGTTCTACCGCACCAACGCGCAGTCCCGGGTCTTCGAGGAGGTGTTCATCCGCGTCGGCCTGCCCTACCGCGTCGTGGGCGGCGTCCGCTTCTACGAGCGCCGCGAGGTGCGCGACGCGCTCGCCTACCTGCGGGTGCTGGCCAACCCCGCCGACTCGGTGTCCCTCCGGCGGGTGCTCAACACCCCCAAGCGCGGGATCGGCGACCGGGCGGAGGCCTGCATCGAGGGCCTCGCCCAGCGCGACCGGATCACCTTCTGGGAGGCGCTCCAGGGGGCCGAGGACGCCCCCGGCCTGGCGACCCGGTCGCTCAACGCCATCCGCGGGTTCGTCGACCTCGTCGAGCAGCTCCAGTCGATGGTGGCCGCGGGGGAGCGGGTGGACGTCGTCCTCGAGCAGGCGCTGACGCGCAGCGGCTACCTCAAGGAGCTCGAGGACTCCGAGGACCCGCAGGACGAGACCCGGGTGGAGAACCTCGCCGAGCTGGTGGCGGTGGCCCGCGAGTTCGCGGAGGACCCGCAGCTCGGCCCCTCCGCCGACCCGGCCGACGTGTTCGACGAGGACGGCGACGCCACGGTGGCGCCGACCGAGCCCCCGGGGCTGGTCGACTTCCTGGAGCGGGTGGCGCTGGTCGCCGACTCCGACCAGATCCCCGACGCCCCCGTGGAGGACGAGGGGGCGCCCCCCGGCGTGGTGACGCTGATGACGCTGCACACCGCCAAGGGGCTGGAGTTCCCGGTCGTGTTCCTGACCGGTCTCGAGGACGGCATCTTCCCGCACCTGCGCTCGCTCGGCGACAAGCCGGAGCTGGAGGAGGAGCGGCGGCTCGCCTACGTCGGCGTCACGCGGGCCCGGGAGCGGCTCTACGTCTCGCGCGCGGTGGTGCGCTCGGCCTGGGGTGCGCCCCAGCACAACCCGGCGTCCCGGTTCATCGACGAGCTTCCCGTCGACCTCGTCGACTGGCGTCGCACCGAGGCGGCGATGAGCTCCTGGAACCGGCCGTCGTTCGGGACGCACCAACGGTTTGACCAGCGGGGGGGTGGCCAGTCGGGCGGCTACGGGTCGTCGGGGGCCAGCGCCCCGACCACCCGCTTCGGTACGGCGACCGCCCGCTCGGACGCCGCCAAGAAGGCCAAGGCCGGCCGGCCGATCCCGTCGCTGGATCCCGGCGACCGGGTGCAGCACGACACCTTCGGGCTGGGCACGGTGGTGGCCCTCGAGGGGGTCGGGGACAGTGCCGTCGCCTCGATCGACTTCGGCACCGAGGGTGTCAAGCGGCTGCTGCTCCGCTACGCCCCCGTGGAGAAGCTCTAGCCGAGAACCCACTTCACAGTCCGCTCAGACGGGCCGGTTCGCGGGGGACGAGCGGGCTGGGCGGGGGTCGTTCCAGCGGGCCGGGGCCGTAGGTTCCGTGCTCGGACTCCTGGGGCTACGGAGTGACGCCGTGGAAGATCAGGGCCTGGTAGGGGTCGACCGGGTCGCCGCCTCCGGGGCGGACCTCGAGGTGGAGGTGGGGGCCGGTGGTGTTGCCGGTGCTGCCGACGGTGCCGATCTGCTGGCCGCTGGTGACGGTCTCGCCGGGCCGGACGCCGATCGTGGTCTGGTGGCAGTACCAGATCTCGGTGCCGTCGGTGAGCGTCTCGATGGTCTGGTTGCCGTATGCGCCGGCGGAGCCGGTCTTGGTGATCACGCCGTTGGCCACGGCCACGATCGGGGTGCCGGAGGGCGCCGCGAAGTCGAGGCCGGTGTGGTTGCTCGACCAGAGGCCGCCGGCCATCCCGAAGCGGGCGGTCAGGTGATAGCCGGTGGTCGGCAGGACCCACTGGTTCTTGGCGATCTCCCCGGCGCGGGCCTCGGCGGCACGGCCGAGCGACTTCAGCTCGGCGTTGCGCTCGGCCGCGTCCTGCTCGGCGGCGGCCTTGAGCTTGGTCTCGGCGGCGTCCTGCATGGCCTGGCGCTCGGAGTCACGGCTGATCGCCTGCTCGCGCGGACCCCCGACGAAGCCGACGGCGTCGGTGCCGGCCAGGGACTGGCCCTGCGCGGAGAGCTGGAAGGTCGGTGCCTGGGCGGGGGCGTTGCCCACCGTCACGGCGCCGGTCCCCGCGACGGCGAGCGCGACGACGCCGACGATCGTCGGCACGGCCGGAAGGCGGCCGGGGAGGCGGAAGTGGTGCCGCGCACGGCCGGGGCGGTCCGCCCGTCGGTGTGCCGGTCCCGAGGGACGCTCAGCGGCAGGCAGGGGGCTGCTGCGGCGTTCGGCTCGGTGGTTGGGCATGGTCTACCTGTCAGTTGTTCATTGCGACGACCTGACACGGTAACGGCCAGATCACGACATATGAAATTGACCCGAGTTCCCCTGTGTCTTCCCCAGCGGGCTTCAGCTGAAACAACGACCGCGCCGAGCCGGCTGGGAACCGGGTGATCGTGTGCTCGTGCTCACATCTGCCGGGAACCCGATAACCTGCACCCATGTTGCGCATCGTGGTGGCCAAGCCCGGACTCGACGGTCACGACCGCGGGGCCAAGGTCGTGGCGCGTGCGCTGCGCGACGCCGGCCACGAGGTGATCTACACCGGGCTGCACCAGACGCCGGAGCAGATCGTCGAGACGGCGATCCAGGAGGACGCCGACCTGGTCGGGCTCTCCGTGCTCTCCGGGGCGCACATGACGCTCTTCCGCAAGATCATCGACCTGCTCGCGGAGCGGGACGCCAGCGACATCGTCGTCTTCGGCGGCGGCATCGTCCCCGAGGAGGACGTCGCCCCCCTGCAGGAGATCGGCGTGGCCAAGATCTTCACCCCGGGCGCCACCACCGGTGAGATCACCGGCTGGGTCGCGGAGCACTTCTCCGAGGAGAAGACCTCGTCCTGAGCCGGCTCAGCCGGCGGGCTGGAAGGCCAGCTTGCCGACGATCGGCAGGCCGACGGTGCTGCCCGAGCTCGGCCCGCTGACCACCGTGACCGGCTGCGGCAGCGTGTTCCCGGCGTACGCCGCGTCGCTGGCCGCGACCGCCACCTGGATCCGGTGACCGGTCGCGAACCGGTGCACGAGGCCGGGGAGCTGCAGGGTGACCAGCTTGGTGACGTCGGAGACGCGGATCGGGGCGATCAACCGGTTCTTGAGCACCTTCGAGCCGTCCGGGGCGACGTCGTAGACCTTGGCGAACAGCACGAGCTGGCCGGACTGGCCGCCCGGCTGGCTGGCGCTCGCGGTGGGCGCGCTGAGCCTCAGGGTGACCTTCGGCGACCCGACCACGTCGGCGGGGGCGGACAGCGCGTCGGAGGTGAACGAGACGAAGGTGCCGGGGGTGTCGAACGGCTCCTGGTTGACCTGGCCGCCCTCCAGCCCGGAGGTCTCGGAGTACGACGTCGGCGCCGCGGAGACGTTGGCGTACGACGCCGACCCGACGACCGCAGCGGCCTTGGAGGCCTTCAGCTGGTCGGCACCGGAGAAGTACAGCGTGTTGGTGGGGGCGCCGGAGAACGAGGCGATCCGGGCGTAGGCCGCGGCGATCGCGGTGCCGGCCTTGGCGGGGCTGGTGTCGTACTTCACCCAGTCGCGGAAGTACTCGAACTGCGGGCCGGTCGTGGAGGCGTCGTCACCGCGGACGTAGTGGTTCATCCAGTTCAGGAAGCGGTTGCCCAGGTAGGAGTCGCGCAGGGACTTGGCGCCGAAGTCGAGCTCGCCGGGCGCCGGGGCGGAGCCGGAGTGGCCCCACGACTGCCAGACCATCTTGACCGGCGTGCCCTGGGCCTTCAGCGAGCTGTAGGTGGCCATCGCCTCGTTGAGGTTGAACAGCGTGTCCTTCTGGCCCTGCACCAGCAGCGTCGGGGCCTTGACCTGCTTGACGTAGGAGGCCACCGAGGCGTGCTTGGCGAGCGCCAGGGTCCCGGCGTCGGGGTAGCCCACGGTGTTCATCGCGGTGATGCCCACGCAGGCCTGGTCGGTGAAGTTGGGGCAGCCGGCGAGCGTGTCCGGGTCGGCAGGCGCGTTCTCCGCACCCGAGGCGACGCCGGCGACGCTGAACAGGTCGATCCACTCCTTCTTGGCGACGCCGTGGGGCGCCAGGGAGTAGCTCAGGTCGTTCCAGGTGATGATCGGGATGATCGCGTCGATGCGCGGGTCCTGCCTGGCCACGGCGTACTGGATCTGGCCGCCGTAGGAGCCGCCGATCATGCCCACGCGCGGGTCGCCGGCCTTCTGGGTCGCGATCGACCTGAGGTACGTCGGGGTGGTGGAGCCGGCGGGCGTGTAGGCCCGGGTGCCGGCGAGGACGTCGACCATCTGCTTGCCGGCCAGGCCGTCGTAGTCCGGGTCGTCGAGGGTGATCTTGCAGGTCGTCTTGCCGAAGCCGAGGCCGGAGTAGCTGAGGACGGCGTACCCCTGGCCGACGAAGCCCTTGCCGATCGCGGTCTGGTTGCTGTCGGCCTTGTCGCCGCCGAAGCCGTGGGTGCTCAGGATCGCGGGGACCTTGTGGGTGGCGCTGGCGCCGTCCGGGAGGTAGAGGTCGGCGTCGACGGTGCACGCCTGGTCGCGGTTGGGGCCCACCTTCACCGGGACGGTCAGCGCGGTGACGCTGTAGCCCGGAGTGCTGTCGGCGGTGGCGGCGCTGGCCTGGGGCCCGGTGGCCAGGGCGAGGCCGGTCGCAGCAAGGGCGGCGGTGCTGAGCGCGGCGATCAGGGGCGTGGTCCTCAGTGGCTGGGGCATGCCGTACCAACGAGGCAGGTATGGCGGGGGTCACGTCCGTGAATGTGACGGGCGTCACCCGGCGGCAGTGGGGTCAGCCGTGCCGGCGTACGTGCTCGGCGACCAGCCCGGCGAACCGTACGGGCTGCGCTCGGGGCAGCCAGTGCCCCTCGTCGACCTCGACTCGGGTGAGGTCGCGGCACCGCGCCTCCAGGCCGTCGAGGCTGCGCGGGATGACGAACGAGTCGCGGAGTGCGACGACCAGCAGCACCGGCAGCGACGTACGCCACGGCAACGGCTGGCGCAGGCGAGAGAGCACGTTGGCCCGGTAGAGCCCGATGCTGTGGCTTGTGTTGGCGCGGACCTCCTCGCCCCAGGGGAGCAGGTCGATGGTCGGGTCGAGGCGGCGCATCGCCGGGCGCAGCAGCCGCTGGCCGCGCCGCCACATCAGCTCGGGGACGCGGGGGAGGAGGAACAGCCAGACGTACCAGCTGTGCAGCAGCTGCGGCAGCGAGCCGAGCCGTCCGCGCCAGGTCGCGTTCGCGGTGCCGAGGTGGTCCAGGGGCGGCCCGCTGGCGGAGGTGTACGACGCGAGCCGGCCCTCCAGTCGGGGGTCCCAGGTCGCGGCGGCCACCACGTCCCACATCGCCGTCGAACCCCAGTCGTGGCCGACCAGGTGGATCGCCTCGCCCTCCGGGACCGTCGCCTCGAGCACGGCGATCAGGTCCTCGACGAGCAGGTCGGTGCGGTAGGACGACGTCCCTTCGGGCCGGGTCGAGCGACCGGCGCCGCGGACGTCGTAGGTGATCACGTGCCAGTCCTGCGGCAGCGCGGCGACGACCGGCTCCCACATCCGCTGGTCGTCCGGGAAGCCGTGCACGAGCACGAGATGGGTGGGGGAGCCGCGGTCGCCGTACTCGCTGACCTGCAGGGTGACCCCGGGGATGACGCGCGGCGTGACCTGTGTCTCAATGCGTTCCACGCGGGAACCCTACGTGGCCGGGTGTGCCCGTTCGGGTCTATGGTCGGGCGGAGCGGACGCCGGGGGTTTTCCGGTTGTATCCCGGGGCGTCCCCGAGCCTGAGCAACGCGAAGTTCCGTACCCGACGAATGCCAAGGAGCGGTTGACCCGTGGACCTGATGGAGTACCAAGCGAAGGAGCTCTTCGCCAAGCATGGTGTGAAGGCGACGCTCGGCACGGTCGTGCAGACCGCCGAGGAGGCCAGGACCGCCGCCGAGGAGCTCGGTGGAGTCACCGTGATCAAGGCGCAGGTCAAGGCCGGAGGCCGCGGCAAGGCCGGCGGCGTCAAGATCGCGAAGACCCCTGACGAGGCCTTCCAGCACGCCGAGGCGATCCTCGCGCTGACCATCAAGGACCTGCCGGTGAACCGCGTGCTGGTCACGCCCGCGACCCCGCCGGTGGAGGACTACTACTTCTCCTTCCTGCTCGACCGCTCCAACCGGTCCTACCTGTGCATCGCCTCGGTCGAGGGTGGGGTGGAGATCGAGGAGGTCGCCAAGACCAACCCCGACGCGGTGAAGAAGATCCCCATCGACGCCGGCACCGGTGTCGACGAGGCGAAGGCCACCGCGATCGTCGAGGAGGTCGGCTTCCCCGCCGAGCTGCGTGACCAGGCGATCAGCATGGTCCAGCAGCTCTGGGAGGTCTTCGTCGAGGAGGACGCCACCCTCGTCGAGGTCAACCCGCTCGCCCGGCTCGAGGGCGACGTGCTCGAGGCGCTGGACGGCAAGGTCTCGCTCGACGAGAACGCCGAGTTCCGCCACGAGGACCACGCCGAGTTCGAGGACAAGGACGCCGCCGACCCGCTGGAGGCCAAGGCCAAGGCCAAGGGCCTCAACTACGTCAAGCTCGACGGTTCCGTCGGCATCATCGGCAACGGCGCCGGGCTGGTCATGTCGACCCTCGACGTCGTCGCGTACGCCGGTGAGGCGCACGGTGGCGTCAAGCCCGCCAACTTCCTCGACATCGGTGGCGGTGCCTCCGCGGAGGTGATGGCCAACGGTCTCGACGTCATCCTCAACGACGACCAGGTCAAGTCGGTCTTCGTGAACGTCTTCGGCGGGATCACCTCCTGCGACGCGGTGGCCAACGGCATCGTCGGCGCGCTGGAGATCCTCGGCGACGAGGCGAGCAAGCCGCTCGTCGTACGCCTCGACGGCAACAACGTCGAGGAGGGCCGGCGGATCCTCGCGGAGGCGAACCACCCGCTGGTGACCCTCGAGGAGACCATGGACGGCGCGGCCGACAAGGCCGCTGAACTGGCGCACAAGGCAGGGGCCTGAACACATGTCGATCTTTCTCAACAAGGACTCCAAGGTCATCGTCCAGGGCATCACCGGCGGTGAGGGCACCAAGCACACCCGCCTGATGCTCAAGGCCGGCACCAACGTGGTCGGCGGCGTCAACGCGCGCAAGGCCGGCACCACCGTGACCCACCAGGACCCCGACGGCAACGACGTCGAGCTGCCGGTGTTCGGCTCGGTCGCCGAGGCGATCAAGGAGACCGGCGCCGACGTGTCGGTCGCCTTCGTCCCGCCGGCGTTCACCAAGGACGCCGTCATCGAGGCCATCGACGCCGAGATCGGCCTGCTGGTGATCATCACCGAGGGCGTGCCGGTGCAGGACTCGGCCGAGTTCTGGGCCTACGCGCAGGGCAAGTCGACCCGCATCATCGGCCCGAACTGTCCCGGCATCATCACGCCGGGCGAGGCGCTCGCGGGCATCACGCCGGCGACGATCTCCGGCTCCGGTCCGGTCGGCCTGGTCTCCAAGTCCGGCACCCTGACCTACCAGATGATGTTCGAGCTGAAGGACTTCGGCTTCTCGACCGCCATCGGCATCGGCGGCGACCCGATCATCGGCACGACGCACATCGACGCCCTCGAGGCGTTCGAGAACGACCCCGACACCAAGGCGATCGTGATGATCGGCGAGATCGGTGGCGACGCGGAGGAGAAGGCCGCGGCGTACATCAAGGAGCACGTGACCAAGCCGGTCGTCGGCTACGTCGCCGGCTTCACCGCTCCCGAGGGCAAGACCATGGGCCACGCCGGCGCCATCGTCTCCGACGGCGCGGGCACCGCCCAGGGCAAGAAGGAGGCCCTCGAGGCCGCCGGGGTCAAGGTCGGCAAGACGCCCTCCGAGACCGCCCAGCTGATGCGGGACATCCTGAACGGGCTCTGATGGGGGTTGACGGGTTTTCTGGTTAACCAGTGAAACCGCCACTTCACCAACGTTGCAACGTGGGGTAAGTGGCAGGTTTTCTGGTTAACCAGAAAAACACTCACGTCACCGCATTGCGCGAGGCGTACGCCGGGTCGGCGTGCTCCGCGTTCGCGATGACCGCCGCGAGCCGCTCGACCGCGGTGCGGACGTCGTCGGTGGTGTTGTAGAGCGGGGCGAAGCCGAAGCGGGCGATGTCGGGGTCGCGGAAGTCGCCGATGACGTCGCGGGCGATCAGCGCCTGGACCACGCCGTACGCCGAGGGGTGGCGCAGCGAGACCTGGCTGCCCCGGCGCTCGTGCTCGCGGGGGGTGGCGATCTCGAAGACGCCGGGCAGCCGCTCCTCGACCAGAGCGATGAACAGGTCGGTCAGCTCCAGGGACCGGTCCCGCAGGGACGCCAGCGAGACGCCGTCGAACGCCTCCAGGGCCGCCTCGAGCGCGGACAGGGCGAGCACCGGAGGCGTCCCGGAGGCGAACCGCCCCACCCCCGGGACCGGCTCGTAGTCGCGCGCCATCGCGAACGGCGTCGCGTGCCCGAACCAGCCGGTGATCGGCTGCTTCGCCGCGGCCTGGTGGCGCGGCGCCACCCAGAGGAAGGCGGGGGAGCCGGGGCCGCCGTTGAGGTACTTGTAGGTGCACCCCACCGCGAAGTCGGCGTCCACGCCGGTGAGGTCCACCGGCACGGCGCCGGTGGAGTGGCACAGGTCCCACTGCACCAGGGCGCCGCGCGCCTGCGCCTGGGCGGTGATGCCGGCCAGGTCGAACATCGCGCCGGTGCGGAAGTCCACGTGGGTCAGGCTGAGCAGGGCCACGTCGTCGTCGACCGCGGCCAGCGGGTCGGCCGGGTCGCACCAGCGCAGCTCCAGCCCCATCAGGTCGGCGACGCCGGCGGTGATGTAGCCGTCGGTCGGGAAGGTGGACGGCTCCACCACCAGCACCCGTCGCTCGGGGCGCAGCCGGGCCGCGGCGACCGTGGTCTTGAACAGGCTGACGCTGGTGCTGTCGCCGAGGTGCAGGTCCTCCGGGGCGACCCCGATCAGCGGCGCGATCCGGCCGGCGACGCGACGCACGAGCTCGGTCCAGTGCGCGTCGTTCCACGAGCGGATCAGGCCCTCGCCCCACTCCCGCCGTACGACGTCCTGGAGGCGCTCGGCGACCCCGGCCGGCAGCGCGCCCAACGAGTTCCCGTCGAGGTAGACGAGCCCGTCGGGCAGGTCGAACGTGCTCACGGCAGCTCGAAGAGCCGGTCGCGGGCGCGTGTCATCAGCGCCTGGAAGGTGACGTCGTCGACGTCGTTGTCGCCGGTCGGGGTGAAGTTCACCTGGGCAACGTAGCGGCCCACCCGCGCCACGCCCATCCAGAACCCCACCGTGGAGGCCTTGTCGATCTCGCTGTCGAGTCGCCACGACGCGAACTCCGACCCGCGGTAGCCGCGCGTCTGTGCGACCTCGCTGCTCACCTTCGCGCCGAGGTCCCGCTTCTCGCAGGTGCGCATGTCCTTGATGACCGCACGGACGAGCGCCGCGGCGCGGTTGGGGTTCACGAACTGGCCGTAGGTCTCGGTGATGCCGAACCGTCGCGGCAGCTGCGCCTGCGGGATCAGGAAGGTGCGGGTCATCGCCAGGGGCGCCCCGGAGGCGAGGAAGTTCGTCTTGTCGCAGGTCGTGGCCGCGACGTTGGAGCGTGCCGGGACGGGGTTGGTGCCGACCCAAGGCCTGGCGATCCGCCCGACGACCGGGAGGTCGGCCGCCGCCAGCGTGCCGGGCGTCTCGCCGGAGGGCGGCGGCAGCACCGGCGCCGCGGTGACCACGTCCGGGCACGCGCCCGAGGGGTCGGCGCCACAGACGTTGCGCAGCGCCTCGGTGAGCGCGTTCAGGGTGCGCGCGACCGGGATCGGGTGGCCGCCGCGCGTCTCGAGGACCGTGGAGACCGTCAGCGATCCGGTGCGGGCCACCCCGACGACGTAGGTGCGGCTCGTCGCTCCCGGGATCCGCAGCCTCAGCATCTCGGCCTCGTCGCCGAGGCCCTCGAGCCGGTAGGTGTTCAGCAGCTGGAGCCTCGCCTCGCCGCAGCCGGCGAACCAGCCCCGCGTGGTCGTGTACGCCGCCCGCGCGGCCGCCGCGCTGCGCGAGATCTCCACCGTCTCGAGATAGCTGCGCCGGGGCGAGCCCGAGGTCACGAAGGTGCGGACGAAGGTACCGCGGCCCTGGGGGTCGGCGAACCTCGTGTCCTGGCAGATGGAGTTGATGCCGGTGCCGGAGGTGTTGTCCGAGGTGCCGACCTCGGTCCAGCTCTCCCGGGGCGCGAGCGCCTGCACCTGCGGCAGCGAGAGCAGCATCTGCTGGGTCACCGGCCTGCCCGCCGCCGCCGGCCCTGCGGCGGCCGGCTCCTGGAGCCCGCCGGTGACGAAGACCCCACCGGCCAGCGTCAGCGCGAGCAGCACGAGGACGGCCGTCACGGCCTGCAGCCGGCGTCGCCGCTGGCCCCCGCGGTGGATCGCCAGGGCTTGCGGCAGGTCGGCCGCCTCCACGACGGGGACCAGTGACTCGATCGCGGCGAGCACACCCGTGTCGGGGGCGCCCGTCTCGCGACCGAGGCTGCGGGTGCCGGCCGTGAGCTGCTGCTCGATCCGCGCCGGGGTCTCGCCGAGCTCCCGCCCGATGTCCTCGAGGGACATCCCGGCCAGGTGGGTCAGCAGCAGCACCTTGCGCTGCTGGTCGGGCAGGTGGTGCAGCGCGTCCAGCACCCGCTTCTGGTCGGCGCTCAGCTCCTGGTCGCGGCGCCAGAGGCGGGCCACGTGGCGTCGTTGGGCCAACGCCCACGCGCGCGGCCGCACCCACTCCTCGGGGTCGGTGAGCCCGCCCACCTTGCGCCAGTGGTGGCGGGCGGCGACGAAGGCGTCGCGGACGGCGCTGCGCGCAGCCGACAGGTCCCCGGTGAGCGCGTAGGCCTCGAGCACCAGCCGACGGCGGCTCGCGAGGTAGAACTCGTCGAACTCGGGGCCCCCGGCGCTGGAGGCTCCCGCGTGTCTGGCGGAGTCGTTGGATCTGGGCATGACAGGCCGAGGCTACCCGCGTGCCTCACGCGGGTCGTCGCGATCCTGGGTCAGGATGGGATGGCGATGACTGACCTGCTGAGCCGACCCTCCGCCGCGAGCTCGTCCCGGGGCCCCTCCGGGGGCGCCGCCGGACGCCTGTTCCGCCTCCTCACGGGGCACGGTCCAGGTGGGTCGACGGGCGCGCCCGAGGGCCGCCCGTTGACGGTGTCGGCCGCGCTGGCCGCGCTGGCGGCCGTGGGGACCTCGATGGTGCTCTGCATGGGTGTCGCCGTCATCGGCTGGTTCCTCGCCGACGCCGGCGCCCACGGGCAGACCACGGACGCGCTGCGCGTCGGCGCCGACGCCTGGCTCGTGGGCCACGGCTCGCACCTGAGCCTGGGCGGCGTCCCGCTGGGCATCGTCCCGCTGGCCCTGACGGCATTGTTCGCCGTGGTGGTCTACCGCAGCGGGCGCTGGGCGGCGCAGTCCTCGGAGCCGGTGGCGGACGACCGCACCATCGCGCTCGGGGCCACGATCTTCACCGGGCTCTACGTCGTCGTCGCGGTGGTCACCTGCCTGGTCGCCGCCCAGGACTCCGTGAGCGCGGGCCTCGGCCGGACCATCCTCGGCGCGCTGCTCCTCTCCGCGAGCGCCGGCACGATCGGGATGGCGTCGGGCGCGGGACGCCTGCGCGGCTGGGTCGAGCTCGTCCCCGGCTGGGTCCGCTCGGTCGCCCACGGCGCCACGGTCGCCTGCCTGCTCCTGCTCGCCGCCTCCGCCGTCCTCGTCCTGGGTGCCGTCGTCGTCGGCATCAGCGAGGCCGCCACCGTGCTCTCCGAGCTGCACCTCGGCCCGGGCGACTACGTGATGTACGCGGTGGCCACCCTCGCCGTCGTCCCCAACGCGGTCCTGTTCGGCACTGCCTACCTGCTCGGTCCCGGCTTCGCGGTCGGCACCGGCACTGTGGTCTCGCCGACCGTGGTGTCGCTCGGCCCGGTCCCCGCCTTCCCGCTGCTCTCCGCGCTGCCGGGCAACGGCCCGACCCCCTCGTGGGCGGTGGCCCTGCTCGCCCTACCCGTCATCGCCGGGGCCACTGGCGCGGTGCTCGCCCAGCGCTCCTACCGGGTCACGGCGTACGACTCCGCGGCGCTGCGCGGCTTCGGCTGCGGCTTCGTCGCCGCCCTGGTCACGACCCTCGCGATCGCGCTGGCCGGGGGCCCGATGGGCACCGGCCGGATGGCCGACATCGGCGCCCCGGTGGGGGAGGTGCTGGTCACCGCCGTCGCGGCGATGAGCCTGGGCGGCCTGGTCGCGGGCGTCGCCACCGCCTGGTGGCAGCGGCGGTCGGTTTCCTAGGTAGCCTGTCCAGGTGCCCTCCCGCCTCGTCGTACTCGTCTCGGGGGCCGGGACCAACCTCCAGGCCCTGCTGGAGGCCGCCGAGGACCCGTCGTACGGCGCGCAGGTGGTCGCGGTCGGCGCCGACCGCGACGACATCGAGGGGCTCGCGCGGGCCGAGAAGGCCGGCGTCCCGACGTTCGTGCGCAAGGTCGGCGACTTCACCAGCCGCGGGCACTGGGACATCACGCTGACCGACACGGTGGCCGCCTTCGAGCCCGACCTCGTCGTGCTCGCCGGCTTCATGAAGCTCGTGGGGCCGGAGTTCCTCGGCCGGTTCACGGGCCGGGTCGTGAACACGCACCCGGCGCTGTGCCCGGCCTTCCCCGGCACGTCCGGCCCCGCCGACGCGCTCGCCTACGGTGTCAAGGTCACCGGCGCGACGCTGTTCGTGGTCGACGAGGGGGTCGACACCGGCCCGATCATCGCGCAGGCGACGGTGCCCGTGGAGGACACGGACGACGTCGAGTCCCTGCACGATCGGATCAAGGTCGCCGAGCGCTCGATGCTCGTGGAGACCGTGGGCCGCCTCGCCCGAGAAGGCTTCACCATCACCGACAGGAAGGTGCGGATCGGCTGATGACCGAGAGCACAGCACAGAGCATCACGGACCGACCCGACCTGGGGCGCGTGGCCCTGAAGAGGGCCCTGGTCTCCGTCTACGACAAGGGCGGCCTGGAGGACCTCGTCCGGGGCCTGGCCGACGCCGGCGTGGAGCTCGTCTCCACCGGTGGTTCCGCGAAGCTGATCGCCGACCTCGGCCTGCCCGTCACCAAGGTCGAGGACCTCACGGGTTTCCCGGAGTGCCTCGACGGCCGGGTGAAGACGCTGCACCCGAAGGTGCACGCGGGCATCCTGGCCGACCGGCGGCTGCCCGAGCACGTGGCCCAGCTCGTCGAGCTGGGGATCGCGCCCTTCGACCTGGTGGTCTCCAACCTCTACCCGTTCACCCAGACCGTGATGTCCGGGGCCTCGCCCGACGAGTGCGTCGAGCAGATCGACATCGGCGGCCCCTCGATGGTCCGCGCGGCCGCGAAGAACCACCCCTCGGTCGCGATCGTGACCTCCCCGGCGCGGTACGCCGACGTGCTGGCGGCACTCGCCGAGGGCGGCTTCACCCTCGAGCAGCGCAAGCGGCTCGCGGCGGAGGCGTTCGTGCACACCGCGACGTACGACGTGGCCGTGGCCAGCTGGATGGGCTCGGTGCTCACCGACAGCTCCGACGGCGCCGGCTTCCCCGCGTGGGTCGGTGGCACCTGGAACCGGTCGGCGGTGCTGAGGTACGGCGAGAACCCGCACCAGTCCGCCGCGCTCTACCTCAACGAGTTCGGTCCCGGCCTGGCGCAGGCGCAGCAGCTGCACGGCAAGGAGATGTCCTACAACAACTACGTGGACGCGGATGCGGCGCGGCGGGCGGCCTACGACTTCGACGAGCCGGCCGTGGCCATCATCAAGCACGCCAACCCGTGCGGGATCGCGGTGGGGGCGGATGTCGCCGAGGCGCACCGCAAGGCCCACGAGTGCGACCCGGTCTCCGCGTTCGGCGGCGTGATCGCGGTGAACCGCCCGGTGTCGGTAGAGATGGCCACACAGGTCGCGGAGGTGTTCACCGAGGTGGTCGTGGCTCCGGCGTACGAGGACGGGGCGGTGGAGATCCTCCAGGGCAAGAAGAACGTGCGCCTGCTGGTGTGCGAGCCGCTCGCGCGCGGTGGCGTCGAGTCCCGGCCGATCTCCGGCGGGCTGCTGATGCAGCAGCGCGACGCGATCGACGCCGAGGGCGACGACCCGTCCGGCTGGACGCTCGCCACCGGCGACGCGGCCTCCGACGAGGTGCTCGCCGACCTGGCCTTCGCCTGGAAGGCCTGCCGGGCGGCCAAGTCCAACGCCATCCTGCTCGCCTCCGGCGGCGCCTCGGTCGGCATCGGCATGGGCCAGGTCAACCGTGTCGACTCCTGCCGCCTCGCGGTCACCCGTGCCGGCGGCCGGGCGGCCGGCTCGGTGGCCGCCTCCGACGCCTTCTTCCCCTTCGAGGACGGCCCGCAGATCCTGATCGACGCCGGCGTCTCCGCCATCGTGCAGCCCGGCGGCTCCGTCCGCGACGAGCTCACCATCGAGGCGGCCCAGAAGGCGGGCGTGACGATGTACTTCACCGGCACTCGCCACTTCGCTCACTGAACCCGCTTCCTGAAAGGATCCGACCGTGACTGCACAGAGGCTGGACGGGACCGCCACCGCCAAGGCGATCAAGGGCGAGCTGACCGATCGCGTGGCCAAGCTGCGCGAGGCCGGCGTGACCCCGGGGCTGGGCACGATCCTGGTCGGGGACGACCCGGGCTCGACGTGGTACGTCAACGGCAAGCACAAGGACTGCGCGGAGGTCGGCATCGAGTCGATCCGTGAGGACCTGCCGGCGACCGCGACGCAGGAGGAGATCCTGGCCGCCGTACGACGGCTCAACCAGAACCCCGACTGCACCGGCTACATCGTCCAGCTCCCGCTGCCCAAGGGCATCGACGAGAACGCGGTGCTCGGTGAGATCGACCCCACCAAGGACGCCGACGGGCTGCACCCGACCAACCTCGGCTGGCTCGTCCTCGGCAAGCCGGCGCCGCTGCCGTGCACGCCGTTCGGCATCGTCACCCTGCTGCGCCGTCACGGCGTCGAGATCAAGGGGGCCGACGTCGTGGTCGTCGGCCGCGGCGTGACCGTGGGTCGCCCGCTCGGCCTGCTGCTCACCCGCCGATCCGAGAACGCCACGGTGACGCTGTGCCACACCGGCACTCGTGACCTGGCCGCGCACGTGCGGCAGGCCGACATCGTGGTCGCGGCCGCCGGCGTGCCCGGGATCATCACCGCCGACATGGTCAAGCCGGGCGCCGCCGTGCTCGACGTCGGGGTCTCCCGCGTGGACGGCAAGCTCGCCGGCGACGTCGACCCGGCGGTGTGGGACGTCGCGGCCTGGGTCTCGCCGAACCCCGGGGGAGTGGGCCCGATGACCCGCGCGATGCTGCTCTCCAACGTGGTGGAGAACGCCGAGGCAGCCCTCGGGTCCGGGGACAGCTCGAGAGCGTGATCCCCTCGGAGGAGCCGCGACGGATCCCGTCCACCGTGGGTGGGCTGGTCTACCTGATCGTGGTCGCGACCACCGGGTTCGGCCTGCTGATCATCGCCTTCGGCCCCTGGCGTCGCGGCGTCGTCCTGATCGGTGCCGCGCTGATCGTCGGCGCGCTCGCCCGAGCCGTCTTCCGCGACCGCGATGCCGGCATGCTCCGCGTCCGCCGCAACCGCTGGATCGACGTACTCATGCTCGGCGGGGTCGGCACCGCCCTGATCCTGCTGGCCAGCGTGATCCCCAACCAGCCGGCGTAGTCACAGGGGCCTCACTAGTGTGCAGGTTTCCCCGGTTAACCGGCGACCCCTGGACTTATGACCCGATGCTTCGCCTGAGAAGTGTCGGTTTCCCCGGTTAACCGGGGAAACCTGCAACCTTCCCGGTCACCGTCTCCAGCCACAGCCGCGCATATCGGGGCCCGTCCACCTCGAGCGCGACGTCGATCAGAGCCGGGGCCTGGCCGTGCGGGTCGTGGGCCAGGTTGCCGTCCCAGTCGCGGCGGTCGACGATCGTGCGGCCGCGCGACCAGGTGCCGGCGAGCTCGACGCGGACCGGCAGGCGCTCGGTGGTGAGCCCGTCGGGATCGAGTACGGCGCACACCGCGCCGGCGTCCCCCAGGGTCGCGGAGTCGGCCCCGAACCGCTCGCACTGGAAGGCCATCAGCCGCCCGGCCAACCCGGCGGGACCGGTGTCGTGGGCCGCGACCAGGTCACGAGCCTCGGCCAGCGAGACCCGCGGGCCGTAGAACACGTCCAGCCCGTACATCACCACCTCGATGCCCAGGTCCGCGCACGCGTCCAGGGTGATCGCAGCCGCCTCCGGGTCGTGGAAGACGTTGAACTCCGCCGAGGCCGTGGCGTTGCCGAGGTGCGCCGCGCCGCCCATGAACACGATCCGCTCGAGCCCGCGTGCTGCCTCGGGGTAGGTGCGCAGCAGCAGGGCGATGTTCGTCATCGGCGCCAGCGGGACCAGGGTGATCCTGTCCTCCTCCGACCCAGCGGCTGCTTCGAGGAGCACGTCGCGCAGCAGCTCCACGGCCTGGCGCGACCCGGGGCCACGGTTCGACCTCGGCCAGTCCAGGTCGCCCATCCCGTCGTCGCCGTGCACGTGCCGTGCGTCGACCGGCGCCTCGAGCAACGGTCGAGCGGCACCGGCCCCCACCGGAACGCCTTGGCGCCCGCAGGTGTCCAGCACGCTCAAGGTGTTGCGCACCACGTCGGGCAACGGCGCGTTCCCCCCGACACAGGTGACCGCGCGCAGGTCCAGTGAGGGGTGCAGCGCCGCCAGCAGGAGAGCACAGGCGTCGTCGACCCCCGTGTCGACGTCGAGGACGATCGGCGTACGCACGCTCACGGCTGTTCACTTCCCCCTTGAAACTGCCACTTCCCCCGCATGGCAACGCGGGGGAAGTGATGGTTTCACTGGGGACCCAGTGAAACCGCCACCAGCCTCAGATCAGCCCGAGCCCCGTGACCGCGTCCCGCTCCTCGGCGAGCTCCTTGGTGGAGGCGTCGATCTTGGTGCGGGAGAAGTCGTTGATCTCCAGGCCCTGGACGATCTCCCAGTTGCCGTCCTTGGTGGTGACGGGGAAGGAGGAGATCAGGCCCTCGGGGACGCCATAGGAGCCGTCCGAGCGCACCGCCATCGAGACCCAGTCGCCCTCGGCGGAGCCGGTCAGCCAGTCGCGGGCGGCGTCGATGGTCGCGGAGGCGGCCGAGGCGGCCGAGGAGGAGCCCCGGGCCTCGATGATCGCGGCGCCGCGCTTGGCGACGGTCGGGATGAAGTCGTTCTCCAGCCAGCCCTGGTCGTCCACGGTCTCGGCGGCGTTCTTGCCGGAGATCTCGGCGTGGAAGATGTCGGGGTACTGCGTCGCCGAGTGGTTGCCCCAGATCGTCATCTTCTTGATCTCGGTCACCGAGGCGCCGGTCTTCGCGGCCAGCTGCGAGATGGCGCGGTTGTGGTCGAGGCGGGTCAGCGCGGTGAACCGCTCCGGGGCGATGTCGGGGGCGTTGGTCATCGCGATCAGCGCGTTGGTGTTGGCCGGGTTGCCGGTCACGCCGATGCGGATGTCGTCGGCGGCCACCTCGTTGAGGGCCTTGCCCTGCGCGGTGAAGATGGCGCCGTTGGCCTCGAGGAGGTCCGCGCGCTCCATGCCGGGTCCGCGCGGGCGCGCGCCGACGAGCAGGGCTAGGTTGACGCCGTCGAAGACCTTGGTGGCGTCGGCGCCGATCTCCACGCCCGCCAGCGTGGGGAACGCGCAGTCGTCGAGCTCCATGACGACGCCCTCGAGCGACTTCAGGGCGGGCTCGATCTCGAGCAGGCGCAGCTCGATCGGCTGGTCCGGCCCGAGCAGCGAGCCGCTCGCCAGACGGAAGAGCAGGCTGTAGCCGATCTGGCCGGCGGCGCCGGTGACGGCGACCTTGAGGGGTGCGTTGGACACGAGAGCTCCTGAGTACGTCGAGACGGACGTCCCGACGCTAGCAGCGCTTTCACTCAGGCGGAACGCGTACCCCGATCCGCGGAACCATCCGGGACAGCAGCTCCGCTGCCGCGTCGTTGCGGCGCGGTTGTGCCTGCGTCCGCACGCTGGGAGGCTGGCTGAGTGAGCCGCCCGAGCAGTGGTGCGGTATCTTGACGTGAAGATAAATCCCCGAGCAGACGCCCAGGAGTCACCCGTGACCGAGTCGAGCATCATCTACACCCACACCGACGAGGCGCCACTGCTGGCGACGTACTCGTTCCTCCCGATCATCGAGGCGTACGCCGAGAAGGCCGGTGTCTCGGTCCAGACGCGGGACATCTCGCTGGGTGCCCGGATCCTCGCGAGCTTCGCGGACCTGCTCCCCGAGGACCAGAGGGTGGCCGACGACCTCGCCGAGCTCGGCGACCTGGCCAAGACGCCCGAGGCCAACATCGTCAAGCTGCCCAACATCAGCGCCTCCATCCCACAGCTCAAGGCGGCCATCGCCGAGCTCCAGGAGCAGGGCTTCGACCTGCCCGACTTCCCGGACAACCCGCAGTCCGACGCCGACAAGGACGCCCGCGCCCGCTACGACAAGGTCAAGGGCAGCGCGGTCAACCCGGTGCTGCGCGAGGGCAACTCCGACCGCCGCGCGCCCGAGTCGGTGAAGAACTACGCCCGCAAGCACCCGCACTCGATGGGGGAGTGGAGCTCCGACTCCAAGACCAACGTCGCCCACATGAGCGGTGACGACTTCCGCGCCAACGAGAAGTCCGTGGTCATCGAGAAGGAGGGCACCCTCCGCATCGAGCTGGTCACCGATGAGGGCACGGAGGTCCTCAAGGAGTCCGTGCCCGTCGAGGCCGGCGAGGTCGTCGACGGCACCTTCATGAACACCGCCGCGCTGCAGGGCTTCCTGACCGAGCAGATCGCCCGGGCCAAGGCCGAGGACGTGCTGTTCTCGATCCACCTCAAGGCCACGATGATGAAGGTCTCCGACCCGATCATCTTCGGCCACGCGGTGCAGGCGTTCTTCCCGAAGCTCTTCGCCGAGCAGGGCGAGGTGCTCCTCGAGGCGGGGCTCGACCCCAGCAACGGCCTGGCCGCCATCCTGTCCGGCGCCGAGAAGCTCGGCGGCGAGAAGGGCCAGGCCATCGCCGACGCCGTGAAGCAGGGGCTCGAGGACGGTCCCGAGCTGGCCATGGTCGACGACCGCAAGGGCATCACCAACCTGCACGTGCCCAGCGACGTGATCGTGGACGCCTCCATGCCCGCGATGATCCGCACCTCGGGCCACATGTGGGACACCAAGGGCGAGGAGGCCGACACCCTCGCGGTGATCCCGGACAGCAGCTACGCCGGGATCTACAAGGTCGTCATCGACGACTGCCGTGAGCACGGCCGCTACGACCCCGCCACCATGGGCTCGGTGGCCAACGTCGGCCTGATGGCCCGCGCCGCGGAGGAGTACGGCTCCCACGACAAGACCTTCGAGATCCCGAAGGCCGGCACCGTCCGGGTCGTCGACCAGGACGACAACGTGCTGATCGAGCACCAGGTCAACCCCGGGGACATCTGGCGCGCCTGCCAGGCCAAGGACGTGCCGATCCGCGACTGGGTCAAGCTGGCCGTCACCCGGGCCCGCGCGACCGGCTCGCCGACGATCTTCTGGCTCGACGAGACCCGGGCTCACGACGCCAACCTGATCGCGAAGGTCAACGAGTACCTCCCGCAGGCCGACATCGTCGGTGACGCCGAGGGCCTCGACATCTCGATCATGAAGCCCGAGGACGCCATCAAGGTCTCCATCGACCGGATCCGCAAGGGCGAGGACACCATCTCGGTCACCGGCAACGTGCTCCGCGACTACCTGACCGACCTGTTCCCGATCCTCGAGCTCGGCACCAGCGCGAAGATGCTGTCCGTCGTACCCCTGATCAACGGTGGTGGCCTCTTCGAGACCGGCGCCGGCGGATCGGCGCCCAAGCACGTGCAGCAGCTGGTCAAGGAGAACTACCTGCGCTGGGACAGCCTGGGCGAGTTCCTGGCCTTGGCCGAGAGCTTCCAGAAGTACGCCGAGGTCACCGGCAACGCCCACTCCAAGGTGCTCGGCGAGACCCTCGACCGTGCGACCGGCACATTCCTCAACGAGAACAAGTCACCCGGCCGCAAGCTCGGCACCATCGACAACCGGGGCAGCCACTTCTTCCTGGCGCTCTACTGGGCCCAGGAGATCGCCGAGCAGACCGACGACCCGGCGATGGCCGAGGCGTTCACCCCGCTGGCGGAGAAGCTGGCCGAGCAGCAGGACCAGATCGCCGAGGAGCTGATCGCGGTCCAGGGCGACCCGACCGACATCGGGGGCTACTACCGCCCCGACGCCGAGAAGGCGTCCGAGGTCATGCGCCCCTCGAAGACCTTCAACGACGCGCTCGCCTCGCTCAACTGAGACGCACTCCACAGCAACTGCCGACGCCGCCCGGGAATCCGGGCGGCGTCAGCTTGTTGGGTCTGGGGTGAGTGCGACCACCGAAGAGATGACCGACGCCACGGGCACCGTCCTGACCGGGCGCGCCCGCCGGCTGGAGTCGGCGCGCCGCGGGTCGCCGCTGCAGATCGGCTTCGCGCTGCTCGCGCTGGCCACGGGTGGGTTCGCCATCGGCACCACCGAGTTCGTCTCGATGGGCCTGCTGCCGCAGCTCGCCGCCGGTGTCGGGGTCTCGATCCCGGCGGCCGGCCACGCCATCTCGGCGTACGCCATCGGGGTGGTGGTGGGCGCCCCGCTCATCGCCGTCTTCGGCACCCGGCTGCCGCGTCGCGAGCTGCTGGCCGGGCTGATGCTCGTGTTCCTGGTCGGCAACGCGCTGACCGCGGTCTCGGTGAACTACGCGACCCTGATCGGCGCCCGGTTCCTGACCGGGCTGCCGCACGGTGCCTACTTCGGGGTGGCGGCGCTGGTGGCGGCCGACCTCGTGCCGCCGGAGCGTCGCGGTCGCGCGGTCAGCCGGGTCCTGCTCGGCCTCGGGGTCTCGAACGTCGTCGGCGTGCCCGCCGCCACCTGGCTCGGGCAGAACTTCGGCTGGCGCTCGGCGTACTGGCTGGTGGCGGTGCTCGCCATGGTGACGGTGCTGATGGTCGCCTGGCTGGTCCCGCACGTCGCCGCCAACCGCGCCGCCACCGGGCGCAACGAGCTGCGCGCCTTCAAGAACCCGCAGGTCCTGCTGACCCTGCTCGCCGGGGCGATCGGCTTCGGCGGCATGTTCGCGATGTACACCTACATCGCGCCCACGGTGACCGACGTCGCCGGGCTCTCCGAGGGCCGGGTGCCGCTCTACCTGCTGGCCTTCGGCCTCGGCATGGTGTTCGGCACCCCGCTGGCCGGTCGCCTCGTCGACTGGTCGGTGCTGCGCACCACCCTGATCGGCTCGGTCCTGATGGGCGCCCTGCTCGTGGTGTTCACCTTCACCTCCCAATTCTTCATCGCCGGCCTGGTCACCTGCTTCGTGTTCGCCACGATCACCTCACTGCTGACGATCGGCCTGCAGATGCGGCTGATGCAGGTCGCCGGTGACGCCCAGACCATCGGCGCCGCCATGAACCACGCGTCCCTCAACCTGGCCAACGCCCTCGGGGCCTGGCTCGGCGGCGTCGTCGTCGCGGCGGGCTACGGCTACACCGCCACCAGCTGGGTCGGCGCCGGCCTCTCGGTGATCGGCTTCGCAGTCCTGCTGTTCTCGGCGCTGCTGCAGCACAAGACCAACACGAACCAGTTCCAACCTCGCTGATGCGACGCCTCAGCGGGTCTCAGAGGGTGGTGACCAGGCCGCCGTCGATGCGTACGTCGGTGCCGGTGGTGTTGCCCGAGCGGGGGCTGGCGAGGAAGACGACGAGGTCGGCGACCTCGTCAGGGTGGGTGAACCGACCCGTGACGCTCTCCTTCGCCACGCTGGCCGCCACGGCAGCGGGGTCTCCGCCACCGGCCGCGGCCACGGTCTGCGCGACGCCCGCGTCGCCGAACCAGAGGTCGGTCGCGATGGGGCCGGGGCTGACGGTGTTGACGCGGACCCCGCTGGGGCCGACCTCCTTGGACAGCGACTTGCAGAAGTTGGCCAGCGCCGCCTTCGCCGCGCCGTAGTCGATCACGCCGGGGTCCGGCAGCGCGGCGTTCACCGAGCTGGTCGTCACGATGCACCCGCGCCCGGCGGCCAGCATCAGCGGCAGCACCCCACGCGTCACGCGTACGGCGGGCAGCAGGTTGATCATCAGCGAGCCGATCCACTGCTCGTCCGTGACCGAGACGAAGCCACCCGTCCGCGGGCTGACCGCGCCGACGTTGTTGACAAGGACGTCGACCCGGCCGCGGGCCAGGGCCCGGTCCACCAGGGCGGTCGCCCCCTCGGCGGTGGACAGGTCGACCGCGACCACCTCCACCGAGCCGGCCGCCGCGAGGGCGTCGAGCTCGGTCGAGGAGCTGCGCGCCCCGGCGATCACCACGGCTCCCTCGGCCACCAGCGCCTTCGTCACGGCCAGGCCGATGCCCTTGCTGGCCCCGGTGACGACGGCGACCTGGTCGTTCAGCAGCAGGTCCATCAGGCGTCGTGCTGGCTGAGCCAGGTCAGCGTGTAGTCGGCGATCTCGCGCCAGCCGTGGTCGACGGCCAGCGAGTGCCCGCGGCCGGGGAACTGCTTGAGGTCGGTGGCGGCGGTGGAGTCGCCGTACAGCTTGAAGGTGGCGCGGGTGACCACGTCGGGGACCGTGTGGTCCTCCTGGCCGGAGATCAGCAGCAGCGGTCCCCGGTTGGTGCGGGCGGTGTCGATCTTGGCGGCGGAGTTCTTGGAGAAGTTCGCGCCGGCCGCCTCGAACAGCGGCCGTCCGGGCGAGGGGATGGTGGTCCGCTCGTACAGCTGGTCGGACTCCTCGGCCGGGATCGCGTTGCCGAAGCCGTAGCGGAACTGCTTGGCGGTCAGCGAGACCGACTTCTTCTTGTTGCCGGGGTTCCCGAGGACGGGGAAGCCGGAGCGCAGCTGGGCGAACGGCAGCGGCTTGACGCCCTTGATCTGGGCGGGGTCGATGGCCACCGCCGCCCGGCCGATGCCCTGGCCCAGCAGCTTCTGGGCGATCAGGCCGCCGAAGGAGTGGCCGATGATGACCGGCGCCTGGTCGATCTCGTCGATGATGGCGGCGTAGTGCGCGGTCACGTCGTCGATGCCGACCCCGGCCACGGCGCCCGGGTTCGCGCGGGCCTCGGCAACGGTGTCGGCCTCGTGCGGCCAGCCCGGGGCGACGGGGGCATAACCCCTGCTCCGGAACAGCTCGAGCCACGGGGCCCAGCTGGACGCGTGCTGCCAGAGGCCGTGGATGAAGACGACGGGGGTGCCGGGGCCGGACGGTGCTGTGCTCATCGGGTTCTCCTCGAGTTGTCCCGGCGCGGTGCCGGGGGACTCGAGGCTCGCGCGTCTCGATCCGGACAGGATCAGGCATCTGACCTAGGGTGCGGCAACGTTTTCAGCGAGTACGTCGCGCAGGGCCGTCCGCGAGGTGATCCCGAGCTTGGGGAACACCCGGTAGAGGTGGACGCCGACGGTCTTGGGCGACAGCGACAGCTTGACCGCGATCTGCTTGTTGGTCAGTCCGGTGGCGGCGAGCTCGGCGACGACCCGCTCCTGCGCGGTCAACGCGGCGAGGCGGTCCTCGGGCCGCAGCCGGGTCACGCCGGTGGTGGCCAGCTCGTCCCGGGTCCGGGTCAGCCAGCTGTGGGCGCCGATGCGCTCGAACCCCTCGGCCGCCGCGGCGAACACGGTGCGGGCGTCGCCGACCCGGCGGTTCCGGCGCAGCCACATCCCGTGGGCCAGCGCGATCCGGGCGTGCTCGAAGGGCAGCTCCCGGGCGGCGGGGTGGTCCAGCGCGGCGACGAACAGCCCCTGGGCTCCGGGTCCCTCGGCCAGCAGGGCCCGAGCGCCGGCCACGCTCAGGGACAGTCGGGGGGACAGGTCGGCGAGCCCCAGTGCGACGGCGGCGTCCAGGTGCCGCCGGCCCTCCTCTGCCCGTCCGGTGTGCGCGGCCGCGTCCACCAGGTCCAGCAGCGTGAGCAGCGCCCGTGGGTTGCCCGGTGCGAAGGTGCCGGCGGTGGTGATCCTCGTCGCGTAGGTCCACGCCCGCTCGTAGTCACCGGCGCTCAGGGCCAGGCACAGCCCGACCATGTCGGCGTTCTGGGTGAGGTGGCCGATCCCGCGCGGCCGGGCCCAGGCGTCGGTCGTCCGCTGCAGCTCGAGTGCTCGTTCGGCATTGCCCCGCTGAGCGGCGATGATCCCCAGGGTGTTGCGGAGCTGGTGCCCGAACAGGTGGTTGCCGTGCTCGATGCACATCGCCAGTCCGCGCTCGCCGGTGCGCTCGGCGCGGTCCCAGGCGCCCTGCGACAGGTCGTCCAGCATGGTGAGATGCAGCATCGTGATCATCGGGGTGATCGCCCCGGTGTCCCGCTCCTGCTCGATCATCCGGCCCAGGAACGGCCGGTAGTCGGCCAGGCTGTCGGCGTAGTAGGCGCACACCGCCAGACGCATCGCGTCCCACGGCGCGCCCTCGGCCAGGTCGGCGAACGCGGTCGCCAGCCGCTGGGGCAGTTCCCGCCCCCGGCGTACGACGTCGCCCCACGCGTCGCGGTAGAGGTGCGTGATCGCGCTGAGCCGGGCGGAGTGCTCGTCGACCACGGCGTCGCTGGTGCGCCAGACCTCCTCGTCGGCGGCGAACTGAGCCAGCACCAGCAGCAGCTGGACCAACCGGTCGAGCGTGCGGTCCTCCAGGTCCCGGTGGTGCACGGCGATGGTGGCTGCTACCCGGCGGTGGGTGCCCAGGACGTCTCCCTGGAGGTAGAGCATCAGGTACCCGGTGCTCAGCACGCTGGCGGGGGCGTCGGCCGCCCCGACGGACAGCGCAGCGTCGTCGAGCAGGGCGCTCGACTCCGCCAGGTCGCCGGTCTGGCCGGCCAGGAACGACGCCTCCCCGAGACGCCGGCCCCGTTGAGCCGCGCTCTCGCTCAGCTCGGCCGCGCGAGTGAGCCAGAACACCGCGGCCCCGGCGCCACCCCGGCGGACGGCCGAGGCGGCCGCGGCCTCCAGCAGCGAGGCGACGGTCTCGTCCGGGTCCACGACGGCTGCCGCCAGGTGCTCGGCGCGGCGCTCGAGGCTCCCGACGTGGTGCTCGGCCAGCCGGCGGTGCGCGTCGCGCCGGGCGTTGGGCGTCGCCATCTGCACCACCGCCGACCGGACCAGCGGGTGACGGAAGGTGACGTCGTCGGTGCGGGCGTCGACGTCGATCAGCCCTGAGGTCCGAGCCGCCGAGATGTGCCGCAGCCGGTAGGCGCCTCCGGAGCGACCCGGCCGCAGCCCGTCCAGCGCCCCGAGCAGCAGCTCGGCGCGCTCCTCGGGCGGCATCGCCACGATGCGGGCGGCGTAGAGCTGCTCGAGCCGTCGGTTCAGCGGCAGCGTCGCGCTCGCGCGCAGGTAGGCGTTGTCGACGCCCTCCGCGTCCAGGCAGCGGGGCAGCTCGTCGAGCGCCAGCGGATTGCCGCGCGCGTGGTCGAGGACGAGCCGCCGGCGCGCGCCCGCGAGCTCCGGGTACCGCCCGGCCAGCACGCGGTCGGCGTCCGCGGGGGCTAGCGGCTCCAGCGTCCGCTCCGGGAGGCCGCCGGCGTCGAACGCCGACCCGTCGCCCTCCCGGACCGTGACGACCAGCGACGCCGGCAGGTCGCCCCCCAGCCGGCGGGCGACGAAGAGGCAGATCTGGATGCTCGGGGCGTCGAACCACTGGCCGTCGTCGACGGCCAGCACGAGGTGCTGGTCGGTGGAGGCGAGGGCGAGCAGGTCGAGCGCCGCGGTGCCCAGGGCCATCACCGTCGGCGGGCTGTTCGTACGCCGGCGGCCGAACGCGATCTCGAGGCTCTCGCGCGGCTCCGCGGAGAGCTCGGCCGACCGGGACAGGAACGGGTGCAGCAGCTGGTGCAGCCCGGCGTACGCGATCGCGCTCTCGGTCTCGACCCCGGAGACCGCGACCACACGCGAACCCCGCTCGCGGGCGCGGTCACACGCGTCGTCCAGCAGGGCGCTCTTGCCGACTCCGGGCTCACCGCGTACGACGATGCAGGAGCGGGCGCCCTCGCTGAGCAGCCCGTCGAGCACCGCTCGCTCGGTGTCGCGACCGACCAGGGGGTGTGGCCGCCGGACTTCCTCGGCTGCGCTCATGGGACCTCTCGCCAGGTCGCCGGGAACAGTGGACCTGAACCTACACCGCCCCGACCCTCCCCACCCTCCCGCTGAGGCGTCGCATCTTGCGGCAAGATGCGACGCCTCAGCGGGTTCTGGGCCGCAAGATGCGACGCCTCAGCGTGGTTTGTGGGGGTCGACCAGCTGGTCGTAGAGGACGGTGTCGACGAAGGTGCCGTCGGGGAGGAGCGTGCTGCGGTTCTCCAGGCCGATCCTGGTGAAGCCGGCGCGTTCGAGCAGGCGCTGCGAGGCGTCGTTGCCGACGGCCGCGTTGGCCGTCAGCCGGTGCAGGCCGAGACCGCCGTCCTCGAACGGGATCGCGCAGTGGCGTACGACGAGACGCACCGCCTCCGACGTGGTCCCGCGACCCCGCGACGAGGGGTGCGCCCAGTAGGCGAGGTCGGCCTCCCGCCGGTGGACCACGCCGGTCAGCGACACCTGGCCGAGGTAGTCGTCGGTGACCGGGTCGGCGATCGCCCAGTGGACCGCCTGCCCGTCGGCGGCCTCCTCGAGGCGGGCGTCGACGAAGCCGGCGTTGCTCGCCATCGTGTGCGGCGCCGTCTCCCGGGCCCCCTGCAGCCAGCGCTGGGTGTCCGGGTCGCTGCGTGTCTCCACGATCCGCGGCAGGTCGGCCTCGCGCATCGTCCGGACCACCACGCGGTCGCCGACGATCCGGACGGACTCCAGCCACGGCGACCCCGGCGAGCGCACGTCGCCGCGCAGCAGCGTGCCCACCCAGACGTCGGCGAGCTCGCCCCGCTGCGGCAGCCAGCTCCGCATCGACCCCTCGACCGTGAACCCCAGTCGCCACGCCAGCCGGCGCGAGGCCCAGTTGCCACGACGAGCCGACCAGCTGACCGTCTGCAGGTCGCGCTCGGCGAAGCCCCAGTCGAGGAGCAGCCGGCAGGCGCGCTCCATCACGCCGCGCCCCCGCACCCACGGGTGGGCGCCGTAGGCGATCTCCGCCCGGGCCTCGTCCTCGTTGCGCAGCGAGATCGAGCCGGCGAAGCGCGGGGTGCCCGTGTCGTCGCGGGCCTCGACCACGAAGCACCACTCGCGGTCGGTCTCCCAGCCCCCGGGGATGATGTGCCGCAGGTAGGTCTTCGCGTCGTCACGCGTGTAGGGGACCGGTATCCGCGTCCACCGCTGGCTCGCCGGGTCCTGGCACTGCTCGAAGGAGCCCTCGATGTCGTCGTCGGTGGGAGCGCGCAGCGTCACCACTCCGTCGGTGAGCGTGGGGATGGTGCTGTGCAGGCCCGGCATGCCCCCATTGTGTCGAGTCCGGGCCCGTCGGGCCCGCGGCCGCCCGTGTCCGGCGGGCACAGCCCGGGCTGGAACAATGGCGGCCATGTCCCAGCAGACCCCCACCGACGCACCGGCGCGCCCTCGTGTCCTGTCCGGCATCCAGCCCACCAGTGACTCGTTCCACTTCGGCAACTACCTCGGCGCGACCCGGCAGTGGGTGGACCTCCAGGAGACCCACCAGCCGTTCTTCTTCATCGCGAACATGCACGCCCTCGAGCCCGGTCCCGAGCCGAAGGTGCTCCGCGAGCGCACGCTGAGGTCGGCCGCGCAGCTGATCGCGATGGGCATCGACCCCGAGCGGTCGGCGATCTTCGTGCAGTCCCAGATCCCCGAACACGCCGAGCTGACCTGGGTGCTGGAGTGCCTGACCGGGTTCGGTGAGGCCCGCCGGATGACCCAGTTCAAGGACAAGTCCGCCAAGGAGGGGGAGGGTGCCGCCTCGGTCGGCCTGTTCACCTACCCGATCCTCCAGGCGGCCGACATCCTGCTCTACCGCCCGGCCTACGTCCCGGTGGGGGAGGACCAGCGCCAGCACCTCGAGCTGACCCGCGACCTGGCGCAGCGGTTCAACCACCGCTACAAGAAGACCTTCCGTCTTCCGGAGCCCTACATCCTCAAGGAGACCGCGAAGATCCTCGACCTGCAGAACCCGGCGATCAAGATGTCGAAGTCCAACTCCAGCCCGGGCGGGATCATCACCATGCTCGACGACCCGAAGGTGTCGGCGAAGAAGATCCGCTCGGCCGTCACCGACTCGGGCTCGGAGATCCGCTTCGACCCCGAGGAGAAGCCCGGCGTCTCCAACCTGCTGACGATCTACTCGGCGCTCAGCGGGCGGAGCGTCGAGGACCTCGTCGCGTCGTACGACGGCCAGGGCTACGGCGCCCTCAAGGGTGACCTGGCCGACGTGGTCGTCGAGTTCGTGACGCCGTTCCGGGACCGGACCCTCGACCTGCTCGACGACCGGGCGGAGCTGCAGCGTGTCCTCCGGGCCGGGGCCGAGACCGCGAGCGAGGTCGCCAGCGCGACCCTGGCCGACGTCTACGACCGCGTCGGGTTCGTGGCTGGTTAGAGTCGTCGGATGCCCACCATCGGAGTCTCTCTCCCCGTGCCCGAACCGTGGGGTTCCCAGCTGCAGAACTACCGCATCGACGTAGGGGACGAGGCCGCCCGGCACATCCCGACGCACATCACGCTGCTGCCGCCGCACGAGGTGGCCGACGACGACGTGGAGGGGGTCGTCGCCCACCTGGACCAGGTGGCCTCGGCCATCGAGCCGTTCCGGGTGCACCTGCGCGGCACCGGCACCTTCGAGCCGGTCTCGCCCGTGGTCTTCGTCGGGGTGGTCGAGGGGATCAGCCAGTGCGAGCAGCTCGCGGCCAGCGTACGCCGGGGGCCGCTGCTGTTCGACCGGCACTTCCCCTACCACCCGCACGTCACGGTCGCCCACCACCTGCCCACCGAGCAGCTCGAGCAGGCCTTCGACGACCTCGAGGACTTCGATGCGGCCTTCGACGTCGACGAGGTGTGGATGTACCTCCACGACGCCGGCTCAGGCTGGCTGCCCACCCACGCGTTCCCGCTGGGAGGGGTCAGGAACCGGGCGTGAACATCCGCACCGTGTAGGTGGAGGTGTAGGCGGTGCTCTTCGCGGTGGCCCGGATCCCGGTGACCTGGACCTTGAAGGTCCCGGACCGGGTGAGGTTGGCGGGCAGCTGCCACACGAGCGTCGGGTGGCCGTAGCCGTCCACCACCGCGTTCTTCTTCACGCTGATCGGCTTCCCGTCGCGCCAGACGTGGACGGTGGCCCACGCGAAGCTCAGCGCCCGGTTGCCGACCGAGAGCGACCAGCGGCCACTCGGCTCCAGGGTGTTCGGGAACCAGCCCGAGGTCGGCCAGGGGACATAGCTCGGGTTGGGGCGCGACGCCGAGGTCGGGCCGACGACCGTCATGGCATGGGCGGTGTTCGTCGCTCCCGAGCCCATCGTGGTGGAGGAGGGGTTCAGCAGCCAGCGGCGGTGACCGGCCGCGGCGTTGGTCGAGCCGGCGTCCTCGAGGTAGAGCCCCACGACCCCCGAGGAGGTGATCGACGGGTAGGACAGGGCGAGGTTCGACTTCCCGGCGTTCGCGCCGCCGGCATCGGTGTAGCACTTCCAGGTCTTGGGCGGCGTGTGGCTCAGGCTCCGGTTGGCCGACATCAGCAGCGCGCTCAGCTGGGAGCTCGAGTTCAGGGACGCGGCGAAGGCGACCGGGGCCAGGCCGGCGAGGGATCGGGCGAAGTTGATCCCGCGCAGGGTGGCGGCGCGCGACGCCGCGGACTGGGTGCCGGCGGCGCACGTGCTGTCGTTGCCGTTCCAGCCGGTCGGCAGGCGCAGCCCCGGCTGGTAGTCACGCAGGTACGCCGCGTTCACCGCCGCCCGGTCGTTGGCGTTCACCGAGCCGGACCACTTGGCGGACGTCTTCGTGGCGGCCGGCTTCGCCGCCTTCGCCGCGCGAGCCGCCGCGGCGGGTGCGGCGTGCGGCGCGAGCACCTGCGTCACCGGCGACGTGGTGCCGCCGAGGGCGAACAGCAGCACGGTGCCCAGCACCAGTCGGCGGCCCGCCCGCGTGTCCCCCATGAGGGAAGGATAGGGAGAACCTGTCCGATTGTTACGGTTTAAACATATATGCCCGAATTCTGAGATCAGTACCCGTGGCGGACGGCGGTGCGCAGGTCCTTGTTCAGCTGCGAGATGACGTCGAGCGGGATGCCCTTGGGGCACGCTGCCGTGCACTCGCCGATGTTGGTGCAGCCACCGAAGCCCTCGTGGTCGTGCTGGCCGACCATGTTCACCACGCGGGAGTCGCGCTCGGCCTGGCCCTGGGGGAGCTCGCCGAGGTGGGTGATCTTGGCGCCGACGAACAGCGAGGCCGACCCGTTGGGGCAGGCCGCCACGCAGGCGCCGCAGCCGATGCAGGTGGCGACGTCGAAGGCACGGTCGGCGTTGTCCTTCGGCACCGGGGTCGCGTGGGCGTCGGGGGCGGCGCCGGTGTTGACTGAGATGTAGCCGCCCTGCTGGATGATCCGGTCGAACGCGCCGCGGTCGACGACGAGGTCCTTGAGCACCGGGAACGCGTCGGCGCGCCACGGCTCGATGGTGATCGTCTCGCCGTCGTGGAAGGACCGCATGTGCAGCTGGCAGGTGGTGGTGACCTGCGGGCCGTGGGCCTCGCCGTTGATCATCAGCCCGCACATGCCACAGATGCCCTCGCGACAGTCGGAGTCGAACGCGATCGGCTCCTCGCCCTCGCCGTTGAGGCGCTCGTTGAGCACGTCGAGCATCTCGAGGAACGACATGTCCTCGGAGATCTCGTCCACCTCGTAGGTGTGGATGGCGCCCGCGGTGTCCGCGTCGGGCTGGCGCCAGATCTTGAGGGTGAGCTTCACTTGTAGGACCTTGCCTTCATCTCGACGAACTCATAGGTCAGGTTCTCCTTGTGCAGGATGGGCTTCGCCATCTCGGTCTCGCTCTCCTGCCCGCCGTACTCCCAGGCCGCCACGTAGGCGTACTGGTCGTCGTGGCGCAGCGCCTCGCCCTCCTCGGTCTGCGACTCGGCGCGGAAGTGGCCGCCGCAGGACTCGCGGCGGTTCAGCGCGTCGATGCACATCAGCTCACCGAGCTCGAAGAAGTCGGCCACGCGGCCGGCCCGCTCCAGGGACTGGTTCAGGCCCTCGGCGGCGCCGAGCACCTTCACGTTGCGCCAGAAGTCGTCGCGCAGGCTGCGGATGAGGTCGATCGCCTTCTTCAGGCCGTCCTCGGTGCGCTCCATGCCGCAGTACTCCCACATGATGTTGCCGAGCTCGCGGTGGTAGGAGTCGACGGTGCGGGTGCCGTTGTTGTTCAGGAAGTGGTCGACCCGGGCCTGGACGGCCTGCTGGGCCTCGACGACGGCGGGGTCGTCCTCGGCCACCTTCTCGAACGGGCCGTCTGCGAGGTAGTCGCGGATGGTGTTCGGCAGCACGAAGTAGCCGTCGGCCAGGCCCTGCATCAGCGCGGAGGCGCCGAGGCGGTTGGCGCCGTGGTCGGAGAAGTTGGCCTCCCCGGTCACGAACAGGCCGGGGATCGTGGACTGGAGGTCGTAGTCGACCCACAGGCCGCCCATCACGTAGTGCACGGCGGGGTAGATCCGCATCGGCACCTCGTAGGGGTCCTCGCCCGTGATCTGGGCGTACATGTCGAACAGGTTGCCGTACTTGTCCTCGATGGCCTTGCGGCCGAGCCGGCCGATGGCCTCCTCGAAGTCGAGGTAGACACCCCGGCGTACGCCGTCGACCTCGGGCCCGACCCCGCGCCCCTCGTCGCACATGTTCTTGGCCTGCCGGGACGCGATGTCGCGGGGGACCAGGTTGCCGAAGGAGGGGTAGATCCGCTCGAGGTAGTAGTCGCGGTCCTCCTCGGGGATGTCGTTCGGGTTCTTGTCCGCGTCCTTGGCGTCCTTGGGCACCCAGATGCGGCCGTCGTTGCGCAGCGACTCGCTCATCAGCGTCAGCTTGGACTGGTGGGGCCCGGAGACGGGGATGCAGGTCGGGTGGATCTGGGTGTAGCAGGGGTTGGCCATGTAGGCGCCCTTGCGGTGGGCCCGCCAGGTCGCGGTGACGTTGGAGCCCATGGCGTTGGTGGAGAGGAAGAAGACGTTGCCGTAGCCACCGCTGGCCAGCACGACCACGTCGGCGAAGTAGGTCTCGATCTCGCCCGTGACCAGGTCCCGGACGATGATGCCGCGGGCGCGACCGTCCACGACGATCAGCTCGAGCATCTCGTGGCGGGTGTAGGTCTTCACCGTGCCCGCGGCGACCTGGCGCTCGAGGGCCTGGTAGGCGCCGATCAGCAGCTGCT
>JAOPYC010000114.1 GCA_025964795.1 Marmoricola sp.
GCCAGCTCGCGCCGGTTCGCCCCGTGGTCGGTGCGGGTCTGATGGGTCAACAACGCCGCGATGTCCCGGGCCCCCTCATCCAGCGCGACATCGTCGGAGCACGCCATCAACCGCAGCTTCAGCGCCGCACCCAGCCCGTGCACGCAGTCGAGCACCGGGTGCACCCGATCGAACGCCGCCACCACGCACCTCCAGCACCGACTCGGACCAAAGGCTTCTGGGTCTCACATGTCGATGCAGCAGGCCTGTGAGGGGCTCCGTGGCTCGATGCCCTGCATCACGATGATCATCGAACCTGTGTTCGCTTCTGCAGTCATTGTGTCCGTGCGGCAAGAAGTCGGAGAGATCAATACCCGTCTTCTCCGTAGGGTCCACGACGACGACGTACCCAGTGCGCGCATCCCTGGGTAGAGCCGCGTCGGACTCCGGCACAGGGTGGCAACGGCTTCCCGTCGACCTCGTCGCCGTATTCGTCATAGGTCCGCAGGTGGCGGGCTCGCCGCATCCCATTGAGGAAGATCTCGCAGTCGCAGAAGCCGCCCATGCTGCCGAGCCGTGCCTCGAGCGCGGTCGCTCTCGGAGCCCGCAGGTCGCGGTAGTCACGGGCGAACCGCAGGGTGGTGTCGCAGCCGAACTCGTCCAGCATCCGCAGCACGTAGCAGATGACGCACTCCCTCTCGTGCGGATGCGTGAGCTCGATCGCCATCGTGTGCACGAGCTGTTCGGCGTACTCGTCGATGGCGACGTCATCCATGGTGCTTCTCCTCATCCACACCTCGGTCCTATCGCCGAGCACCGACAGGGCCACGGCTCGACGACCTAGAGTGCGCAGCATGAAACTGGTTCTGGCGCTGTGGGACGCGGACCACCAGCAGCTCCTGGGTGAGGACCTGCGGATCACCCTCCGCCAGGCCGGCGCGACGCGACTTCAGCTCAACCTCGACGACGACCACATCCCCGACGAGGTCCTCCGCCTGGAGCACTTCGACGAGCCGCTCACCTCGGTCGTCTCGGTCTGGGCGGACCGGCCGGTGGACGTCGTCGCCGCGCTGCGCCCGTACGCCGCCAGGATCGCCGGCTGGCAGGTCGAGGAGCGTCAGCCGCTCGTCCCCCCGGACGTCGCCGATGGCGCACGCCTCGACGGCCTGGCCCAGGTGGCGTTCCTGCGGAAGCCTGCGGAGCTGGAGTACGCCGACTGGCAGACCCATTGGCAGGGCCCGCACACCCAGGTGGCGATGGACACCCAGGCCACGTTCGGCTACGTGCAGAACCGGGTCACGGATCGGCTCACGGACGACACCCCAGCCGTCGATGCGATCGTCGAGGAGCTGTTTCCCGCCGAGGCGATGCACGACATCCACGCCTACTACGGCAGCAATGGTGACAACAACGAGCTGGACCGCCGCCTGATGCTGCTCATGGAGAGCGTCGCGAGGATGGGTGCGGACCACGACCTGGACGTGGTGGCGACGAGCCACTACGCCTGGGACCTGTCCGGCTGAGCGCCGCTCAGGCGACCGCCGAGGCCGCGGTCGCCAGGCGTTGCAGCCGCCCGCGGGCCGGCTCCGGCACCAGCTCCGCCCAGTGCATCCAGTTGCGGGGCGACCCGGTGCCGACCAGCTGAGTGCTGGCCTCGGCGAAGGCGTGCGGGTTGAGCACCGCCGCCGCGACGTACGCCGCCCGCCGGTCGGGACCGAACTCCCCCTCGGCCACCTGCTTGAGGATGCGGAACGCGGCGCGGCCGATCTCGTCGCGACCCCGGCGCAGCTGAGCGAGTGCGACAGCGACGGCCTGAGGTGGGGTGCCGGCCTCGATCAGCGACAGGCTCGGCACGTCCGTGACCAGCTCGCGGTCCTCCATCTCCAGACGGCACCGGTCCAGGCGCCCTTCCGTGATCGCGGCCTTCAGCGCGGTGATCCAGCCGCCGTGCACCGTGCTCGAGGCGGCCACGGCGCGAGCAGTCCTCTCGTCCACAGCGATCGGACGGCTGTCGAACATCAGCGCGGGCGTCACGCCGCTGGGCACCAACCGGCCGACCAGCCAACCGTCCGCGTCGGCGTGGACGGCCGCGCCGAGGTCGAGCAACGGCACCTGGCGGTTCGAGCGTAGGTCGTGGACGGCCAAGGACCCGGGTCCGGCGGACACCAGCCGGTAGCCGCCCATCCGGGCACCCCTCCAGCTCCGCGCAAGCCCGGCTTCCTCCGCGAGCCGCCCGGCGGCGAGGTTCGACATGAACTCCTGGAGGCCGCCCAGCTCGAACGTGCAGATCTGGTGGAAGGCCCAGCCCTCCCCCATGACCTGCGCGATCGCCGCAGTCGGGTCGTCGCCGTACTGGTAGGCCCGCTCCACACGGTCGGCGTAGAACATCCGCATCGTGTAGTCGAGCGCCGCGCGCTGGATCCGGCCCGACTCGTCGTTGTCCTCGGCTCGCGTGCACTGGTACGCCGCCCACCGGGCCCACAGCCACGGCGTCATCTCCTCGGACAGCGCCGCCAGCTGGGTCAGCTGCACCGCCTGAGCTCCGCGGGCGAACATCGGCACTCCTCGGTGATACGCCAGGGAAGTCTCGGCGTCGCCCGCCCGCTCAGCGGCGTAGGAGCTGTTGGCGAATCGGAAGTGCTCGGCGGTCATCAGGTCGGCAACGCGCGGGCCGCGCCGGAAGCCCGGCGTCTTGTTCGAGGAGTTCTCTCGGAAGCTGGTCATGCGAGTAGGCAACGCCGGATGCGACCCACGGACAAGGCTCACCTGGGGAGCTGTGGATAACCCTGTGGTGCTGGGCGCCTGTGCAGTCCTTGCGTACGACGCTAGAGGTCGACCGCGCACGGTTCTACGGGACCACCCTCGCCGACGCGACCTGCTACTCGTAGTTGCGGGCGCCTCGGAACACTTCAGCCAAGATGACCCAAGGGTCCGCGGGCATAGGCTTACCCTCGATTTGATAGACGTTGTCGATCGAGCCCAAGAGGGCGGCGAAACTGTCCAAATAGCGACTCAGGGTGTGGTTTTCCCACTCCTTGCCGGATTCGAGCTCGAGCACCAGCTCATCCAGGGTCTCCAGAAGATACTCCCGGCCAGGTGCATCGTCGGTTCCATTCATGGCTGCCACCATCCCCTATTGCCTCTGCCCCCGGGCTGTCGGATCAGAATCGATGTGCCATCGAAGAGCTCCGATCTCCTTCTGGCAGAGATTTCAGAAGCCGTCGCCCAGCGCGCGGGTAGGTCAACGTTGGCGTACTGCCCGGCGAAAAGTCGCCGGTTGTCGAGAGAATAGATGTTGCCGTCGTTGATGAATAGCCGGATGGCTGGGAGGCCATCCGGGGCTCTACGGTCTTCGGCCATACGATTCGCCAGCTCAAAAATCGACCGCCCGTCCCGAAACGTTGCACCGGCCGAGTCCTGCGTGAACCAGACTGTGCGACTCGGGATCAGAGCTCGCGCGTCGACTGCGGCAGCGAGGGTTTCCACCCGGGTCGCGGCCGCACCGGCGACGGCGTCGTGGGCGAGGCTGCCCAGCTCACGGCCCGCGACCTTGCCGGACCTGAGCAGGGGCAGGGCTGCCGCGCTGGTGCCGACGGCGCTGGTCCCGCAGACGCTGGCGACGACGTCGAAGCCCGACCAGACGTCGTGGGCGACCTGGTCGGCCGCGACCGTCCACTGGTCCGGGCTCAGCTCGCCGGACCGGACCTTGTCGTCGAGGGCGTCGTAGTCGTCCCAGCCGCCACCGGGCCCCAGGGTCGACATCGCCCAGCCGAGGGCCATCCCCACGCACTCCGAGACGTGGCCGCTCGGATCGGTGTAGACGGTCGGCGCCCCCAACGCGTAGCGGTAGAGGTCGGTGTCGCCGCCCGCGATGCCCCAGGTGTCGCGGGAGAGGAACCGGCCGCTGCCGGGGTCGTAGACGCGGGCCCCCATGGACAGCTGCCCGGATGGGTCCGCGAGGAGCCCACGGAACCCAGGTCGGTCCGGCCCCTGCGCACGGGAGGGGGTCACCCCGAACGGGTCGTAGGAGAAACGCGTGACCTGGCCGTCGGCGCCGACCTCGGCGGCGACGTTGCCGAGGACGTCGGGCAGGTACGTCGTTGCAGCTCATCCCGCGTCCGTGGTGCTCGCCAGCGGGGTGCCATCCGCGCCGCGGAGATAGGTCGTGCGGTTGCCGTCGGGGGCGACGTGCTGGATGACGTCGTCGCCGTCGTAGACGTAGCGCGTGGTCTGTCCCGCGGTGGTGGCACTCGTACGCCGGCCCAGCGCGTCGTAGCCGAAGCTCGTCCGACCCTCGGGGCCGCGACGACCACGAGTCGCCCCCGAGCGTCCCAGGTGTAGCGGTGCGTGTCGTCCTCGACCAGGTTGCCGGCCCGGTCCCAGCGCCAGGCGTGCGTCCCGCCCGCGCCCGCGGTGACCTGGTGCGCGGCGTCGAAGGCTCGCTCAGCCTGTTCCCGCGGCAGCGCCGGGCGGCCGAGGTCCCCGTCGAGGCCGCTGAGCCGACCCGCCGCGTCGTACGACGCACGTTGCTCGGCAACCCGTCGGCCGCCGCTGGTGTAGCTGAGGCCGGTCAGCTGGCCGCGGGAGTAGCCGAGTCGGCACCGGACTCCCCCCGGCAGGTCGAGCCCGGCGAGTCGGCCGCGACGGTCGTAGCGCGGCGCGGCCCGGACGCTCCTGGAGCGGTCTCGCAGCACGAGCCCAGCGAGGCGTCCCTCGGCGCTGTAGTCGGGGCCCACGCCGGCGCCGCCGGGCAGGATGACGTCGGTGGGTCGGCCCGCGTCGTCGTAGCGGCGCAGCACGGTGTCACCTGCCGAGGTCTCGGCCACGACGTTCCCGCGGCTGTCGTAGCGGAACGAGACGGGTCCCTCCGCGGTCGAGTCACGGACCTGCGCCAGCCGACCCGACCGGTCGAAGACGTGGTCCACGCGCTCAGCGGGTGCCCGCCCGCGTCGTACGCCGTAGCGCGCGGTGACCAGACGCCCGAACCGGTCGTAGCCGAACGTCGAGACGACACCCCGCTGGTCCTGCTGCCACGTCACGTGACCCGCCCCGTCGTAGCGCCACCGTTGTCGGCGCCCGAGGGGATCGGTCTCGGAGACCTGCTGGCCACGGTCGTCCCGGCCGTAGCGAGTCGTGCCGGCCGCATCGGTGACGGTCGCGATGTCCCCGGCGTCGGTGTAGGTGAGCCGCGTCGACGTGTCGTCGGCGTCGGTGATCGCGACGGGGCGGTCGTAGGCGTCGTAGGCGACACGGGTCACCGCGCCGCCCGGGCTGCGCATCGCCGCCCGGCGACCCTTGGCATCGACGAAGACCGCCGAAGCGCTGTCGCGCAGCTCGAGGTAGCCCTCCGGCAGGCCCGCGGCGGTCTCGAGGTCGGGGTCGCGCGAGCTGCTGCCCGGGCTGACCAGGTCGGTCCCCGGCTGCCGGACGACCCGGGTCGTGCCAGCGGCCGTGGAGTCGCTGACCCACCGGCCTCCGGCGAACCTGACCGTACGACGACCCGCGGGTCCGACCACGACCACGCGACGGACCTGCGGCAACGAGACGCGGTCGGTGCGACCGGGGAGGGTGACCCGACGGGTGCCGACCGAGTAGGAGTAGCGCCACTCCCCCGCGGGGACGCCCGGCGACCGTGCCACCACCTGTCGCACGACCCGACCGGCCTCGTCGTAGCCGAACCGGATCAGCTCCCGGCGACCGTCGGTGACGGCCACCAGCCGACCCGTGAGCTCCTGGTAGCGGTAGCCGACCGTCGTGACCGTCCCGCCCACCGGTCGGTAGCTTGCGGCGGCCAGGTGGTCTCCGGCCCGGACGTAGCGGTAGGTGACGACGTCGCCGACCTGGTCGGTGGCACCGGTGATCCGGTGCTCGGCGTCGTGGTCGAGCCTGGCCCACTGGCCGTCCTCGGAGACCACGCCGACGAGGTCGCCCACCGGTCTTCCCTGGTCGTCCGGGCCACGGACGAAGCGCGCGGTCCGACCCTCGGGATCCCTGATCCACGACAGCCGCAGCGGGGACCCGGTGCGCGCGAAGCCCAGGACCATGCCCGCCCGGGTCCGGAGCTCCCATCCCGAACCGGCGTACGTGACCTGGGACCCCGCGAAGGGACCGGCGCCGACGCCGGGCTCGAACACCCCACCCGTGGCTTCGGGCGCGCCCTCGCTCACCCGGCGGTAGGGCAGCCGCAGGCCGTCGGGCAGCACGACGTCCAGATAGCTGTAGGACGCGCTGGGCTGCAGCGCCAGGGAGGCACCCACGCTCCAGTGCCGAGCGAGCGGCTCCTCGGGAGCGAGGGCCGGCAGGTCCTGGTCACCGACGGCGAAGGTGCGGGTCAGGTCGGCCGCTCCCGACCCACCCAGCGGCAGGTCGGTGACCTGCGTGCGCAACAGTCCGGACGACAGGTCCACCGGGAAGTCCGCAGGCCCGTCCTCGGCCGGCTCGTCCCAGCCCTGTGGCACCCTGCGCGTCGCCGCGGCGCCCGGCAGCCGTCTCGGGGCCGCGGCCCGCTTCTCGACGAGGGTCGCCCGGAGCTCACTGCTGTGCGTGACCGTGGCGGTGTAGGTGCCGGCCATCGGCAGTCGTGCCGGTCTCCCACACCAGGAGTCGCTGCCCGCTGAGGCCTCGATGATCGTGCCGGTGGGTCCGGCCAGCCCGACGGCGTCGGACGCGCAGAGCTCCTTGCCGGGGCCAAGGTGGAGCTCCACGACAGCGCCCGCGGCGCCGCGGAAGGTCAGCAGCGTCCGGCGTGGGGAGACCTCGTCCTGCGAACCCCGCAAGGTCGTCGTCCGCCCGAGCTCGCTCCGGATCACGTCGGTCACCTCGGCGGGACGGACCTCGGCGGGGACGACGACCAGGTCGTCCCGGCTGGTGGAGCGGACGTGGGCCGTCGACACGGTCACCGGCCCGGGCGCCGCGACCGGCGGCAGCTGCACGCGCAGCTCGGTGGGGGCGGCGCTCAGGACCCTGCCGAGCGCCCCACCGACCGCGACCACGTTGCCCGCCGGGACCGCATCGAAACCACGGCCGGAGACGGTGATCGTGGCACCCGGGGAAACCCGCTCCGGCGTGACACCGGTGACCCGCGGCGCGCCCATGACGTGGGGCCTGTCTGGGGCGTAGCCGCGCGACCGCACGTGATCGACGACGACCCGGTCGCCGGCCGCTTCGTAGCGGAGGACCGCGGTCGTGCCACCCTCCTGCACGGCGGCGAGGCGCCCGGCGCAGTCGTAGACGAAGCGGGCCGACGGCCCGGCGTGGTCGGACCGAACCTCGGCGCCGCGGCCGCCGCACCCCGCGACCACGACCGCCAGCAGCAGCGCGGCAACGGCCCTCGCACGACGCTGCGACGTGGTGCCCCGAGTCATGGCGACAGCCAACCCGAGCGCGACCGCCTCGGCCAGCCCTCGTTCCTGGCCTGTGGAAAACCCTGGCTCAGCCGGCGGTGGGGACGGTCCCGTCCCGCTCCAGCACCGGCACGTCGACCTGCACGGTCTCGGGGTACTTCAAGCCGCTGCCGGTGTTCAGCACCACCACCCGCTCCTGCTCACCGATCCAGCCGCTCTGCCGCAGCTCGCGCGCGGCGGCCAGGCACGCCGCGCCCTCGGGGCAGATCCACGCACCCTCGGCGCGGGCCAGGGCACTGACCTCGGCCAGGATCGTCTCGTCACTGACGGCGATCGCGGTGCCACCGGACTCACGGACGGCCTGGAGGACGAGGAAGTCCCCGAGCGCCTTGGGCACGTTGATCCCGAAGGCGAGCGTCCTGGTCCCCTCGACCAGCGTGCTCTCGTCGAGGCCGGCATGGAACGCGTCCACGATCGGCGGGCAGCCGGTGGACTGCACGCACACGAGCCGTGGCAGCTTCGGGCCGATCCAGCCGAGCTCCTGCAGCTCCTTCATCGCCTTGTGGATCCCGATCAGCCCGACCCCGCCACCGGCCGGGTAGAGGATCACGTCGGGCACCTGCCAGCCCAGCTGTTCCGCGATCTCGTAGCCCATCGTCTTCTTGCCCTCGATGCGGTAGGGCTCCTTCAGCGTGGAGACCTCCTGGTAGCCCGGCCGCTCCTCCACGGCCGCCTTGACCAGGGCCCCGGCGTGGTTGATCAGGCCGTCCACGAGGTAGAGCTCCGCACCCGAGACGACGCACTCGCGCCGGGTGATCTCCGGGGCGTCTACGGGCATCACGATCAGGCTGCCGATGCCGGCGCGAGCGGCGTACACCGACCAGGCGGCGCCGGCGTTCCCGTTGGTCGGCATCGCGACCGCCTTGACGCCGAGCTCGCGCGCCCGGGAGACGCCGACCGCCGCACCCCGTGCCTTGAAGCTGCCCGTGGGGATCAGGCCCTCGTCCTTCATCAGCAGGTGGGGTACGCCGATCTGGGCGCCGTACGTCGGGATGGGGAGCAGTGGCGTCATCCCCTCGCCCAACGTGGTGACGTTCGCCGGGTCCCGCACGGGCAGCAGCTCGTGGTAGCGCCACAGGTCGTGCGGGCGGCCGGCGATCTCCTCGGGGGTGACGTTCGCCCGCACCTCGTCGAGGTCGTAGCGCACCAGCAACGGCGCGCCCACCTCGCTCACGCCCTGGACCTGGTCGGCCTCATAGCGCTTCGCCGTGCGCGAGCACTCGAGGTGGGACAGGGATGAGTACGGCACTGGTCCTCCGAACGATCAGTGGTGAGGAGCGAGTGCCCGTGCGGGCAGCCGGTCAGGAAGGCTGCGGCACGATCCGGATGTAGGGCTTCGGCTCCTCCCAGGTCCCGAAGATCTCCTTGGCGGCCTCGTTGTTCACCGAGCCGGCGATGATCACGTCGCCACCCTGCTGCCACTGCGCGGGCGTCGCCACCTTGTGGTTGGCGGTGAGCTGCAGCGAGTCGAGCACGCGCAGGACCTCGTCGAAGTTGCGGCCGGTGGTCATCGGGTAGAGCAGGACCAGCTTGATCTTCTTGTCGGGGCCGACGATGAAGACGCTGCGGACGGTCTGGTTGTCGGCGGGGGTCCGGTCGCCGGCGTCACCACTGACCTCGGCCGGGAGCATCCCGTAGGCCTTGGACACGGCGAAGTCCTCGTCGCCGATGAGCGGGTAGTTCGGGGCGGTGCCCTGGGTCTCCTCGATGTCCTTGGCCCAGGCCGGGTGCTTCTCCACCGAGTCCACGGAGAGGCCGATGATCTTCACCCCGCGCTTGTCGAACTCGGGCTTGATCGAGGCCAGGTAGCCGAGCTCCGTGGTGCAGACAGGCGTGAAGTTCTTCGGGTGCGAGAACAGCACGCCCCACGAGTCGCCGAGCCACTCGTGGAAGTTGATGGTGCCTTCGGTCGTCTCCGCGGTGAAGTCGGGAGCGGTGTCACCGATGGTCAGGCTCATGGGGTGGATCTCCGTTCGAAGGATTCGGGGTGGGCACCTCACGATAGGTGCCACCACCGGGCCTTTGTCTACAGTTTCAGTGGGTGATCAGTCGGGACGCTGCCAGCACGTCGCCCCTGGTGCCCCCGGTCGCGTCAGGGAGCCCGGTTGCCGCGCTGGTCCTCCTGGGCCACCAGCTCCGGGAGGTCCCCCAGCCGATCGAGTCCCTGCACCGCCCGACGCATGCGGCCGTTGTGCGAGAGCCGTTGGCGGTGCCGGTCGAGGAACCACCAGTAGCCCGCCGTGAACGGGCACGCGTCCTCCCCCACCCGGACCTTCGGGTTGAACCGGCAGGAGCCGCAGTGGTCGGTCATCTTGTCGAGGTAGGCGCCACCGGAGGTGTACGGCTTGGTCGCCATCGCGCCGCCGTCCGCGTGCTGCGACATGCCGACCACGTTGGGCACCATCACCCAGTCGTAGCCGTCGACGAAGGCCCGGTGGAACCAGTCGGTCACCTGCGTCGGCGACCAGCCGCGCTGCATCGCGTAGGAGCCGAGGATCATCAGCCGCGGGATGTGGTGCACCCACCCGTGCTCGCTGACCTGGTCGAGCGTGTGCGCGAGGCAGCGCGCGTCGGTGGCGTCGCCGTCCAGCTCTGCGAACCACTGCGGCATCCGCTCGGCGGCGCGCAGCTCGTTGCGTCGCCGATAGCTCTCGGGGAAGTGCCAGTAGAGGTGCCACACGTAGTCGCGCCAGCCGATCCCCTGGCGCGCGAAGCCCTCCACGGAGGCGATCGGCGCCTCTCCGGCGAGGTAGGCCGACTCGGCCCGGCGTACGACCTCGAGCGGGTCGAGCAGACCGAGGTTGAGCGGCGCCGAGACCAGCGAGTGCGCCATCCACGGGTCGCCCTCCAGCACGGCGTCCTCGTAGGCACCGAAGCTGGGCAGGCGCTCGCTGACGAACTCATCCAGCGCGGCCAGCGCCTCCCGGCGGGTGGCGGGGAACCGCCGCGGATGCTCCTGCCCGATGAAGGTGACGTCGCCGTCGCGCTCCCACCGGTCGAGGTCGGAGCGCACCTCGGCGTCGATGTCGTCCTCCACGGGCCACGACGGCTCGGGCAGGCCGAGCGTGGCCGCGCCCTTCGGCGGTGGCTCGCGGTTGTCGTGGTCGTAGTTCCAGCGGCCCCCGGCGGGGCCGGCGCCGTCGAGGAGCACGCCGTGCCGCAGCCGCACCTCCCGGTAGAAGTCCTCCATCAGCAGCCGCGACTGGCCGCGTCCCGCCGCCCACGTCTCGAAGTCCTCGCGCGAGGTGGCGAAACCCCGTGGGGGAAGCAGCGTCGCCCCCAGTCGCTCGACCAGCCCCAGCGCGGCGTACGACGTGGGGTGGACGACCTCGACGGGCCGGTCGCCGACGTGCTCGCGCACCGCTGCGGCGTACCCCTCGGACCGGACGTAGGTGACCCGGTCGCCCAGCTCCGCCGCGCGGTGCCGCATCGCCGAGAGGACCAGCTGGGCCTTGGCCCGGTGGAAGCGGCGACGCCGGAACACCGCCTTGGACTCCACCATCAGAAACGGTCCGTCGTGGTCGTCGGCGAAGTGCGGACCCAGTTGGTCACCGAACAGCCAGCGCACCGGGGTCGGGCTCATCGGGCGATCTCCACGGGCGAGGTTGTACCCCCTGCGGACGCAACCAGTCACAATGACGAGGTGGGTCGGTGGTGGCGAGGCTTCGTGTCCCGAGAGGTGGCGCGCGTACGGCGCGACGGCCGGGCCTCGGTGCTGTGGTCGCTGCGCATCACGATCGCGGCCACGTCCGCCTACCTCGCTGCGACAGCGTTCTTTCCCGGCACCCAGCCGTTGCTCGCACCGCTGACCGCCATGCTGGTGGTGCAGGTGACGCCGCTGTCGCTGCTCGCCAGCGGCCTCGACCGGGTGATCGCGGTGGTGGCCGGGGTGGCGGTGGCGGTCGGGTTCGCCGCGATCGTGCCGCTCCAGTGGTGGAGCCTGGGCGTGCTCATCCTGATCAGCATCACCATCGGGCAGTTCCTGCGGCTGCGCTCCAACCTCGTCGAGGTGGCGATCAGCGCCATGCTGGTGCTCGGTGTCGGCGCGATCGGCGCGGGGGCGGCGGCCTGGCAGCGGATCACCGAGACCCTGGTCGGCGCCGCGGTGGGCATCATCGCCACCCTGGTCTTCCCGCCGAAGGTGGGCAGCTCCGACGCCGGCCGCGCGATCGAGGGCCTGGCCGACGCCGTCAGCGAGCTCCTGGTCAGGGCGGCCGAGGAGCTCGAGGCCATGGCGGAGGGGGAGCCCCAGAATCTCCCCGGCTCGGCGCGGGAGTGGCTCGACGACGCCCGCCGGATCACCCATGACATCCCTGTCGTCGGTGCCGCGCTGCTCCGGGCGGAGGAAGGCCGTCGGCTCAACGTGCGCGCGGTCAACACGCCCCACGTGGAGGCCGGTCTGCGGCAGGGACTGGAAGCGCTCGAGCACTCCGCGGTGGCGATCCGCGGCCTGATGCGGTCCGTGGCCGACGCCGCCGACGGCGACTGGCTCGGCGAGGACTCCGCCCGTGACGTGCTCCGCGACCTGGCCCTGACCTGTCGCGAGCTGGCCGCGGGCACCGACGCGTTCGGCGAGCTCGTGCGGCACGAGGGCGACGCGCAGGTCAGCCTGAGCGGGGCCGACATCGCCCGCCTGCGAGAGGCCCAGAACGGCCTGCTGCGCGCCCGCGCTCGCATCGAGGCGGCCCTGTCGGAGCCCCGAGCCGCTGACGTGGTCGAGCTCTACGCAGCCACGCGCGCCACCGTCCGCAGGCTGCAGCACGAGCTCGCCCTCGAGGAGCGCGTACGCCGCCAGCTCCGGCTGGTCCCGCAGCGGCGGCGAGCCGCCCACCCCGGTGACCCACGTCGTCCCCCGGCCGCGCCGCCACCCCCGCTCGGCCCCGACGCCGAGACGCAGGTGCTGCCCCGGTTCCCGGATCCGCCTCCCGGGTGAGCCCGGCCCCGGGCGGGCGCCCCGGGCGAGGGGAAACCCACTCCGCCGCGCTTGAACCCGCTCGCGTCCTTGTCGACGGTGTGCCGGGTGAAGACGGTGCCCCGTCGGCTGCAGGTCATGCCCCAGACATTCCGGGGCCCCACAGAGGGGGGCGTGATGGACCAGCTCCCGGCCAGAGGTGGTCGTCGGGCCCGTGGCTGGACAAGATGAACCCGTGCTTGGACTCGAAATGGTCGTGCTGCTCGGGGTCGCCCTGGTCGCGTGCGGGGCGCTCGCGCGCCGCTACCCGATCGCGCCGGCCATCCTGCTCGTGCTGGTGGGGGTGCTCGTCGGCTTCGTGCCGCACCTGCGCCAGGCCCAGCTGCCGCCGGAGGTGGTGCTGCTCGTCTTCCTGCCTGCCCTGCTCTACTGGGAGAGCCTGACGACCTCGCTGCGGGAGATCCGCAACAACCTGCGGGTCGTCGTGCTGACCAGCACCGCGCTGGTGTTCGCGACTGCCGCCGCCGTCGCTGCGGCCGCGCACGGGCTCGGCCTCGAGTGGGGTCCGGCCTGGGTCCTCGGCGCCGCGCTGGCACCCACCGACGCCACGGCGGTCGGCGTCCTGGCCCGTGACCTGCCCCGCCGTACGGTGACCGTGCTCCGCGCCGAGAGCCTGATCAACGACGGCACCGCCCTGGTCATCTACGGCTTGGCGGTGGGGGTGACGGTCGGCGAGGAGCACCTCACCGGCTGGCACGTGACCTGGCTGCTGGTGCTGGCGTACGGCGGAGGCGTGCTCGCCGGTGCGCTGACCGGGCTGGTCAGCTGGCAGGTCCGGCGCCGGATGGACGACCCCATGCTCGAGGGCATCGCGATGCTGGTGACCCCGTTCGCCGCGTTCCTCCTCGCCGACTCCGTGGACGCCTCGGGCGTGCTGGCCGTGGTCATCTGCGGGTTGTTCATGAGCCAGGTGGCACCGCGGATCACCGGCGCGGTGACCCGGCAGATCATCATCCCCTTCTGGTCGCTGTCCACCACCGTACTCAGCAGCGCACTGTTCGTGCTGGTCGGGCTCTCCGCCCAGTCGGCCTTTCGCGGCCTGGACAGCGCCTCCACCTCGCGCGCGCTGATCGACGTCCTCGCCGTCACCGGCGTGGTGATCGGGGTGCGGTGGGTGTGGCTCTACACCACGCCGTACCTCATCCGGCTCCTTGACCGCCGACCGGCGCAGCGGCTGCGCCGCGTCCCGGCGCGACAACGCACCGTCAGCGCGGTGGCCGGTTTCCGCGGCGCCGTCTCGCTCGCCGCGGTGCTGGCCGTCCCGCACAAGCTCGACTCCGGCGCCCCGTTCCCCGACCGCGACCTGATCGTGCTGATCACCTGCGGCGTGATCCTGCTGAGCCTGCTCCAGGCGCTGCTGCTCCCGGCGGTCGTGCGGTTCGCGCGGCTCCCGGCCGACACCTCGGTCGCCGAGGAGCTCCAGTTCGCAGACGAGTACACCCTCGACGCGGCCATCGATGCTCTCGACACCACGGCCGAGGAGCTCGGCAGCGGTGAGAAGGTGGTGGAGCGGGTGCGCCACGAGCTGGACAAGCAGCGCAAGCTGCTGGCGGCCGGCGGTGCGGAGGGCGACCCCATCGTGCGGCACGACGACCAGTACGCCAGCCTGTCCCTAGCGCTCATCAGCAGGCGGCGCGAGGCGCTCCTCGAGCTCCGCGACGAGCAGCGCATCGACGACATCGTGCTGCGCCGGGTGCAGGCCCGCCTCGACATCGAGGAGGTGCGCTTCCTGCGCAGGAACCCTCTCGAGTGAGGGATCACGCACAACAGGGAGCCGCCGAAGCGACTCCCTGTTGTGGTGCTCCGGCTGACTGGTCAGCTGCAACCCGAGGTCGAGCCGCAGCCCTCGCAGACGTAGCAGCTTCCCGCCGGGCGCATCTTCGTCCCGCAGGTCATGCACAGGGGCGAGTCGACCGCGGTGCCGGTCAGCTTCTCGAAGAGCTCCGCGGAGGTGTGCGCCTCCTGGGTGCTGATCCTGGCCGGGACCTCGCGGGCCTCCGCACCGTGCGTGTCCTTGGTCTCCAGGTCGTCGGCGCGGTGGTCGACGTCCTTCGCGGGGGCCTTGGTCTCGGCGAGCTCGATCTGCATGAGCTCCTCCGCTCCCCCGGTCTCCTCGAGGGGCTCGTAGCTGCCCGTCTCGAGGTGCCGCTGGCGCTCGTCGGCGGAGTAGATGCCGAGCATCGAGCGGTCCTCGAAGGACAGGTAGTCCAGCGCGAGCCTGCGGAAGACGTAGTCCATCAGCGACTGGCTCATCCGGATGTCCGGGTCGTCGGTCATGCCCGACGGCTCGAAGCGCAGGTTGGTGAACTTCGAGACGTAGGTCTCGAGCGGGACGCCGTACTGCAGGCCGATGGAGACCGCGATCGAGAAGGCGTCCATCACCCCGGCCAGGGTGGAGCCCTGCTTGCCGAGCTTGAGGAACACCTCGCCGAGCTCGCCGTCGTCGTGCGCACCCGAGGTCATGTAGCCCTCGGCGCCACCCACGGTGAAGCTGGTGGTCCGCGACGCGCGGCTCTTGGGGAGACGCTTGCGGAACGGCTTGTGGATGACCACGGGCTCGGCCGCGACGGTCTCGACGACCCGCGCGCCGGCACCGGCCTCGACCGCCGAGTCGGCGCCCTTGGCCTTGGCGTCGGAGAGCGGCTGGCCCACCTTGCAGTTGTCGCGGTAGATCGCGGTGGCCTTGAGGCCGAGCTTCCACGACTGCAGGTAGATGTCCTCGATCTCCTCGACCGTGGCGGTCTCGGGCAGGTTCACCGTCTTGGAGATGGCGCCGGAGAGGAACGGCTGGCAGGCCGCCATCATCCGCACGTGGCCCATCGGCTTCAGCGCCCGCGCACCCATCGCGCAGTCGAAGACCTCGTAGTGCTCGGTCTTCAGGCCGGGTGCATCGATGACGTGACCCTTCTCGGCGATGTACTCGACGATCGCCTCGATGGTCTCCTGGGCGTAGCCCATCTTCTTCAGCGCCCGCGGGATCGTCTGGTTCACGATCTGCATGGAGCCGCCGCCGACGAGCTTCTTGAACTTGACCAGCGAGAAGTCGGGCTCGATGCCGGTGGTGTCGCAGTCCATCATGAAGCCGATGGTGCCGGT
>JAOPYC010000162.1 GCA_025964795.1 Marmoricola sp.
GGTGCGGGGACCGCCGTCACCATCGGCAACTTCGACGGCGTGCCCCGCGGGCACCGGGTCGTGGTGGGCCGCGCCCGGCAGCGCGCCGACGAGCTCGGCGTACCCCTGGTGACGGTGACGTTCGACCCGCACCCCATGGCCGTGCTGCGCCCCGAGCACGCCCCGTCGATGCTCACGACGCTCGAGGAGCGGGCGTCGCTGCTCGCCGACGTCGGGGTCGACCACGTCTTCGCGCTGCCGTTCGACCTCGAGGTCGCGGCCTGGACGCCGCAGGAGTTCGTCGACCGGGTGCTCGTCGACACGCTGCACGCCCGCGCCGTGGTGGTGGGGGCCAACTTCCGGTTCGGCCACCGCGCCGCCGGCGACGTCGCCTTCCTGGTCGGGGCCGGGGCGAGCGCCGGGTTCACCGCCGAGGGCGTCGCGCTCGACGGCGGGCCCCAGGTCTGGTCCTCGACCTACGTGCGCACCTGCCTGGCCGCCGGTGACGTGGCCGGCGCCGCCGAGGCGCTCGGCCGTCCCTTCGCTGTGCGCGGCGTCGTCGTCCAGGGCGACCAGCGCGGGCGCGAGCTCGGCTACCCGACCGCCAACGTGCCGACCGACGGCCTCACCGCGGCCCCCGCCGACGGCGTCTACGCCGGGCGGCTGCGCCGCCTCGACACCGGCGAGACCCATCCGGCCGCGATCAGCGTCGGCACCAACCCGACCTTCGACGGCGAGCGCGACCGACGGGTGGAGGCCTACGTCCTCGACCGGACGGACCTCGACCTCTACGACCGGGTGGTCGAGATCGCCTTCGTGGCCCGGATCCGGGGCATGGTCAAGTTCGAGGGCATCGACGCGCTCGTCGAGACGATGGCCCAGGACGTGCTGGACACCCGGACGCTGCTGGGGCTCGCCCCCGACGACGCCGTGGGAGACGGCCGGTGAACCGTCCGCTCACCCGCAGGAGCGTCGAGCTGACGCCGCTGGAGGCGACCGAGGCCTGGTTCGTCCGCCACGGGCTGCCCTACTTCGTGCCGGAGCAGCGCTCCGCGGCCCGCGAGGCGCTGACGCCGCGCCGCCTGGTCCCGCTCACGGTCGCCGTCGGCCTCGCGGCCGCGGTCGCCGCCGTGGGCCTGTCCTGGCTGGTCGGCGACCTCTCGCTCGGGGCGGCCGGCCTGACCGCGGTCGGGGTCGTGGCCGCGGCCTTCTACGGCGTCACCGCCCTGCGCGGCCGCCCTGTCCTCATGTGGGCGATCAGCCGCACCATGGGCAGCCTGCACCTGCTGCTCCCGATGGTCACCCGCGCGCTGCCGCTGCTGCTGCTGTTCGTGACGTTCCTGTTCATCAACGCCGAGGTCTGGCAGCTCGCCTCCACGCTGGACGGCGGGGTGCTGTGGCTGACGGTGCTCCTGTTCGCCGCCATGGCGCTGGTGTTCCTGCTCAACCGGTTGCCCGAGGAGCTCGACAGCGCCGACCAGGAGCTCGACGCCGAGCAGCTGCGCCGCGCCTGTCGGGGCACGCCCCTGGAGGCCGAGCTGGAGGTGCTGGTCGGCAGCGGGCGGGTGGGCAGCAACGTGCCCGGCAGGGTCGAGGGCTACGAGCGCGGCAACCTGCTGCTGGTGATGGTGGTCGTGCAGGCGGTCCAGGTGCTGGTGCTGGCCGTCGCCGTCTTCTTGTTCTTCATGGTCTTCGGGGCCGTGGTGATGAACCAGAGCGTGATGAAGATCTGGGTCCCCGACGGGACGCACAGCCTCGCGTGGCTGCCCAACGTGTCCGTCGAGCTGGTGCAGGTCTCGGTGTTCCTGGCGGCGTTCTCGGGGCTCTACTTCACCGTCACGGTGCTCACCGACGAGACCTACCGGGAGCAGTTCTTCACCGGGGTGAAGTCCGAGCTGGACCGCGCCGTCGGCGTCCGGGCCGCCTACCTCGCCGTACGAGCTGGTCAGAGGCCAGCCGCCGCTTCATGACCCCGCTCAGGCCTGCGACACGGTCACCGGCACCCCGTTGAGGGCGGCGTTGCCGGAGATGTCGAGCCGGTCCGGGTCGGTGAGGTCGTTGATCGAGACACCCTCGACCAGGCTCGCCCTGCTGACGCGCATCCCGGGGGCCTGGTGGCCGTAGCCGTGGGGGAGCGAGACCACGCCAGGCATCATGTCGTCGGTGCCGCGCACCTCGGTGGTGACCTCGCCGACCCGCGAGGAGATCCGCACCCGCGTCCCGTCGGTGAGGCCGTGCGTGGCCAGGTCGTCGGGGTGCATCAGCAGCTGGTGGCGCGGCTTGCCCTTGGTCAGCCGCTCGCTGTTGTGCATCCAGGAGTTGTTGTCGCGCTGGTGGCGGCGCCCGATCAGCACCAGCTCCCCGTCGGCCGGCGCGTTGCCCCGCTGCGTGGCGATCGTCTCCCGCAGCCGGCCGAGGTCGGCGATGATCCGGTCGGGGGCGAGGTGGATCAGCTTGTCCTTGGTCTGCAGCCGTTCCGGCATCGTCGGCCTGAGCGGGCCCAGATCGACCCCCTCGGGGTGCTGGCGCAGCGCCCTCATCGTCGTACGACGACCGGTGAGCAGCAGCGTCGTGACCAGCGTCGACGGGCTCACGCTCAGCGAGACCCGCTCGGTGAGGGCCTTGGCCATCGACTTCTTCTTGTCCAGCCGCGCGGCGGTCCGCAGGGCGATCTCGCGGAAGATCTCCCAGTCATGCATCGCGCCCTCGGCCTTCTCGAAGACCGCCGGGGTGAACCGCGCGGTGTTGCGGACCGCGAAGGTGTGGAACACCAGGTCGTACTGCTCGCGCTCCAGCGCCGTGGTCGGCGGCAGGATCACGTCGGCGTGCCGGGTGGTCTCGTTGAGGTAGATGTCGACGGCGGCCATGAAGTCCAGCCCGGACAGCGCCGCGGCCAGGCGGCGGCCGTCGGGGGTCGAGAGCACCAGGTTGCCGGCCACGGTGAGCACCGCCCGGACCTGGCCCTCGCCCGGGGTCTCGATCTCCTCGCTCAGCACGCTGACCGGGAGCTCTCCCGCGAACTCGGGGATGCCGCGGACCCGGCTGCGCCAGACGTCGTGGTGCCCGCGGCCCACGATGGCCTTGCCCACGATGTCGACGGCCGGCTCGGGGAACAGCACGCCGCCCTCGCGGTCGAAGTTGCCGGTCAGGATGTTCAGGCACTGGATCGCCCACTGGCAGATGGACCCGAAGCCCTGGGTGGACAGCCCGATCCGGCCGTACGCCGCGGCCCCGTCGGCGGCGGCGAACTCGCGGGTGATCCGCCGGATCTCCTCGGCAGGGACACCGGAGGCCTCGGCGGCGTGCTCGGGGGTGATGTCCGCGACCGCCAGTCGCACCGACTCGAGGCCCTCGACGTACACCGGGGGAGTGGTCAGGTCCTCCTCGAAGAGCACGTGCAGCATCGAGAGCAGCACGACGGCGTCGCTGGCCGGTCGTACGAAGTGGTGCTCGTCGGCCACCTTGGCGGTCTCCGTGCGCCGGGGGTCGAGGACCACCATCCGGCCGCCTCGCTGGCGCAGCTCGCGCAGCCGGTTGGGGAAGTCGGGGACGGTCATCAGCGAGCCGTTGGAGGCCATCGGGTTGGCGCCGAAGACCAGGAAGTAGCTGGTCCGGTCGAGGTCGGCGATCGGGATCAGCAGCTGGTGGCCGAACAGCTGCCAGGCCACGAACTGGTGGGGCACCTGGTCGACGGAGCTGGCGCTGAACTTGTTGCGGGTCCGGAACCCCTTGACCATCTGCACGCCGTGGGTCTGCGCCCCGAGCGAGTGGGCGTTCGGATTGCCGAGGTAGACCCCGAGGGCGTTGCGGCCGTGCTCGTTGATCGTGGCGGCCAGGCCGTCGGCGGTCAGGTCGAGCGCCTCGTCCCAGGAGATCTCGACCCACTCGGCGTCGGCCCCCCGACCCACCCGCTTGATCGGGTGGCGCAGCCGGTCGGGGTCCTCGTAGACGTCGGCGAGGGCCACACCCTTGGGGCAGATGTGGCCGCGCGACAGCGGGTCGTCCGGGTTCCCGCGGATCGAGGTGACCTTCGGACCCGCGGGGCGGTCCTCGATGGTCAGCTCCAGGCCGCAGATCGCCTCGCACAGGTTGCAGGCCGCCAGGACCCGTCGCTGGGGGACCGGGGGCCCGGTCGTCTCCGCTGTCTCCATGAACCGGATCCTCGCACGCCGCACCTGCCGATTCGTCCCTCGTGCGGGTGCGCTGATATCCTTGTGAAGTTGCCCTCAGAGGTGACTTCCGCCGTGCAACGGCCGCGGACTCCATAGTGCCCGGGTGAACAGGCCCCGGCGCGCCGCGCAACGAGACGAAAGATGGGTAGCTCAACGTGTCGATCGGTACTGACGCAGAAACCAAGAAGAAGATCATTGCGGAATACGCCACCGTCGAGGGCGACACCGGTTCCCCCGAGGTCCAGGTCGCGCTCCTGAGCTTCCGCATCGCCCACCTGACCGAACACCTCAAGCAGCACAAGCACGACCACCACAGCCGTCGTGGTCTGCTGCTGCTCGTGGGCCAGCGTCGTCGACTCCTGAACTACCTGGAGAAGACCGACATCGAGCGCTACCGCTCGATCGTCTCCCGCCTGGGCCTGCGTCGCTGACCCGGAACGCACTCACCGACCGGTGGGTGCGTTTCGCACTTGTCCCACACTGCACAACTGAACACACCACACATCCCAGGAGCGGCCCGCGTACGCCGGCCTCCGGTAGTGGTTCCCCGTGACTCACGGGGGGCTTCGATCGAAGACCGGCCTTTTCGCCGAGGCGCAAGAGCTCGCGGCTCGCTCCGCGAACAGAAAGGGAAGCCCTTGACTGAGGGACCCGAAATCACAGTTGTCGAGACCGTTCTCGACAACGGCAAGTTCGGCAAGCGCACCATCAAGTTCGAGCACGGACTGCTTGCCCGTCAGGCCGCCGGCGCCGTCACGGCGTACATCGACGACGAGACGATGATCCTGTCGGCCACCACGGCCGGCAAGCACCCCAAGGACCACTTCGACTTCTTCCCCCTGACGATCGACGTCGAGGAGCGGATGTACGCCG
>JAOPYC010000089.1 GCA_025964795.1 Marmoricola sp.
TGTCGGGCCCCTCGGCGCTGCACACGCTGACGGCGAACTTAACCGCGAACCTGGTCCGCAACCTGTGGACGCACTCGGTGATCATGTGCGGTCACTTCCCCGAGGGCGTGCAGACCTTCGAGAAGCACTCGATCGACGGTGAGACCCACGGTGAGTGGTACGTCCGCCAGATGCTCGGCTCGGCCAACATCACCGGCTCCAAGGCGATGCACATCATGACCGGCAACCTGTCCTTCCAGATCGAGCACCACCTGTTCCCGGACCTGCCCAGCAACCGCTACCAGGAGATCGCGCCGAAGGTGAAGGACCTGTTCGACCGCTACGGCCTGGAGTACAAGACCGGCTCGCTCCCCCGCCAGGTCGGCTCCGCGTGGCACAAGGTCATCCGCCTGGCCCTGCCGAACAACTTCATGGGCGCCAACCAGGCCCCCGCCCCGCTGCCGAGGCGCGAGCGCCAGCCGGCCGGGGTTGCTGCCTGAGGTAGGGCTCCCGGCCGTTCGACATGCGAATGTCGCGTCCGGGGCTGATGTGGTTCACATCGGTCCCTGGCGCGACATTCGCATGTGCAACCGTCGTCCACCCCCTTGCCGCCCCTGAGAGGCTGACGGGGTGGACATCGACGAGGCCGGCTTCGAGGGCCTGGTGTCGGTCGCCCTGGACGGCGTACCCCCGGAGCTGGCGGAGCTGATGGACAACGTCGTCGTGCTCGTCGAGGCCGAACCGCCGGCGGACGACCCCGACCTGCTGGGGCTGTACGACGGCATCCCGCTCACCGAGCGCGACAGTGCCTACACCTTCCGGGCGCCGGACCGCATCTTCATCTACCGCAGGCCGTTGAGCCGGATGTGCGCGACGGCCGAGGAGCTGGTCGACGAGGTGCGGATCACCGTCGTCCACGAGATCGCGCACCACTTCGGGATCGACGACCGGGCGCTGCACGACCTCGGCTACGCCTGAGTTCACCCCACCGCGCGTGCTCCCCTATGCTGTCCCGGTCGCGCTCACGTGCGACGGGCCCCCATCGTCTAGTGGCCTAGGACGCTGGCCTTTCACGCCGGTAGCACGGGTTCGAATCCCGTTGGGGGTGCGGATTCGGAATGCGACCCCGTCGTGGGTTAGCATTCCGTGGCTTCGCATTCGAGCGAGCTGTGCACCACATCCAGGCCCCGTAGCGCAGTTGGTTAGCGCGCCGCCCTGTCACGGCGGAGGCCGCGGGTTCGAGTCCCGTCGGGGTCGCAGGAGGAAAGGTCTCTCGGCATCATGCCGGGAGACCTTTCGTCATTCCCGGCCACGACCTGCTTGCGTCGCCAGCGCGCGGGTACGGTCCCGGCATGATCACCGTCGAACGTGTCATCAAGACCACGCCTCAGCGCGTGTGGAACGTCCTCGAGGACGGCTGGCTCTACCCGCTCTGGGTCGTCGGTGCCTCCCGAATGCGTGAGGTCGACGACGGGTGGCCAGCGGTCGGCACGAGGCTCCACCACTCCGTCGGGGTGTGGCCGGGGCTGATCGACGACAACACCGAGGTCACCGACGTCGAGCCGCTGCGGATGCTCCAGCTCCGGGCCAAGGGTTGGCCGCTGCTCGGCGAGGCCGCCGTACGCCTGCACCTGTCCGAGCAGGGTGCCGGCACCCGCGTCGTGATGGAGGAGGACGCCGTCTCCGGGCCCGGCAAGCTCGTCCCCAAGCCCGCCCGCGGCCCCGGCATCAAGTGGCGCAACGTGGAGAGCCTGCGGCGGCTCGCCTTCGTCGCCGAGCGTCGACCGTGACCGGCCACCCGAGATGACGTCGTACGACGCCGTCGTCATCGGGTCCGGCCCCAACGGCCTGGTCGCCGCCAACCACCTCGCGGACGCCGGCTGGTCGGTCCTGGTCGTGGAGGCCCAGCCGGACCTGGGCGGGGCCGTCCGCAGCGCCAACGATGTCCATCCCGACTTCGTGCACGACACCTTCAGCGCGTTCTACCCCCTGGCTGCCGCCTCCGCGACGATCAGGTCCTTCGGCCTCGAGGACCACGGCCTCACCTGGCGGCACGCCCCAGCCGTCCTCGGCCACGCGCTGCCCGGGGGGAGGTGGGCCATCCTCGACCGCGACCGCGAGCTCACCGCGGCCAGGTTCGAGGACGACGCGGCCGGCGACGGCGAGGCCTGGCTGGAGCTGTGCCGGCTCTGGGACGTCATCGGCGACGAGCTGATCCGTGGGCTGCTGTCCCCGTTCCCGCCCGTGCGCGCCGGCCTGGCCGGCCTGGCCAAGCTGCCCCGCGCCGGGGGTCTCGGGCTCGTCAAGACGCTGCTCACCCCGGTCATCGACCTCGGCCGGAACCGCTTCTCGGGCGAGGGCCCGCGGGTGCTGCTCGCCGGCAACGCCGGGCACAGCGACCTGCCCCTCGACTCGCCCGGCTCGGGCCTGTTCGCGCTGCTGATGACGATGATGGGCCAGACCGTCGGCTTCCCGGTCCCGGAGGGTGGGGCCGGAGGGCTGACCCGGGCCCTGGCCCGGCGACTGGAGTCCCGGGGCGGCGAGATCCGCTGCGACGCCCGGGTCGACCACATCGGGACGGTGGGCGGTCGCGCCCGCACGGTCCACCTCGCCGGCGGCGAGACGGTCACCGCGACGCGTGCGGTGGTGGCCACCGTCGTCGCCCCCCGGCTGTACGACGAGCTGCTCTCCCCCTCGGACGTCCCAGACCGGGTCCGCCGCGGGATGAAGACCTTCCAGCTCGACCCGTCGACCATCAAGGTCGACTGGGCGCTCAGCGGCACCATTCCCTGGGGCAGCCCGCCACCCGAGGCTCCCGGGACCCTGCACGTCGCCGACGGCGTCGGCGACATGGCCCAGGCGATAAGCCAGGTGTCGGCGGGGCTGGTCCCGGCGAACCCGTTCATGCTGGCCGGCCAGATGACCACCACCGACCCGACGCGGTCACCGGCCGGCACCGAGTCGCTCTGGGCCTACACGCACGTCCCCCAGGAGACGGGGGGCGACGCCGGCGAGGAGGGCCTCGACGGACGGTGGGGCCGCGACGATCTCGAGCGCTTCGCCGACCGGATGCAGGCCCGCTTCGAGCGGCTCGCCCCCGGGTTCGGCTCGCTCGTCCTCGAGCGCCGGATCCTGGGCCCGGCCGATCTGGAGAGCCGCGACGCCAACCTCGTCGGCGGCGCGATCAACGGCGGCACCTCCCAGCTCCACCAGGAGCTGGTGTTCCGTCCCGTGCCCGGGCTCGGCCGCGCGGAGACGGGGGTCCCCGGCCTCTACCTCGGCGGCGCCTCCGCGCACCCCGGCGGTGGCGTCCACGGGGCCGCCGGGATGAACGCCGCCCGCGCCGCCCTGGCCCACCACCGGATCCGGCGGTTCACCGGGCGCCGCGGGTGACCGTCTACGTCGCGTGGACCCCGGAGCTCCCCGAGGAGGACCTCCCGGGCCCGTGGAACGAGATCAGGGTGGCCGCTCCGGGACTGCTGCTCGTCGAGAGCGACGACACGCTCTCCCGCGTCTTCCACGAGCTGAAGTGGGCGCTCGCGACCGAGGACGCCTCCCTGTTCGTCGCTCCGCTCGCCGCGACCCCGAAGCTGAGGGGGCTCTCGCCCGGCACCCTGACCTGGCTGCGGGAGCGCACCCCGAGGCCGTGAGCAGCGCCCGGTTCGCAGGGCCCCACCCGGTCGGGTAAGGTTTCGCCCGCCTCTGGAAACGGAGGCTGACCTGCCTCACGACACGGTCGTGGCGCGGGAAGAGGTACGGCCAGGTAGCTCAGTTGGTACGAGCGTCCGCCTGAAAAGTGGAAGGTCGGCGGTTCGACCCCGCCCCTGGCCACCACCACTGCCGCAGGTCAGGCCTCCAGGCCGGACCTGCGGCAGTCGTCATTGGCTGGAACTGGACTTGGCCACCTGGCCCAGGTCGAGACCCCGAGGTCCAGGTCGGGGGTCGTGGACCCCGCGTCGCGCACTTGGGCGGCCCCAGCACACTGAGCTGGTGCCAGAGCTGCCCGAGGTCGAGTCCGCCCGCCAGGTCATCGAGCGGTCCGGCCTCGGCCGGGTGATCCAGGACGTCGACGACTCGGACACCTACGAATGCCGGCCCACCGGGGAGATCATCCGGCACCGCACGGCCGGTGCCCGCTGTCCCCGCTGCGGCGCCGAGATGAAGCGGGCCACGGGCGGCAGCCGGACGACGTGGTGGTGCCCGCAGGAGCAGGCCTGGAGGCCGAGTCGATCCAGCACCCGGTCGCTAGCGTGCCCGTGCACGTCACCCGCGGCGTACAGGTCCCGAACGTCCGGGTGGTAGGACACGTCGTGGACACCGGGGAGCTCGGCCGCCCGCGATCGCCCGGCGCAGGTATCCCGGCGCGGGCTCGCCACCTCCTTGCCCTTGACAGGTCGATATAGCCCGGAGGGGTCATTTACCTCGTTTAGCACCCAAAACGGACACCGGCTGGTCATAGTGGGGACTGGGAGCGACGGGGGTCGACGCAGGAGGCGTTATGAACCACATGTCTGATCCCTCGGGAGCAGAGCGCAACGTGTTCGTGCTGTCCGGCGGGGCCGCACGCGGCGCCGTCCAGGTCGGCATGATGGAGGTGCTGCTCGAGCACGGCATCGTGCCGGACGCTCTCGTCGGGACCTCTGTGGGCGCCCTGAACGCCGCCTTCATGGGTTACCGGTCCGACCAGACCCGGGTCCGCCAGCTGAAGGCCCGCTGGCTGCAGCTCGGCACCCACGACATCTTCCCCGGCGGCACGCTGACCCGGGTCGGTCACCTGATCCGCCAGCGCCCCTACCTGTTCTCCTCCGCGGCACTGACCCGGCTGATCCACGAGTGGGTCCCGGCCCACGACCTCGAGGACCTGGCCACCCCGGTCCGCGTCGTCACCACGCCGCTCGCGGGCTCCACCGCCGTCTACCACCGCCACGGCCGGTTGGACCGGCTGCTGCTGGCCTCGGCCGCGGTGCCCGCCGTCTTCGCCCCCGTCGAGCTGCCCGCCAGCTGCGGCCACCCCGGCCCGCACGTGGACGGCGGCATCTCGGACCTGGTGCCGATCAGCGGCGCCGCCGACCTCGCCCCGACCCGCGTGTTCGTCCTGGACGCCAGCGTCCCGGCCCGGCTGCCCCGTGGCCGCTCGCCCATCGACATCCTCGTGGCCAGCCTCGGGGTGGCGACCCGGGTGCGTCCCGAGCCCGACCTGGGCCTGCGCGTGGCCATCCACCGGATGTCCACCCCCGACCTCGGAGCCCGGATGACCGACTTCTCCTACACCGCCCGGCACATCGCCGACGGCCGCCAGGCCGCCGAGCGGGTCGTCGCCGAGATGGTCGAGGCCGGCCAGCTGCCGGCCGGCGAGGTCCAGGTCGCCTGAGCTGGGCCCCGGCCGCCGGATAGTCCGAGGCTGAAAGCACCATCTGACGCCAGGAACCCGTGCTTTCTACCTCGGACTACCTGGCTTCAGTAGCGGACCTCGAAGGACGCGTCCCCGGTCGGTTCCACGTTGCTGACCTCGACGTGGCGTACGTCGGCGCTGGGTGACCCGTCCCGGCACCAGGCGATCATCTCCTCGACCGCGTCGTCGTCGCCCTCGAAGCGACCGAGCACGGTGCCGTCCCGGGTGTTGCGGACCCAGCCGACCAGCTCGAGTCGCACAGCCTCCTGCGCGGCGTACGCCCGGAACGAGACGCCCTGCACCTCACCGGACACCTCGACCTCGACCGCGCGCGTCATGAATTCACCTATGCCCCAGCGTGGTGCGCCGAAACCGGTGGTGCTGCACCGTTGCAACGGTGGACCACGACAGGTTTTCACCGGTCGGCCGGGGAAGCCTGCAGCCTGGCGTAGAACTCGACGTGCGCCGCCGCCGCGGCGTCCCAGGTGTACGACGCGGCGAGGGCACCACCGACGGCGCGATCGTGGCGACCGTCCAACGCCGCCTCGAGCTGGTCCGCGATCTCGGCCGGGGAGCCGGCGAAGCGGACCGCGTCACCGAAGACCTCGCGGAGCACCGGGAGGTCGCGGGCCACGACCGGGACACCGGCCGCCAGGGCCTCCATCGCCGCGAGGCCGAAGCCCTCCTTGGTCGAGACGAAGCCGAGGGCCGAGGCCTGGGCCACCAGGGCCGGGAGCGCGTCGTCGTCGATGACGCCGAGCACCTCGTGGTCCACCCCCAACGACCGGGCCACCTCGTCGAACTCCGCGCGATAGCCCCGGTAGTCGAACAGCGTCTCGCCGCCCGCGAACACCAGGCGTACGCCGGGCTGCCGACGCTGCACCAGCGCCATCGCCCGGAGCAGGTCGATGCTGCCCTTGCGCGGCTCTATACCGCCGAGGGCAAGCACGTAGCGGCCGAGCCGGGAACCCCAGGCAGAACGACCACCGAGGTCGGAAGTCGCCACCGCGAACCGCGACGCATCCACTCCGTTGGGGATGACGGTCGGCGAGAACCCCCACCCGGAACGGACCTCTTCGGCCACCGACGCGGACACGCAGATCCGCGCCAGCGGCGCGACCACGGCGCGCTCGTGGCAGGCGGCCAGCTCCGGGGTGGTGAAGGTGTCGAGGTGGTGGATCGTCCGCACGCAGGGCAGGGCGGCGTTGGCGCTGATGCAGTCCTGCGCGTGCACCACGTCGTACGCCGCTCTGTCGAACGCCGAGCGCAGGGTGGAGATCGACCGCACGATCCGGGCCCCCACATCCTCGCCGTCGCGCGCCTCGAAGGGCACGGCGTGCACGCTCACGGCGGGATCCACCGGTCGGAAGAACGACCGGTCGCCGTCGCGGCCCAGCGTCCACACCGAGACGTCCTCACCGCGCCGGGCCAGTGCCTCGGCGAGGGCGAGGGTGTGCACCACCCCGCCGCGCGGCTTGGTGGAGTAGGTCAGCAGCGCGATCCGCATCAGCTGCCCAGGCCGCGGTAGGCCGCGGGCGCCCGCTCCTTGAGGTGGCTCAGCATCCGCCGCGACCGGATGACCTCGGCCTCGACGTCGACCGTGGCGACGGCCAGGCCGCCCTTGCCCTGCGTCCGGGCCTGGATGTCCCCGCCCGGGCCGACGATCTTGGCCTGGCCGAGGAAGCGCAGCCCGCCCATGGCGCCGGTCAGGTTCGAGGACACCCAGACGACCTGGTTCTCGGCGGCCCGGGCGCTGTCGTAGATGTCGAACAGCCGCGACTGCCGGTCCTGGGAGAGCCGGGAGGCGCGCTCGGTGACGCTCGCCGGCCATGCGGACAGGCACGCGATCAGGTTGGCGCCGTCCAGCGCCAGCGTCCGCGCGGCCTCGGGGAAGGTCTTGTCGTAGTCGATCAGCATCCCCATCCGGCCGACCGGGGTGTCGAAGGCCTCGAAGGAGCCGCCGGCCGACGTGGCCTGCCACTCGCCGAGCGGCTGGTGGACCTTGCGGTGGCGGCCGAGCACGCCGTCGCCGGTCAGGCACACGGCGGCGTTGTAGGTGACCGCGTCCTCGTCGAGGATCTCGACCTCGGTGTAGCCAAGGCACACCACCATGTCCTCGGCCATCTCCGCGAACCGCTCGAGCTCCTCGGACCCCTCCGCGAGCGGCGGGGGCAGGGCCCGCGAGTCCGGGTGCACCATGTCGCCGAGGTAGCCGCCGAGCGTCGCGTGCGGCAGCACGAGCAGGTCCACCCCCGCCGTGCGAGCGTCTTCGACGATGCGCCCTGCCTTGGACAGGCAGCGCTCCAGGTCGCGTCCGAAGTTGGCGGCCACGGCGCCGATCGTGACGGCGGCCATGGTCAGCTGGCCTCCAGCGCCGGGGCCAGCCCCGCGGGCGACCCGCTCTCGAGCAGCCGGGTGATCGAGCCGACGACGTGCTCCGCGTCCGCGGCGATGCCGAGGAACCGGCCCGAGCCCCAGGTGTGCAGCCACGGGATGCCGAGGAAGTACAACCCCTCCGACGAGGTCACGCCCCGGGTGTGGGTCGGTCGGCCGGTGCCGTCGAAGACGCCCACCTTCACGAACCGGTAGTCCGGGCGGTAGCCGATCGCCCACACGATCGAGGTGATCCCCTGCGCGGCCAGGTCGAGCGAAGTGGGGTCCACCTCCGGCGCCCAGACCGGCTCGTACGCCGAGCGGCCGTCGGCCGCCTCGATCCCCTCGTGCTCGATGTAGCGGTCGATGTCGCGGCAGATCGAGTTGTAGACCCGGTCGGCGGCGTCCAGCGACCTCGTCAAGGTCGGCAGGAAGTCCAGCTCGGTGCCGGCGCCGCCCGACAGCATCCCGTAGAGCCGCATCCCCTCCGCGGCGAAGGCCCGCAGGTCGATGTCGCGGCCCCCGTCGCGCCCGGTCACGTAGTGGTTGGTCTTCTCCCGGGCGGCGCGACCGCCGGGATACTCGGCGACCGGCGCGCGGTAGAGGCCCATGTCGGCCAGCCAGGTCATGCAGTCCCGGCCGCGGTAGAACCGGGCCACCCGCGGCGCGTCCCCGAGGGCGAGGTGGACCTGGCGGCCCTCGAGGTGCAGGTCCTCGGCGATCTGGGCGCCGGACTGTCCGGAGCCGACGACCAGGACCGCCCCCTCGGGGAGCTGCTCCGCGTTGCGGTAGGCGGCCGACTCGACCTGGGTGATCTCGCTCGACAGGGCCGGAGCCCAGGGCGGCACGATCGGGAGGTGGTAGCCGCCGGTCGCGACGACGACCTGCTCCGCGGCCCAGCTCTCCTGGCCGTCGGGACCGTCCACGCTCAGCTCGTAGCCGTCCTCGGTGCGGACGAGGGCGGTGACCGTGCTCCTCTCCCGGAGCGGCGGGTCGAAGGTCTCGGCGTACCCGCCGATCCACTCGACCACCTCGTCGCGGGTCCTGAAACCGTCGGGGTCGGGGCCGTCGTAGACGTAGCCCGGGAGGCGGCACTGCCAGTTGGGGGTGACCAGGGTGAAGTTGTCCCAGCGGGTGTCGGCCCACTCGTGCGCCGGGGTGACGGACTCGAAGACGACATGTTCGACGCCGTCGCGGGTGAGGTACCAGCTGGTCGACAACCCGGCCTGGCCGCCGCCGACGACGGCGACCTGCACGTGCCGGGTGCTCATGACGCCCCTCCCATCCCGGCGGGCAGGGAGGGCACCATCTGGACGACGACGACTCGTTCGTCCGCGCCGAAGCGGGACGCCCGGCCGCGGATCTGCTGGCTGGTGGCCGCGGCGGAGGAGCAGGCGAATCCGAACCTGGCCCGCACCCGCTCACTGGCCTCGTGCAGCGCCAGCAGTGACCGGGTCGCGAACTCCTCGACGGTGTAGGCCTGGCCGGCGGTCAGGTGGTCGTGCACGACCAGCGACGGCGAGTAGCAGTCCTCGACCGCACCGTCGGGCCAGAGCACGGAGAAGGTCATCTCAGGCATGGCTGGCCTCCGGCTCCAGGTAGAGCTCGGGGCGGCGGTCGCGCAGGTGGAACATCGACCGGCGCGCGGTCGACAGGGCCTCCTCGACGTCGAACGAGGCGATCGCCAGTCCCGAGTCGACGCCGGTCGTGGCGACGACGTCACCGCCGGGGCCGACCACCTTGGCGTTGCCGACGAACCGCAGCGAGCCGAAGGTGCCGGTCTGGTTGGCGGCCAGCCAGATGATCTGGTTCTCCAGCCCGCGGGCCTGGTCGAAGATGTTGAACCGCTTGGTCCAGCGGTCCTCGGCCAGGGACTCCCCGCTCGCCGTACGCGATCCCGGCCAGGCCGAGATGCAGGCGATCACCTCGGCGCCGTCGAGGGCCAGGGCCCGGGCCGCCTCGGGGAAGGCCTTGTCGTAGCAGATCAGCATGCCCATCCGGCCGACCGGGCTGTCGAAGGCCCGCAGCTCGGAGCCGGGTCCGTAGTAGAGGTTCTCGCCCAGCGGCTGGTGCACCTTGCGGTAGACCGCCAGCACGCCGTCGCCGGTGACCGCCGCCGAGCTGTTGAACCGCTCGCCTCCGTCGGACTCGCAGAAGCCGACGACCAGGGTCATCTCGCGCGCGATCGCAGCGACGCGTCTCAGCTCGGGGCCGCCGAGGTCGACGAGTGGTGGCAGCGACTCGGGTTCCTCGCTGTGGGTGCCGTCCCGACCGCTGCCGAGCACCGAGAGGTAGCCGCCGAGGCAGGCCTCCGGCAGGGCCAGCAGGGAGACGCCGGCGGCGCGGGCCTCGTCGGCCAGCTGCTCGATCAGCGCGAGGTCGTCGTCGAGGTCCCGGCCGAAGCTCCCGGCGGCCGCGGCGAAGCCGGTGATGGTTCCGGTCATGCTGCACCCATTCCTGTGACGGTCGATTCGATGGCCTCGGTGACGACCCCGTCGGGCCAGCGCAGGCCCACGCCGGAGCCCTCGCTCAGCTGCCCGCACGAGCGCGAGGTCAGGAAGCCAGGAAGGTCGTACGACGCCGGGGACGTCTCCGCGGAGACCATGGCGAAGCCCGGGAAGCAGGTCAGCCAGTCACCCGTGGTCGCGGCGCCAGGGGTCGGGATGTCCGCGACGTCGAGGACGGCGCGGCAGTCGCTGGCCTCCGCGAGCATCCCGGTGGTGCCGACCAGACCGCTCATGCTGACGTCCTTGGCGGCGGTCGGCGCCAGCGACGGTACGACGTAGGCAAGGCCTCGCAGCTCGTCGGTGGACCGCGAGGTGGAGGAGTCCCACTGGGAGCCGGTGTAACCAGGACGCCAGCCGCCCCCGAGGTCCGCGGTGAGTCGCAGGGTCTGCCCTGGGCGACCGCCACCACCCGGGACCGGCGCGTCCGTGCGCCCGAGGGCGGTCACCGACAGCGAGCCGGGGACGCCGAGCTGGGTGTGCCCCCCCAGGACAGGCACACCCCACGCCCGCGCCGCGTCGCTGAGCCCGCGCAGGATCCGGCGGGCGAAGCTGGCGTCCCGCGCCCCGACCGCGTCGAGCAGTCCCACGGGGGTGGCGCCCATCGCGTAGAGGTCGTTGAGGTTCACCAGGGCGGCGCACCAGCCCGCCCACTCGGGGTCGCGCTCGACCATCGAGGGCAGGATCGCGTCACAGGCCGCGACCAGGTCGGAGCCCGGGACCGGCGCCCCGTCGTCGCCGACGAAGCCGGCTCCTGCGCCACCGGCCGGCCGGCCGACCAGGTCGGCGAGCAGGCCGCCCAGCGGGGCCTTAGTGGCGTTCGCGAGCCGCTGCAGCCGGGCGATCGGCCAGTCCATCACGGCGTGCGGGTGCCCGTGCAGGGTCACCGAGGAGCGGCGCTCCCAACCGAGGCGCTCGAACAGGACTGCGTTGCCCTCCTGCACCATCGCGTCGAAGCGCAGGGCCCCGGAGGTCTCGGCCAGGGCGCAGGCAGCGCGGACCAGGCCGGCCCCGAGCCCGCGTCCGTTCCGGGCGGCGGGCGCGACCACCAGCCGGCTGCCGCGCCACCACCCGAGGTCGCGTCCCTCGGTCGCCGGGTGGAGCCGGACCCCGCCGAGCACCGTGCCGTCGGGGAGCCGGGCGACCAGCACCCGGGTGCGCTCGTCGCGGTCGACGTCGTCGAGGTCGGAGATCTCGAACAGCCCCTGCTCGTGGACGAAGACCTCCCGGCGCAGTCGCTGGTACGCCGAGATGCTCCCCGGGTCGCCGGTCTCGACGATCACCCAGCTCTCGGACGAGGGAACCGGTTGCTGGCCGAGGCGGCGGCCGACCAGGACCACGTCGGTCGTCAGGTCGCGCACTTCAGGCGCCTTCGCAGGAGAGGCCCGAGCAGGCCCCGCAGGCGGCACAGCCGGCCGCCTGTTCGGTGCCGAGCATGCCCGCGGCCCGGAGGCCGTCGGCGACCCGGCTGGTCACGTCGTACACCACGGCGGAGGGTGGACCGACCGCGCCGTCGACGTCGGTGGCCAGCGTCCCGGCGAGCGGCCGGAACGGCACCACGAACGGGTAGACGCCCATGTCGATGAGCTCCTGGGCCCCGGCGACGAGCTCGTCGGGGTCCTCGCCGAGGCCGACGAGCAGGTAGGTGGAGACCTGGTTGTGGCCGAACACCCGGACGGCCTCGCGCCAGGCGGCGCGGTAGTCGTCCATCGGCACCGAGCCCTTGCCCGGCATCCACGTACGCCGGACCTCGTCGTCCAACGACTCCACGTGGATGCCGATGGACCGGGCTCCGGCGTCGTAGAGGTCCTGGATCGTCTGCAGGTCACC
>JAOPYC010000039.1 GCA_025964795.1 Marmoricola sp.
TGGTGACGGGTTCGTGGCGGCCCGCCCGGCGCAGAAGCGCCCTCGCAGAGGCCGTCACGAACCCTGTTCGTGTGAGAAGCCCAGGATCTGGAAGGCCATGGACGCACGGAGGACACCGTCGAGCGACTCCGGCTGGAACATCGAGAGCAGCTTGATCTTGCCGAGGCGGTATCGGACCGTGTTCTCGTGCACCGAGAGGGCGGTGGCCGTGCCGCGGATCTGCGCGTCGTGGAGCACGAACTGGCGCAGCGTCTCGACCAGCTGACCCCCGGTCGCCTCGTCGTGGCTCTGGAGCGGCGCGAGCCACGAGCTCACCTGCTTGACGGCGCCGGCGTACCCGCCGGACCGGGTGATCAACCGGACGAAGTCCAGCTCTCGCGACTGGACGCACCGACCCGCGGCCTCGGCCTCCAGCAGCACCATCGAGGTCTGCTTCACGCTCTCGGCCTCGGCGGCGATGCGCTCGATCGAACGACAAGTCTCGGAGACCACCAGGTAGCGGACCCCGTAACGCTCCGTCATCTCGTCGAAGTCGGCGGCCAGCACGTCCAGGAGGTTCGGCTGGGTGCCGGTCCCGGGATCGGCCAGCTCGAGCAGGACGAGACTGGCCCCGGGAACACTGATCGAGGCGACGCACCTGCCGTGCGCGTCGAGTGCCTCGCTGAGGAACTCGCGCGAGTCCGCGTGCTGACCGGCGCTGCTGGAGGTGTCGTCGCCCACGTTGCGCGCGTACTGGAGACGCACCAGCACGTGGGGACGGTCGAAGTCGAACTGGAACCGCTCGGCGCGCTTCAGCAGCAGGTTCAGGTCGCGACGTCGGTAGATCAGGTCTGCGAAGAACGACTCCCGCTGCTGCCGCTCGACCTCTTCGCCACGACGGGTCGACGCGAGCTTGAGGGCGATGACCATGGACGCCTGCTCCAGGGCCTTGCGGTCCTGGGGGTTGAAGGGGGACCCGAGCTCGCACAGCTCGAGGTATCCCGCGCAGTGGCCGTCGACCACCATGGCGGTGAACAGGCGGCGGCACTTGGTCGCGGGCGTCGCGCGGAGCATGACGCTCGGCTTGTCGCCCGTCAGCTCACCCAGGGCTTCCTTGACCCACGGCAGCATGGTGAGGTCTCGCGTCAGGCCCGGAGGTGACTGGAGCGTGAGCTCGTCCGGAGTCACGGAGGCCAGGATGGAGAGGTCCGGGCCGTAGAAGACCACAGGTTTGCCGAGAAGGCTCGTGATGATGCCGAGGATCTCATCGATCTCCGCGCCGTCGATCATCGCCTGCATCACGTGCTGGTGGACGACGGCTGACTCGTCGAGCAGGCGACGCTGGCTCTCGATCAGGTCGGTCCGCTGCTGCAACCGGCGGTAGGTCCACGCCTGGTGCACGACCAGCGCAGACAAGCCGGCGAACGCCTGGGCGAGCGCCACCTCCTCGTCTCCGTAGGAGTGCGGCAGCTCCTCGTTGTCGAGATAGATGATCCCGATGACGTCCCCCTTGATGACCATGGGGACGCCGAGCATGTCGCGCACCCCCCACCGCAACATGGTGGCCTGGAGAGGACGGGGATCGCGGCTCGCGTCCCGGATCATCACCGGCGCGGCGGTCTGGCTGATCTCGGCCGTGAACTTGTCCCCGATGCCTCCGGCGATCAGCTTCTTGACTCGGGCGTCGATCTCGGAGTGGGTGCTGTGACCGGCCTGTCCCTGGAACAGGCCGTCCTTGCGCCGCAGGTAGACCGAGTAGCGACTGACGCCGATGAGGTCGCACATCGACTTGCCGACGAGCTGGAGGACCTGGTCGAGGGGAGCCGCCGCGTTCGCCGCGAGCAGGGCTACCTCTTCGAAGGCCTGCACGACTCGGGAGTAGGCGTCCGGGAGGTCGGTACCCGGGAGGCGATGGTCGAGAGCTGCCGCGGTGAACATTCGCAGGACCCCTGTCGTCGGTAATCACTCCGGTGGTTCGAAGTAACGCACATCACACTTCAATGTGACACGGATGTCAACAACCAGTTCCGCGGCCTGGCGTGGGGGCGACGCCGGCCGGTCGTGGGGGCTGGATCGACCCTCACTGTTGGCTTCTCCAATGGTGTCCCACCAGGCCATCCCCAAGTCGCGGCCCGCGTGCGAATCTGACACGCACATCAAGTAACGCGGGTTGCCGTCGCCTAGCTGCCCACAACTCACTGTCAGGAACGGTCGCGGGCTCTGCTCGGGGAGCAACGGCCCCGTCCACGTTCCGGCAAGGCGGCACCACGGTTTGGCGCGCGATGAGCCTTCATTCGCGTGAACGACAGAAGGGAAGCAGTACCCATGGCGCATGACGCACAGGCTTCGGGGTTGGCGCGAGCCGGCCGACGTGGTCTCTCCAAGAAGATCGCAGTGCTGGGGACCCTGGCCGCGCTGAGCGTGTCGTTCCTCTCCGCGTGCGGGGGAAGCGGCAGCAGCGGCGGCTCGGACGAGACCGGTGACTTCACCGTCGGGGTGATCCGGCCCACGAGCGGGGTGCTCGCCAGCAGCTACAAGCCGCTGTACCTCAACCTCGAGATGGCCATCAAGGAGATCAACGCCGACGGCGGGATCATGGGCCGCAAGGTCGTTCCCCAGTACGTCGACGACGAGGGCTCGCCCGCCGGCCAGTCCAAGGCTTTGCGCACCCTGCAGTCGAAGGGCATCAAGTACGTCTTTGGGCCGACCGGCGACTCGCTCGCGACCGCTGCGCTGCCACTCCTGTCCGCCGACAAGATCATCGGCGGTGGCTGGTACGCCGGAACCGAGCTGATGGACACGGCGAAGTACCCCTACGCCTTCCTGCCGTACTTCGACACCACGCAGGAGGCCGATGAAATGGCCAAGTTCATGGTGACGGACCTGGGCAAGAAAAAGATCGGCTTCCTCTCTGAGGCGACCTCGCTCGGCCCGGCCATCGGCAAGCCGTTGAAGGTCAAGGTGACCGAGCTCGGAGGCAAGATCGTCTCGGAGCAGGAGTATCCCCTCGACACCGCGAGCTTCGTCACCGCGATGAACAAGCTCAAGTCCGACGGGGTCGACGGGATCGTGGCCACGTTCTCCAACGTCCCCAACACCACGGCTGCCTACCAGGCCATGGAGCAGCTGAAGTGGTACCCGCCGCTGGTGACGCACTACAACTTCTTCCCGCAGGTGATCAACGCCAAGTGGTCGAAGCAGCTGACCGACAGCATCTACGCGGTGAACCTGGCGGCGTACTCCTACCCCGCTGACGGCAAGCCCGACCCGGCCGTCGACGCCTACGTGACGAAGCTCCGCAAGATCAAGGGATTCGACGCCAGCGGCCTTCCGTCCGCGCCCTTCTACGACATGTTGAACATCTTGAAGAAGACCATCGAGGCCGAGAAGACGTTCGACGTCGAGAAGGTCCGAGCGGCGCTCAACAAAGTCACCGACTACCCGGGCATGAACGGCAAGGTCACGTTCACGAAGGACAACCACCTCGGCATCAGCGACGACCAGGTGACCACGGTCAGCATGGCCTCCGGTCACGACCCGCGCTCCAACGGCGGGTTCTTCTTCGAGGAGGCCGCGAAGTAGTAGGTCCGGTCCGGTCCGAGCACTGTCGAACACTGTCGAACACGAGGAGTCACCATGGATTTGACGACGCAGGTCCTGCGTGACGGGCTGGTGTTCGGCAGTGTTCTGGCGCTGGTGGCGTGCAGCTTCAACATCATCCATCGACCCACGAACGTGCTGAACTTCGCCCAGGGCGACTTCGTGATGGTCGGCGCCATGCTGGCCGCGGTCACCATGACCGTCATGGGCCTGCCCTGGCTGGTGGGGCTCGCGCTCGTGCTGCTGGGGTGTGCCGCCACGGCGTTGGTGGAGGAACGCGTCGCGGTCACCCCGGTGCTGCGGCGGAGCATGACGTCGGTGTCGTGGGTCATCACGACCCTGGCGTTCTCCATCATCGTGGAGAACATCATCGCCAAGGCGTGGGGCCCGAACCCACGCACCGTGCCGGTCCCACCCGGCCTGTCCCAGGATGCCACCGACATCGGCGGGGCGCTGGTCAGCAGCTACGACGTGTTCGTCGTGGTCGTGGCCGCGCTCATCCTGGTCGGTCTCGAGCTGCTCGACCGGACGCCACTGGGATCGGCACTCTCGGCGGTCGCGGAGGACCGGGAGATCGCGATGCTGCGCGGCATCAACCCCGTTCGCCTCACGCAGCGCTCCTTCCTCCTCTCGGGTGCGATCGCGGGCCTCGCCGGTGTCCTGGTTGCACCGTTGGTCCTCGCCAACACCTCCCTGGCCGTGCAGTTCCTGCTCCCGGGCTTCGCCGCAGCCGCCATCGGCGGGCTGGGCAGCAACCGGGGGGCCCTGATCGGCGGCTACACCATCGGACTGGTGCAAGCGGCCGCGGCGGCACAGTTCGCCGTTGCCTACCAGAGCGCCGCAGTGTTCGTGGTGCTGCTCGGGGTGCTGCTGCTGAGACCCCAGGGCATCTTCGCCCCGAAGGCGGTGCGCCATGTCTGAAACCTCGACGAACCCTCGGGTGAACAGATCACCGTCACGCGGGAGAAACCGAGCACTGCGCCTCGTTCCGGCCGCCGTCGTGCTGCTGGCGGCGCTGCTGTTCCCCTCACTGGTCGGCTTCAACGCCTACTGGATCGCCATCGCCCTTGAGGTGGGCATCTACCTCCTGGTGGCCTACGGCGTGAACCTGCTCTTCGGGTACTGCGGCGTGCCGTTCCTGGGCATGGGCGCGCTGATCGCGGTGGGCTCCTACGGGACCGCGATCTTGATGACGGCCCATGGCTGGTCCTTCTGGACGGCCACCCTGGTCTGCATCCCCGTCGTCGTGCTCGGTGGCGCCGCCATCGCGCTGCCGTCACTGCGGGTGTCGGCCTGGTACTTCGCGCTCATCTCCCTCTCCGTCAACCAGATCGTGCAGGGCCTGGTCACCGAGTGGGACTTCACCGGCGGTTTCACCGGCATCGTGGGCATCGCGATGCCGACGATCGGCACGTACGTGCTGACCCTGAGCGACCTGCTCTACGTGGTCGTCGCCCTGAACGTCGTGGTCGTCGTCCTGATGAGCAACGCCATCGATTCCCGGTTCGGCCGGGCGCTGATCGCCATGCGAGACAGCGAGGAGGCTGCGGCCAGCATCGGTGTGCACACCGTCGGGCTCCGCATGGTCGCCTTCGCCGTGCTGTCGGCCCTGTGCAGCATCGCCGGCTCGTTCCTCTCCGTGGTCAACCAGATCGTGGCCCCGGCCGACTTCTCGGTGACCTTCGCGATCTTCTTCCTCGTCGCGGTCGTGGTCGGTGGTGCGGGCACGAAGTGGGGCCCGCTGCTCGGGGTGCTGGTGTTCTTTGCAGTGCCCGAGTTCCTCGACTTCCTGGCCTCCTGGCAGCAGCTGGTCTACGGCGTGGTGCTCCTCTTGCTGATGATCTTCGCGCCCAAGGGGCTGGTCGGCGTGGTCACGGACCTGGCGAGCCGGACAGGGCTCACTCGTCCCAGGTCCGTCGAGCCGGTCGAGGTCGGCTCTCCCGCCGAGACGCACGATGAGAAGGAAGGGTCCGGGAAGCCGGTGCTGGTCGAGTCCGAGCTGGAGTCGCGTGACGGTGGGCTGGTGCTGGACGGCATCTGCAAGTCCTTCGGCGGCGTCCGGGTTCTCGACGAGCTGAGCCTCACGGTTCCCGACAAAAGCATCTACGCGATCGTGGGCCCCAACGGCTCCGGCAAAACGACCACGCTCAACGTGATCTCGGGGTTCTACCAACCCGACTCCGGCACGGTCACCCTCGGCGGAGAGGGCATCACTGGTCGTCCCGGCTACGCGGTCGCCCGCATGGGGGTCGCACGGACCTTCCAGACCCCGCGCATCCTCGAGCAGCTGGACGGCCTGGACAACGTCCTCATCGGCGCCTACCGCGACGAGAAGGCCAGCATGGTGGAGGTCCTCCTGAACACCGGGCGCGCCCGCCGCGAGCGCAAGGCGCTGCGTGCCCGAGCGCACAGTGTGCTGCGGCTCCTGGGTGCGGACGAGGTCGCGGCCACCCTGGGCAGCGAGATTCCTCACGGGCAGCGACGCCTGGTCGAGGTGGCCAGGGCGATCATGAGCGAGTCCCGGATCCTGCTGCTCGACGAGCCGGCAGCCGGCCTCAGCCCCAACGAGATCAGCCAGCTCACGGCCGCGCTGCGCACGGTGAGCAAGCTCGGGATGACCGTCGTGCTCATCGAGCACCACGTCGACATGGTCATCGAGATAGCCGACTGTGTCGCGGTGATCGACCGCGGCCGGGTGATCGCGGAGGATACCCCGGCGGTGGTCTTCTCGCAGCCTGAGGTCATGTCCGCATACATGGGAGTCTGAGATGCCCGAACCACTGCTCCACCTCCAGAACATCGATGCCGGCTACGGTCACGTCGCGGTGCTGCACGACGTCACGATGAGCGTGGCCGAGGGGAAGATCGTGGCCGTGCTCGGCCGGAACGGGGCCGGCAAGAGCACGCTGACCAAGGCGATCTCGGGACTGATCCCACTGTCCGCCGGCGAGATCACGCTGGCCGGTGAGAGGCTCGACGGTCGCTCGCCCGTCAGCATCGCCGGGGCGGGCCTGCAGTACGTCGTCGAGGGCCACCGGGTGTTCCGGGCCCAGACCGTCCGCGCGAACCTCGACATCGGGCTCTACAAGCAGCCGCTCGACAAGGAGGCGCGATCCGCCCGTCGAGACCATGCGCTCGAGCTCTTCCCCGAGCTCAGCACACGCCTCAACGACGTCGCCGGTTCGCTCAGCGGCGGGCAGCAGCAGATGCTCGCCATCGCTCAGGCGCTGGTCCGCGAACCGCGGATGATCCTCGTTGACGAGCCTTCCCTGGGGCTTGCTCCAGTCGTCATCGAACGTGTTTTCTCGGCCCTGGTGGCTCTGCGCGATCTGGGGGTGACCATCCTGCTCGTCGAGCAGATCGTGGAACGTACCCTGCAGATCGCCGACTACGGCTACGTGCTCCGTGGTGGCAGGGTCGCCGCCATGGGGGAGCCGGCCGAGCTCCGTACGAGCCCGGCGCTGCAGGAGGCGTACATGGGCAACTCGGCCGGCGGTGCCGCGGCCGGAGCCCGGCCATGAGGGGGGTCCGCTGCAGTCCCACGGGCGAGATCTCGATCTCGACCGAGAGCGCGCCCGAGGGGCCCGGTGTGCGTGTCCAGGTCCGTTCCGCGGGCATCTGCGGGAGCGACCTCAGCTACATCCGCGCGGGCGCGATTCCGGTGATCCTGGGCCACGAGTTCGCCGGCGTCACCGAGGACGGCATCGCCGTGGCGGTCCAGCCGAACTGGCCGTGCGGAACCTGCTCCGCGTGTGCGTCCGGTAGCTCGCAGCGCTGTGAGCTGTCGATGAAACGACTCCACGGTTTGGTCGGGCTCGACGGAGGGTTCGCGGACGAGGTGCTCGTCGACGCGAGCCTCCTGAGACACCTGCCGTCGGGACTCATCCCCGAGAACGCCGCCCTGGCGGAGCCCGCCGCCGTCGCGCTCCACGTCCTGGCCCGTGCCGGTGTCTCCGCGGGTGACCGGGTCCTGGTCGTCGGCGCTGGCTCGATCGGCCTGATGGCGGCAGCAGCAGCCGCCGATCGAGGTGTCGACGTGCAGGTCTTGGCTCGCCACCCCCATCAGGCGGAGGCGGCGCAGGCGCTGGGGCTGCAGCCCGTCGAGACCGCCGACGGCGATGCCTTCGATCGTGTCGTCGACGCCGCCGGATCGGCGACGGCGATGCAGACTGCGATCGGCGCATCAGGGGGCGGAGCGACGATCGCGTCGATCGGCAGCTCCGGGTGGTCCCCGGCGCTGGACGAGCGCGCGCTCTTCAAGGAGCTCTCGTTCGTGGCCTCGATCTTCTACACCCAGCAGGAGTTCGTGCAGGCTCTCGAGCTGTTGGCCCGACACCCGCAGATCGTGGACACCGTCATCACCCACCGCTTCCCCCTGGCCGAGGCCGCACGGGCCGTGGAGGTCGCCGGTGCTCGTGGCGACGACCGGGCGATCAAGGTGCTCATCCAGCCCTAGTTCGCCTCTCCTGGGTCACCACCCTGGTTCACCAGCCCGGTGCCACCAGGCGGAGTCCGTGCTCCAGCAGTTCAGCCAGCGACTCCAGGTGCGCGGGGGCGGGGTCCACCAGCGGTGGACGGACCCCGCCCACGGCGGCCCCCCGAAGGCGCGCGGCCGCCTTGGGCACGGACACCCGATAACCAGGCTCGGCATCGGTGAGGTCGTTCAGGGGAAGGTAGAACTCCCGGAGAAGCTCCTCGACCCACGCGCCGTCCCCCTCCTGCATCCCCTTGAAGAAGGAATAGGCGATCTCGGGGGCGAACGCGTGGACGGCCGAGACCGAGGACGTGATCCCGACGCTGGCGTAGGGGCGGGCGTGGATCTCCGCCGGCGGGGCCGCGTTGACGAAAACCCAGTCTGCGGGTGCGGCCAGCCAGAGCCTCTGGATATGGACCAGGTCGCCGGCTCCGTCCAGCACACCGATGACACTCGGAAGCCGGCTCAGCTCGTCGACCGTCCGGGACGACCACCGGTCGCCGGTTCCCAGGCCCAACATCAGCGGGAGCCGGCTTTCAGCCGAGAGCGAGGCGGCGTACGAGGTGGCTCCGGCCGGGGCGCGCACGGTGCTCGGGGCGAGCATGAGCAGCCCTGCGTCCGCGCCGGCCTCACGTGCTGCCCGCGCGAACTCCGCCTCCGTGCCACCTCGATGACCGATCCCGGCCAGGACCGGCACCTGGCCTGCCGCCGTCTCGACAGCGACGCCGACCAGCGTCTCGTACTCGTCGAGCGACAGTGACGCGAGCTCGCCCACTCCGGTACAGACGATGAGTGCTCCGGGTCTCGATGCCAACTGTGAGGTCAGGTGGAGCCGGAACGCATCGAGGTCGACCTGGCCGGTCGCGTCGAACGGGGTGAGTGGCAGGGACACGGGCGCCAGGGCCGCCCCGGCCGCTAGTCGCGCCCGGACCTCTGCTGAGTCGGGCAGCAGGAAGTGTCCGAGGGAAGGATGAGCTGAGAGTTCTACGGGCATGGGACCTCCGCATCGGCTTGCGTGGCTGCCGGGGTCCGGGGTAGGGGTCGGGATCGCGATCCACGTCCTGCTCCGGACGCTATTCCTCTGACCGCCGGCTAGCAAGGGTGACTCGGTGAGTCGCTCTTTGTCGGGACGTCCAGAAGCCCCTCTGGACGGGGCACCGGGCGGTTGACGTGCCTGGCGATCGAGGTGTTCAGTCAGCCCGTGCCACGACATGAGCTGACGGGGAGGCCGTGATGGATCCGGTGCTGGTCGATCGCGGGGCCGACGGCGTCACCGTCGTGACGCTCAACCGTCCGGACGCGCTCAACACCCTGAACGACGGCCTGGTGCGTCGCCTGACCGAGGTCCTGGAGGCGATCCGCCAGGACCGGGACTGTCGCGTGGTCATCCTGACCGGCGCAGGACGCGCCTTCTGTGCCGGCCTCGACCTCGGCGGGTACGGCGATGACGAACGCGTGGAGAGCGAGGGCCTGATGCTGCGGACGTTCGACCGGCAGCGGGAGCTTGCGGACCTCGCCCATCGACTGCACGAGCTGCCCCAGCCGGTCATCGCAGCCGTCAACGGCGCGGCCGCCGGCGGTGGACTGGGACTGGTCTGCGCGAGCGACGTCCGCATCGGTACGACGACGTCGGTGTTCGCCGTGGCGTTCATCCGGGCCGGCTTCTCGGCCTGCGACATCGGTGTCTCGTGGCTGCTGCCGCGCCTCATGGGTGCGGGCCGCGCGCACGAGCTCATGCTGACGGGACGCAAGTTCGACTCCGCAGAGGCGCTCGAGGGCGGCCTGCTGGCGCGGGTCGTGGAGCCCGCCGAGCTGATGGCCTCGGCTAGGCAGACGGCCGAGCTGATCCTGGCCAATGCCCCGGCCTCGGTCGAGCTCACCAAGGTGGGGATGTGGATCGCTCTGGAGACGCCCTCGTTCCGTGCCGGCGTCGAGTTCGAGAACCGGCAGCAGATGGTGGCGGCGATGTCCGAGGACCGTGCAGAGGCGACCGCGGCGTTCCTGGAGAAGCGTCCGCCGCGCTATCAGCGTCGCTGACTAGCGCGCGCCGGCCATCCGGCCGGCGATGTCGAGGTAGCGGTGGACGAACGTGTCGAGCGACAGCTCGCCGTCGACGTCGAACCACGTCGTGATCGCCTGGATCATGCCGACCAGGGCTCTCACCGTCTCTCGTGGGAACGTCACGTCGAACTGGTCGGCAGCAGCCCCGTCGGTCAACGCGCTGAGCAGCCGGAGCTCGATCGAGGCTCGCTTCTCGCTGTAGGTGGCACGGTGGGCGGGGGTGAGCGACCGGATCTCCGCGTCGAGCCGGGAGAGCTTGCGACTCACGGCCGTGTAGCGGACGAGGCACTCCACGAGTGCGGTGTAGCGGTGGCGCGGTGAGGCGCCGGGTGTGTCGACCTCCCCGCACAGCTCGGCAAGGCGGGTGATGCTGGCGTCTAGGAGGGCGTAGAGCATCGCCTCCTTGTTCTCGTGGTGGTAGTACAGCGCGGGCACGGTCATCCCGACCCGCCGCGCGATGTCGCGGACCGTGGCTCCGTGGAAGCTGTGCTCGTCGAAGGCGTCGAGGGCCGCGGCGAGGATGGGCGTCAGCACCGCCGACTGTGACGCGCGAACCTGTGGAGTTGCCTCGACACTGGGCCCGGTCATGGCCCGGACCCTACCTCTGATCCCCACCGGTGAGGTCGAACAGCGGAACCCCTCTGATCTCGTGCCGCGCCACGGAGCGGAGGTGTACCTCGTCCGGCCCGTCGAACAGTCGCATGGCGCGGTGCCAGCCCCACATGGCGGCCAGGGGGAAGTCGTCGCTGACGCCCGCGCCGCCGTGGACCTGGATCGCTCGGTCGATCACCTGGAGCGCCACCCGCGGCACCGCGACCTTGACCATGGCCACCATGGGAGCGGCAGACTTGTTCCCGTGGTCGTCGATCGTCTTGGCGGCAGCGAGGCAGAGGAGTCGGGCCTGGTCGATCGCGATGCGCGACTCGGCGATGTCGGTCTGGACGCTCTCGCGCTCCAGGAGGGGCTTGCCGAATGCCACCCGATGCCTGGCCCGTTCCACGAGCATGGCCAACGCCCGCTCGGCCGCTCCCAGCGCCCGCATGCAGTGGTGGATGCGACCCGGGCCGAGGCGGGCCTGCGCCATGGCGAAGCCGGCACCCTCCTCACCGAGAAGGTTCGTCACCGGGACGCGGACGTCCTCGAGCAGCACCTCGCCGTGACCGTGCTGGTCGTGGTGCCCGAACACCGGCACGTCCCGCACGACGGTCACTCCCGGTGTCTCGATCGGGACGAGGACCATCGACTGCTGGAGGTGCGTTGCCGCCTCAGGATCGGTCTTGCCCATCACGACCAGCACCGCACACCTCGGGTCGAGCACGCCGCTGGTCCACCACTTCCTGCCGTTGATCACGTAGTCGTCCCCGTCGCGGCGGATGGAGGTGGTGATGTTGGTGGCGTCACTGCTGGCGACGTCGGGCTCGGTCATCGCGAAGGCCGAGCGGATCGTGGCGTCCAGCAAGGGAGCCAGCCATCTGGCCTTCTGGTCCGCGGAGCCGAAGAGGTGCAGCAGTTCCATGTTTCCCGTGTCGGGAGCCTGGCCGTTGATGGCCTCGGGGCCGAGCTCCAACGACCAGCCGGACAGCTCGGCGATGCCGGCGTAGTCGAGCTGGGAGATCCCCGAGGCGTCGGGGAGGAAGAGGTTCCACAGGCCGCGCTCGCGTGCTTCGACCTTGAGCGTCTCGATCACCGCGGGCACGGAGTGGTCGGCGGGACCGTTCGCGTGGCGCTGCCGGTGGTACTCGGCTTCCTGGGGCATCACCCGGTCGCGCATGAACTCGGCCATCGTGTCGCGCAGGGCCTGGCCCTGCGCGGAGGGCCTCAGGTCAACGGGGGTGTGTGACGGGGGCATGGCCGGCCTCGAGGGGTGCGTACGTCGGACGGGGGAGATCAGCGAAGTAGTCGGGGTTCCCGGAGGTGGCGTCGGTGAACAGCGGATCCCGCTTCCCCAGGAACGCCTCCACGCCCTCAAGCGCGTCGGCGCTGATCCCCCGGTCGTTGAGGGCTCGGGTCTCGATCCTGTGGGCGGACATCGGATGGTCGGCCGTGAGCATCCGCCAGAGCATCTGCCTTGTCAGCGACGTCGAGACCGGAGCAACGCTGGTCGCGATGTCGTGGGCGATCGACATCGCCTGGGTGAGGACCTGGTCGGCCGGGTGGAGGCTCATCACGAGACCCGCCTCGTGGGCCTCGAGGGCCTGGATGCGACGGCTGGTCAGCATCCACTCCATGGCCCGGGGGAAGGGGACGATGCGGGGCAGGAACCAGGTGGAGCACGACTCGGGCACGAAGCCGCGTCGCGTGAACGGGAAGGCGATCCGCGCGGAGTCCGCCATCACCCTGATGTCGCACGGCAGGGTCATCGTGATGCCGACGCCGATGGCGTCCCCGTTGATGGCCGCGATCACGGGCTTGGTCGACTCGAAGATGCGTAGTGCCAGCCGGCCACCGCCGTCGCGTCGGAGGGGCAGTGCTTCACCGGGGACGTCGTCCTTGGTCCCAGGCGGTGCCGTCGGACTGGTGCGCCATGCCTCGAAGGTCCCGCGGCCCGACTCCGTGGGCGCCAGCTCCATGCCGGCGCAGAAGGCTCGTCCCGAGCCGGTGATGACGACCACGTGGACGTCGTCGTCGGCGTCGGAGCGGTCGAAGCACTGGATCAGCCCTGCCTCCATCTGGTCGGTGAAGGTGTTCAGGGCCTCCGGCCGGTTCAGGGTGATGACGGCGATGTGCTCGCGGACCTCGTAGAGGACGTCCATCAGGCGATCCGCTCGATGATCATGGCGTTGGCCATGCCACCGCCCTCGCACATCGTCTGCAGGCCGAGCCGGCCACCGGTGTCCTCGAGGTGGTGGACGAGCGTCGTGAGCAGCCTGGTTCCCGAGCCGCCCAGGGGGTGGCCCAGGGCGATGGCGCCGCCCCGGACGTTCACGCGAGCCTCGTCGACGTTCAGCTCGCGGGCCCAGACCAGGGGCACCGGTGCGAAGGCCTCGTTGACCTCGAAGGCGTCGATGTCGTCCTCCGACAGCCCTGCTCGAGCCAGAGCGGACTGGGTGGCGGGGATGACCCCGGTCAGCATCAGGAAGGGGTCGCTTCCCGTCACGGCGAACGACCGGAACCGGGCGCGAGGGGTCAGGCCCAGTGCCGCCGCCCGCTCCGCGCTCATGATTAGGGCCGCCGACGCGCCGTCGGTCAGGGGCGAGGAGTTCCCCGGAGAGACCATCCAGTCGATCTCCGGGAAGCGTGCGGCCATGTCTTCTGAGTAGAAGGCTGGCCGTAGCCCGGCGAGCCCCTCCTGCGTGGTGCCGGCACGGACGGTCTCGTCGACGTGGTGTGTTCCCACCGGCACGATCTCGCGATCGAACGCCCCGCTCGCGGCCGCCGCCGCGGCACGCTGGTGGGAGCGCGCCGAGTAGGAGTCGAGGTCCTCCCGGTTCAGCTTCCACCGGGCTGCGATGAGCTCGGCGGACACGCCCTGGCTGATGAGTCCCTCGGGGTAGCGGGAGTCGAGTGGTGCAAGCGGCGTACCTCCCGCGTTCGCGGCACCCATGACGACGCGGCTCATGCTCTCGACGCCGCACGCGATGGCGACGTCGTAGGCGCCCGCCATGACGCCCTGCGCCGCGAAGTGCACCGCCTGCTGGCTTGAGCCGCACTGACGGTCCACGGTCGTGGCCGGTACGGACTCCGGGAATCCCGCCGCGAGCGCGGCCGTGCGGCCGATGTTGAGCGCCTGGTCGCCGACCTGGCTCACGCACCCGGCGATGACGTCGTCGACCTCCGAGCCGTCCAGCCCGTTGCGGTCCAGCAGCGACCTCAGCACGGTGGCCAGGAGGTCTCCCGGGTGTACGCCGGCCAGGGCGCCGCTCGGCTTGCCCTTCCCCGACGCGGTTCGCACCACGTCGACGATCACTGCTTCTTGCATCAGGCACCTCTCAGAGAATTTACTTAACGATCGCTAAGTGAGCCTAGCCCATAGGGCGTCATCGGCGCGCGGACTTCGTCCTCGCGCTGGTCAGCTTCGCGGAGTCCTTGAGCGCCTCGTAGGACAGGCGCAGATCGGCGACGACCGCGGCGAGATCTGGAACGATGGTGGGATCGGCGGACAATCCCAGGCTGAGGTGCTCGCGATAGCTGATCGTCACCAGGAAGAGGCCGTTGGTCGTCCAGTTGACGCCCACCGGGTACCACGCAAGCAGCTCGTGCTCGTCGAGGAACAACGGCTCGGCTGGCCCGCGGACGTTGCTCGAGACGAAGTTGAACGGGAAGTAGCGACGGGGCCAGTGCTTCCAGATCAGGGCGTAGAGCGGCGCAGGGACCCATTCGCCGAC
>JAOPYC010000083.1 GCA_025964795.1 Marmoricola sp.
CTGCCTGCACGGCAAGGGCGGTGCGGCGCCGTCCATCGACACCGCCATGCACGGGCTGGTCGACTCGGCCCACGTGGACCACCTGCACCCCGACTCCGGCATCGCGATCGCCACCGCGGCCGACGGCGAGGAGCTGACCCGGACGATCTTCGGCGACACCGTCGTGTGGGTGCCCTGGCGTCGCCCCGGCTTCCAGCTCGGCCTGGACATCGCCGCCGTCAAGGACGCGAACCCGCAGGCCATCGGCTGCATCCTCGGCGGGCACGGCATCACCGCGTGGGGCGACACCAGCGCCGAGTGCGAGGCCAACTCCCTGGAGATCATCGCCAGGGCCGCGGACCACATCGCCGCGCACTCGCGGCCCGAGCCGTTCGGGCCGCCCCTGCCCGGCCACGAGCCGCTGCCCGAGGCCGAGCGTCGCGCCAAGGCCGCCGCGATCGGGGCCACCGTCCGCGGCCTGGCCTCGACCGACCGGCCGATGGTCGGCCACTTCACCGACACCGACGTCGTCCTGGACTTCCTGGCCTCGAGCGAGCACCCGCGCCTGGCGGCGCTGGGCACCTCCTGCCCCGACCACTTCCTGCGCACGAAGGTCAAGCCGATGCGGCTGGACCTGCCGTCGTCGGCGACGGTGGAGGAGACGGTCGCGCGGCTGAAGGAGCTGCACCAGCCCTACCGCGAGGACTACCAGGCCTACTACGACCGCAACGCGGTCGAGGGGTCGCCCGCCATCCGCGGGGCCGACCCGCTGATCGTGCTCGTGCCCGGCGTCGGGATGTTCAGCTTCGGCAAGGACAAGCAGACCGCCCGCGTGGCCGGTGAGTTCTACGTCAACGCCATCAACGTGATGCGCGGCGCCGAGGGCCTCTCGACGTACGCCCCGATCGACGAGGCGGAGAAGTTCCGCATCGAGTACTGGGCGCTCGAGGAGGCCAAGCTGCAGCGGATGCCCGCGCCCAAGCCGCTGGCCACCCGGATCGCCCTGGTGACCGGTGCCGCCGGCGGGATCGGCAAGGCGACCGCGAAGAAGCTGGCCGCCGAGGGTGCCTGCGTCGTGATCGCGGACCTCGACCTGGCCAGGGCGCAGGCCGCCGCGGCAGAGGTGGGCGGTCCGGACGTGGCCGTCGGCGTGGCCGCCGACGTCAGCGACGAGGCCGCCGTACAGGCAATGCTCGATGCCTGTGTCCTGGCCTTCGGTGGCGTGGACCTGGTCGTGAACAACGCCGGTCTCTCGCTGTCCAAGAGCCTGCTCGACACGACCGCGGCCGACTGGGACCTGCAGCACAACGTGATGGCCAAGGGCTCCTTCCTCGTCTCCAAGGCCGCCGCGCGGGTGCTGATCGACCAGGGGATGGGCGGCGACATCGTCTACATCTCCTCGAAGAACTCGATCTTCGCCGGCCCCAACAACATCGCCTACTCCGCGACCAAGGCCGACCAGGCCCACCAGGTGCGGCTGCTCGCCGCCGAGCTCGGCGAGCACGGCGTCAAGGTCAACGGGGTCAACCCGGACGGCGTCGTGCAGGGGTCCGGGATCTTCGCCTCGGGCTGGGGTGCCAACCGGGCCGCGGTCTACGGGGTCGAGGAGAGGGACCTGGGCAAGTTCTACGCGCAGCGGACGATCCTCAAGCGCGAGGTGCTGCCGGAGAACATCGCCAACGCCGTCTTCGTGCTGTGCAGCGCCGACCTGTCGCACACCACCGGGCTGCACATCCCGGTCGACGCCGGGGTCGCCGCCGCGTTCCTGCGATGACCTCGGGGGGCGGTCCGGCCGCGGGCCGGGTGGTGCGGGTGGTCGCGGTCGACCTGGGCGCGACCTCGGGCCGGGTGATGGTCGCCCGGGTCTCGGTCGACCCCGACCTGCTCGAGCTCGACGAGGTGCACCGCTTCCCCAACGGGGCGGTGCGCCACCAGGACGGCGCCCTGCGCTGGGACATCGCCCGCATCCGCCGCGAGGTGCTGGTCGGGCTCGGCCTGGCCGCGGCCTCCGGGCCGGTCGACGGGATCGGCATCGACTCGTGGGCGATCGACTACGGCCTCCTCGACGCCTCCGGGGAGCTGCTCGGTGACCCGTTCTCGCACCGGGACGCGCGCACCGACGGCGTCCTGGAACGCGTGACCGCCGAGATCGGTGAGCGGGTGCTGTACGCCGAGACAGGACTCCAGCAGCTGCCGTTCAACACGCTCTACCAGCTCGTCGCGGACGACTCGTTGGACTCCGCCTCGACTCTTCTGCTGATTCCTGACCTGCTCGGGTTCTGGCTCACCGGTGAGGTCGGCGCGGAACGCACGAACGCCTCGACCACCCAGCTCTACGGAGCCTGCTCGCACGCCTGGTCGACCGGCCTGCTCGAGCAGCTCGACCTGCCGACCGCGCTGCTGCCGCCCCTCCGTGACCCGGGTGACGTCGTCGGCACCCTGCTCCCGGAGGTGGCCGCGGCGACCGGTCTCGACACGGTCGTGCCAGTGATCGCGGTCGGCTCCCACGACACCGCTTCGGCCGTGGTCGGGGTGCCGGCGGCCGACGACCGCTTCGCCTACGTCTCGTCGGGCACCTGGTCGCTCGTGGGGCTGGAGCTCCCAGCGCCGGTGCTCACCGACGCCGCGCGCGAGGCCGACTTCACCAACGAGGCCGGTGTCGACGGCACCGTCCGGCTGCTGAAGAACGTGACCGGCCTCTGGGTGCTCTCGGAGTGCCTGCGCCAGTGGGCCGACGACGGCGTCCCGGACACCGACCTGACCTCCGTCCTGCGCGGGGCGGCGGCGCTGCCGGCCGGTCGTGCGGTGATCGACATCAACGACCGTCGGCTGCTGGCGCCGGACGGGATGCCGGCGCGGGTGCTCTCCCTGGTCGCCGAGGCCGGGCTGCCCGTCCCCGACTCTCCGGCGTCGGTGGCGCGCCTGGTCCTCGACAGCCTCGCGCTGGCCTACCGCCGCTGTGTCCGTACGGCGTCCGCCCTGGCCGGGATCGACCCGACCGTGGTGCACGTGGTCGGCGGCGGGTCGGAGAACGCGCTGCTCTGCCAGCTCACGGCCGACGCGTGCGGGCTGCCGGTGGTGGCCGGTCCCAAGGAGGCGGCGGCGCTCGGCAACGTGCTGGTGCAGGCGCGCGCGCTGGGGATCGACCTGCCCGCGGTGGCCGACATGCGCGCGCTGCTGCGGCGTACGCAGTCGTTGACGCGGTTCGAGCCGGATGTCGACGCCGACTGGGACCGCGTGGAGGCATCGCTGGGCGGGCGTCGCGACGTACAGTCGGACTCGGATCCTGGTTCCGGGGATCCCGGTCTTGGGGAGTTGGGTCGATGCGAGTAGCGCTGCAGGTCACCTGCATCAACGACGCGCTCTTCCCCGACACCGGCAAGGCGATGGTGACGCTGCTGCGGCGGCTCGGCGTGGACGTCGAGTTCCCGGCGGGGCAGACGTGCTGCGGGCAGCCGATGGTCAACACCGGCTACCTCGACGAGGCGGTGCCGGCGCTGCGGTCCTTCGTGGACGCGTTCGGCGGGTACGACGCGATCGTCACCCCCTCCGGCTCGTGCGCCGGCTCGGCCCGCCACCAGCACCAGATCGTGGCACGTCGCTCCGGCGACGCGGGTCTGGTCGCGGCCGTCGAGAAGACCGCGCCCCGCGTCTTCGAGCTCACCGAGTTTCTCGTCGACCAGCTCGGCGTGACCGACGTCGGGGCGTCGTTCCCGCACGCGGTGACCTACCACCCGACCTGTCACTCCCTACGGATGCTCGGGGTCGGCGACCGGCCCCGGATGCTGCTGGAGCAGGTGCGCGGCCTGCGGCTCGTGGACCTGCCCGCCGCCGAGGAGTGCTGCGGGTTCGGCGGCACCTTCGCGATGAAGAACGCCGACACCTCGATCGCGATGGGGTCGGACAAGGCCCGCCACGTCCGCGAGACCGGCGCCGAGATCCTGGTCGCCGGGGACAACTCGTGCCTGATGCACATCGGCGGGCTGCTGTCCCGACAGCGCTCGGGGGTGCGGACGATGCACCTGGCGGAGATCCTGGCCTCGACCGAGGCCGCTCCTCCGACGGTTGCCCCTCTGTCGGTCGAGCCTGTCGAGACCAGGGGACTGGCGCTGTGACGGCCACCTTCGTCGGGATGCCGCCGTTCCCCACCGCGGCCCGCGCCGCCCTCGAGGACACCCAGCTGCGGCACAACCTGGCGCACGCGACCGGCACCATCCGCGACAAGCGCGCCCGGGTGGTCGCGGAGGTCGAGGACTGGGAGGACCTGCGCACCGCCGGGGCCGCGATCAAGGACGCGACGCTGGCCAACCTCGAGCAGCACCTGGTCCAGCTCGAGGCCCGGCTCCTCGAGCAGGGGGCAGTCGTCCACTGGGCCCGGGACGCCGCCGAGGCCAACCGGATCGTCGCCGGCATCGCCAAGTCGCACGCCGTCGACGAGGTGGTCAAGGTCAAGTCGATGGTCACCCAGGAGATCGGGCTGAACGAGGCTTTGGCCCTCGAGGGCATCGCGGCCTGGGAGACCGACCTGGCCGAGCTGATCGTGCAGCTGGGCGACGACCTGCCCTCGCACATCCTGGTGCCCGCCATCCACCGCAACCGCGCGGAGATCCGGCAGATCTTCCTCGAGCGGATGGCGGCGGCCGGACGGCCGGCCCCGACGGACCTCACCGACGATCCCGCCGAGCTCGCGTCCACCGCGCGGCTGCACCTGCGGGAGAAGTTCCTGCGCGCCAGGATGGCCGTCTCCGGTGCCAACTTCGCGGTGGCCGAGACCGGCACGCTCGTGGTCGTCGAGTCGGAAGGCAACGGGCGGATGTGCCTGACCCTGCCGGAGGTCCTGGTGTCCGTGGTCGGGATCGAGAAGGTCGTGCCCACGTTCGCGGACCTCGACGTGTTCCTGCGGCTGCTGCCGCGCTCCTCGACGGGGGAGCGGATGAACCCCTACACCTCGACGTGGACCGGGGTGACCCCCGGCGACGGGCCGCAGGAGGTGCACGTCGTGCTCCTCGACAACGGGCGCACCCGCGCCCTGGCCGACGAGGTCGGCCGCCAGGCGCTGCGGTGCATCCGGTGCTCGGCCTGCCTCAACGTGTGCCCGGTCTACGAGCGGGTCGGTGGGCACGCCTACGGCTCGGTCTACCCGGGCCCGATCGGCGCGATCCTGAACCCGCTGATGCACGGTGTCGGCGAGGACGCCCAGACCGACTCGCTGCCCTACGCCTCGTCGCTGTGCGGCGCCTGCTACGAGGTCTGCCCGGTCAAGATCGACATCCCCTCGGTGCTGGTCGACCTGCGCGCCCAGGTCGTCGACGCCCACCGCGGCGGCGTGCCACCGGTTACGCATCTGGCTGAGGCTGTGGCGATGAAGGGCGTGGCGGCCACCTTCGGCTCGTCCCGCCGTCTCGGCTTCGCCGAGCGCCTCGTCCGTCTCGGCACGGGCGTGGCCCAACGCCTCCCGGTCGCCACCCCGTGGACCAACGCGCGCGACGTACCGAAGGGGCCACCGGAGTCCTTCCGCGCGTGGTGGAAGCGCACCGACGGAGGGCGTCGATGACCGCCCGGGACGAGATCCTCGCGAGGGTCCGCGAAGCCACCACCGCTGCTGCCTCGGGCGCCTACGACCGCCCGGCGCACGTCCGCACCCCCGGCTCCGTCGACCTGTTCGTCGAGCGCGTCGAGGACTACCAGGCTGTCGTGGAGCGCTGCTCCGCCGCGTCCCTGTCGGACCGGGTCCAGGCCGCGGTCGAGGGCTGCTCGGTCGTCGTACCTCCTGGACTGGGGGTGGAGGTCCCGGACGCCGTCGTCGACGCGGGCCTCAGCGCGCTGGAGCTCGACCAGGTCGACGCGGTCGTCACCGAGGCGACCGTGGGCATCGCCGAGACCGGCACGATCGTCCTCGACCACGGTCCCGGTCAGGGCCGCCGCGCGATCACCCTGGTCCCCGACCGGCACGTGTGCATCGTCCGCGCCGACCAGGTGGTGGCCGACGTCCCCGACGCCGTGGCCCTGCTCGACCCTCACCGGCCCCTGACCTGGATCAGCGGCCCCTCGGCCACCAGCGACATCGAGCTCAGCAGGGTCGAGGGCGTCCACGGACCCCGCAACCTGCACGTGATCGTGGTCGAGGACTGAGTCAGCTCAACTTCCGCTCGGCGGCGGTGTCGTACTCGCTCACCTTGGCACCGAGGATCATCGACGACTGGTCGTCACCGACGCCCTCGCCGCGGAACGCGTCCACCGCCCCCTGGGACTCCCAGCGCTCGAGGATGTTGATCCGCCCCTCGTCGACGAGGTCGGCCGACAGCGCGAAGTCGAGGCAGCCCGAGGTCCCCCGCGCCAGCTCGACGACGGGTGCGCAGGTGGCCAGGTAGGCCGCCCGCCGCTGGGGATCCACCCGGAGGTGTCCACTGACGATGACCATGCCGAGACCGACTCCAGGCCGCCACGAAACTCATCGGGTCGTCGGCCACAGTGCAGGGCGACCGGGCACGCCGGTATCCCCGCCGAGGTGCTGGTACGGCAGGGTCCGGGGCAAATTGATCAGTAGAAGTGTTGGGCGGCTTCGGGTTTTGGCGGCGGCCGGTTCGCTGTCACGTCGACGGTGGTGTAGCTCCACGTCGAATGGGTCTTGACCCGGTGATGTCGCCGACACATCGGACCGATGTTGCACCCACAGGTCGGCCCGTCGTCGTCGGGGGGACGCAGTGCTCGGAGTCGCACCTCTTCGCTGGTCGGTTGCACCAGGGGAACACGCACGTGTCGTCCCTGAGGTTGGTCTGCTCCTCGAGCCGCTTCGGCACCTGGTAGCCGTTGACGTGGATGTGCTCGTTCAGGTCGATCACGGGCTTCACCACCACCTCGGTGTCCCGGTTGCCGCACCAGGTCCTGACCTGGTTGGCCGTGACACCGGTGCGAGTGTTCTCGACCTGCGCCAAGTGGTGCCCGGGCTCCCCGCAGGGCGGCCTCGGACAGGTGCACGTAGAGCACCACCCGCCGCGGCTTCACGACCCTCCCGTTGGTTGAGGCTGTCGAAACCTCTCGACCGGCAGCGGCCAGAAGGTCCAGAGCGAGCTGCTGCCGGGCGATCTCACCGACCGCCATGGCGCGACGGACGTCGAGCGACTCGTTGGAACCAGCCAGCGCGAGCTGCTCGGCCTCGGCCGACAGCGCGGCGTCGAGGTCCAGGGCGTCGGCCAGGTCGAGCTCGCCTTCGATCCGGGTGGTGCCGTTGAAGGAGACCTGGTCGTGGTGGAACTTCACGTGGCGCCCGTCGGCTGCTTGCTCGGCCTTCTCCTTCGCCACCTCGGGCATGAACCGGTCCATGGCCTCCTGCACGAGGCGGTCGAGCTGCGCGATCCCGATCTTGTGCGCGAACGGCGCGACCTGGGCGTCCACGTAGGCCGCGGCTTCGGGTGAGAGCAGCAACGTGGCCTCCGCGATGCGCCGGGCCCGCCAGGCCTGCAGGTCACCTGACATCACTCGGCCCCAGGTCCTGGGCAGCCGGTACTTCAGCTCGAGTCCGTGGGCGATGAGCAGCTTCCCGGGGGTTGTCGGACGTCCCAGCGCGGCCGCGAAGCTCCGCGATACAGAACTCCGCCACCAGCGGGGCACCCCGCCCGGCGAGCGGGAGACCCCCTCGCCGCCGCCGATCCAGAACGCCGCCACGTGGATCGACTCGGGCGGGTGCTGCTCGGCCCAGGTGACGCCGGCGACCAGGACGTCGGCCTCGGCGCGATCGGCCTCGGCCCTGCGTCGCCGAGCGAAGACCAGCACCTGCGAGGGCCTGTCGAGCTCCTCGAGCTGGGTGTGGCTGGTCGTCGTCATGAGGTAATTCAAGCACCGACCACCGACAAGGAATCGGGCTCAGAAGCCCTTCTGCACAAGGGATTCCGAACTTTCTCGGATTTTCTCACGGGAGCTCGTCGGAGGCGCGGATCGGCTGTCGTGGCACCGGATTTCGAGACGCTCGCTGCGCTCGCTCTCAACCAGCGGGTCAGTGGGCGCCGAGCTCGATCAGGAGGACGCCGCCGGCGATGGCGACGATGCCGAGGAGCATCACCGGGGTGAGCGGGTCCTTGAAGAGGACCCGGCCGGCGAGGGCGGTGAGGGCGACGCCGGTGGCGGCCCAGATGCCGTAGGCGACGCCGACGGCCATGCCGCGGTCGAGCGTCAGCCAGAGGAGGTACGTCGAGACGACGTACGTCGCGATGGTCGCGGAGGTCCACGCGCGCTTCTGCATCCCGTCGGACTGGCGCAGCGAGAGCGTCCCGCCGACCTCGAGCAGGATGGCCGTGCCCAGGATCAGCCAGCTCACGACGAGGCCCTGACGCGCGAGCCCGTCTCGACCAGGAGGACGCCGAGCACCACCAGGACGATGCCGCACCCGATCTGCACGGTGAACGGGTCGTGGAAGACCAGCGTCGCCAGCACGGCCGTCAGCGCCACGCCGGTCGCCGCCCAGATGCCGTAGGCGACGCCGACGGGCATGCCGGCCGCGAGCACCGCGCTGAGCAGCCAGAAGGCGACGACGTAGCCCAGCGCGACGAGCGCGAAGAACGCCGGGTGCTCGAGTGCCGCCCGCAGGGAGAGGGTGCCGACCACCTCGGAGACGATCGCGACCGCGAGCAGGGCCCACCGGTTCACGACGCGGCCTCGGTGGCGGTCAGCGAGAGCAGGTGGGCCACGAACGCGTCGTGCTCCGCCGCCGACGGCGGCATCGTCCCGGTGGCCTTGGCCACCCAGAGCCCGTCGGCCGCGAACCGGGCGCACGCCAGGCGGGTCCGCTGCGCGGAGGTGCAGCCCTCGAGGTCGAACCAGCGCTCGAAGACCTCGTTCCAGGGGCCCACGTGGGCGGGCCGGCAGAGGGCGTCGGCGTAGATCGCGAAGTCGCCGCGGGAGACCTCGTCGCCGGCGGCCACCTCGACGTACGCGCGGATCCGCTGCGCCGGCGTCGACTCCTCGAGCGGGATGCCGAGGGCCTCGAGCATCGCCTGCTCCCAGCTCTGCGCGACGTACTCCACGACCGCCAGCACGAGGTCCTCCCGCGACGGGAAGTGGTAGAGCACCCCGGCCTTGGTCAGCCCGGCCTCGGTGGCGGTGTTCTCGAAGGAGAAGTCGGCGCCACCCTGCCGGGCCGCCACCCGGTGGGCGGCTTCCACGATGGCGTGGCGGTTGCTGGGACGCATGAGTGTAACTTTACCTTACGGTCGGTAAAGTTACGACCGCTGTGTATCTCGTCGCCTGCGGCCCGCTCCTTCCTGTGTCGGCCCGAGAACACGGGCCAGCCGAGGAGTGGTTCCCATGTCCCGACCCGTCGTCAGCCTCCGGATCCGTCGTACCTGGTGGCGGCTGCTCGCCGTCGGGATCATCGCCTTGCTCGCCGGCGTCGTGCAGGTCGCTCCCGCGTCCGCAGCCGACCGCATCGACTACGAGGTCGTGAACTCCTACACCGGCCTGCGGGCCGACGTCATGTGGGCCTCGACCGCGGCCTTCATCGGCGTCTTCCTCTGGCCCGACAACACCAGCAGCTCCCAGGAGTTCGACCTGCTCGACAGTGGCAACGGCTGGTTCCGCATCCGCGCCCGCCACTCCGGGCAGTGCCTGATGCTCGACTGGCGCGGCGGCTCCTACGCCAACGGGACCCGCATCCTGCAGTACCCCTACTGCGGCGCCGGCTACGCACCGGCCGAGTGGCGGGTGCGCACCCTGTCGGGGACCCGCTGCTCCGGCAACGTCTGCACGACGGGCGTCGACCAGACCGTCCTGGTCAACCGCGCCACCAACCGCTGCCTCGACTCCGCCAGCGGAGGACGACCGGGAGCGCAGGCCGTCCTGCAGCAGTGGGACTGCGTCACCTCCACGTCGGCCTGGAACATCGCCAACCAGGCCTGGGATCTGCTGCGACCGGGCCAGGTCCGCATCGACTGAGGGCCCACCGCCTGTTTGCCCGAGTGAGCCAGGTCATCTGGCCAGTCCTGGAACGGCGTGGCACACTAAGGCAAGCCTTACCGAACCCACTCAGCACTGGAGGCGGCACCGTGATCTTCTGCCACTGCGCCGTGGTCGGTGACCGGGACGTCACCCGGGCCATCGAGGCCGGGGCCCGCACCGTGGCCCAGGTGTGCAAGGCAACCGGGGCCGGTCAACAGTGTGGCAACTGCATTTTCTCCGTGCGTCGGGTCGTGTGCCAGCATGGGGACACATCCGCACCCGCCATGGAGGTCGACGTTGCAGCCGGTTAGCCCACGAGTCGTTGAACTGCTCAATGACGCGCTCACGTTCGAGCTCACCGTCACCAACACCTACTTCCTGCACGCGCGCATGCTCGACAACTGGGGCCTCTCCCGTCTCGGCAAGGTCTACTACGACCTGTCGATCGACGAGATGAAGGACGCGGACGCGATCATCAACCGCATCCTGCTCTTCGACGGCCACCCCAACGTGCAGCGGCTCAACAACATCCAGGTGGGGGAGACCCCCGAGGAGATGCTGCGCCTGGCCCTGGAGAGCGAGCGCGCCGCGGTCGCCCAGTTCAACGCCGCCGCGCACGAGCTGCACGCGCTCGGCGACCACGGCACCGGTGCCGTCTTCGAGCAGATGGTCCTCGACGAGGAGCGTCACGCGGACTGGTTCGAGAGTCAGATCGACGCCCTCGAGCGGGTCGGCACGCCGCAGTACCTCGCCCAGCAGATCGACTCCGGGACCGGCCCCGCGTAGTGGGCGAGCACGACGCAGTGGAGCCCCGGGTCCTGATCCCGGGATCGGCCGCCGAGATCGGCGGCGAGTTCGTGAACTACATCGGCCTCGAGTTCGTCGAGCTCACCGGTGAGAAGGTCGTCGCGACCTGGCAGGCCGGGCCACACCTCCACCAGCCGCACGGCATCGTCCACGGCGGGGCGCACTGCAGCGTCGTGGAGACCCTGGCGAGCATGGGTGCGACGGTCTGGCTCGGCGACTCGGGTCGCGTCGTCGGTGTCAACAACAACACCGACTTCTACCGGGCGATCAGCGAGGGCGGGTTCACCTCCACCGCCACCCCGCTGCACCAGGGCCGGTCGCAGCAGGTCTGGGTGGTGGAGACGATCATCGACGACACCGGCAAGCTCGCCTCGCGCGGCCAGGTCCGGTTGCAGAACCTCACTCCCTGACCTGGGTCCCGGTCAGCAGGCGTCGGCGTACGTCCCGAGCGTGGCCTGGGGTGCGGTGATCGGCAGCGCGTTCGTGCGCGCCAGCGTGTAGTAGCGCACCCAGTCCATCTGCAAGCGGCCCTTCCTCATCTTCGTGCCGGGGGTGCCGACCAGCCGGAAGCGCACGTCGTACGACGCCCCGGTGCGGGCCGAGGCGCGACGCTCGGTCATCACCACGCGCGTGTCGACGAACCACGAGACGTGGTCCGGCGTGACCTCGACGGCGAAGGTGTGGAACTGGTTGCCGAGGTCCAGGCTCTTGCCGAAGCTGTAGTCGTCCGGGGTGTTCCGCAGGTGGGCCGTGGCAACCCTGCTCCCGATCGCGTAGTCGCTGAGCACGATGCTGCGGGCGCCGCAGTGGTCACCCGTGTTCGGGACCAGCTCCCAGGCCACGCGGTACGGCGTGCCGGTGCCGGCGTACTGCCGGGAGCGGACCCGCGCCTCCCAGCGCCCGTACTGCCGGGAGTGACCGGTCAGCGCGGCCACGACCGTGCCGGTGGTGGGTGTGGCATCCAGGGTGAGCATCCCGTGCTGGTCGCGCACCTGGCTCTGGCGGCTGACCGACCACATCGGCTTCAGCGGACCGACGAACTCGTCGTTCCACTGGGCGTTGCCCCACTTGAAGATCTTGCCGGCGTTCGTCGGGTACGCCGTGGCCGTCAGCCGCACGTCCTTCGCGAGCGAAGTGGCGGGTAGGGACGCGACCGTCGGGGCGCCCGGCTGGGCGGCGACCGCTCCGGCCAGGGACAGCACGCCGGCCGCGACGACGAGGGGACGGAAGAACCGAGGCAGGGGCACGCGGACCACGGTAGGAGGATCGAGTCGGCAATGTGACCGATTTGCCGGAATCTTCGGGTACGCTGGGTTCGGGCAGAATCTCGGCATTCACGAGTCAACGAGCTGCCCGCCATGGCACCCTCGTGGTGTTCCCCCCCGATCTGTACGACTGCCTCGAAGGAGGTGCCCGATGGCCGCCAAGAAGGACCTCAAGTCGCCAGCGAAGAACTACGTCTTCGTGGCACCCGACGCGGGCCGCTGGTTCCTCCGGATGAGCCTCGTCGTGTCCCTGATGGCGCTCTGCGTGGGCGCCACCCTGTCGATCACCCAGAAGTCGTTCTGGGCGATGCTGGTCACCGGTGTCGCCGCCGTGCTCCTGGTGATCCTGTGGGCGATGCTCCAGGCGAAGATCCCCCAGCGGATCACCGTCGAGGGCTCGATGATCTCGATCCGCCGCGACGGTCGTGTCGACGCCTTCGACCTCGAGGACCCCGCGGTCGACATCCGGGTCAGCGACGGCGAGATCGCCTTCGCGCACTACCAGGACCGGTGGGTCGTCGTCCGTGCTCGCGACGTCGACTGGAAGGTCTTCAGCGACGTCGTCATGCACTACCAGAACAAGGCCGACCTCTACGCCGCCGAACGGGACAAGCGCTTCAACGCCTGAGCCGTCTCCGCCTCTCCCTGGGCTGCCGAAGAAAACTTCTGCGAAACAGCGGAACCTCCCGCCCCTCCCGGCGATTACCCCGGTGACGAAGCACGCCAGCACTACCTGGGGGGATCGATGGTCGACGTGGTTGCCGTCCATCTCCGGGCGCACCGCCGCGACCTCCTGGGTGAGGAATCCGTTGACCCCGACCACCACCACGGCCACCATCACGACCACGAGGGGCCGCGCCGACGTGCGCGGCCCGCACCGCAGGGAGATCCGCACCGGCCGGAGGGCTGATCCCGGACCCCTCCATGACGTAGCCTGTCGGCCACCGTTACCCCCCGTTGGTGGCCGGCAGGCTGCTTGGGGCCCGGATCTCGCGAGGAGGGCACGCCGGTGGAGCTGCGCGACGACGTCGTCCGCGAGGCCGTGGCCGGTGACCCTCAGGCGTTCCGCGAGGTCTACGGCGTGCTGGCGCCCAAGGTGCTCGGCTACCTGCGGGCCCGAGGGGTGCAGGACGCCGAAGGTCTCACCAGCGAGGTCTTCCTCGGGGTCTACCCGCGACTGGCCGACCTCACGGGCGGCGCGGCAGGCCTGCGCACCCTCGTCTTCTCGGTCGCGCACGCCCGGGCCGTCGACGAGACGCGTCGCCAGGCGAGGCGCCCGGCCAGCTTCTCCTACGATCCCGACCTGGACGAGCGCAGCATCGACTCGGCGGAGAGCCACGCGGTCGTCTCCCTCGAGGCCGCACGGGCCGTCGAGCTGATGAGCCAGCTCAACGACGACCAGCGGGCGGTGGTCACCCTGCGCGTCATCGGCGACCTGTCCCTCGAGCAGACCGCGGCCGTCACCGGCAAGAGCGTGGCCTCGGTCAAGCAGCTCCAGCGCCGCGGCCTGGTCCGCCTGCGCACCCTGATGGCCTCCCGGGAGGCGCTGCGATGACGCGCTCACGCATCGAGGCCATGCTGGCGGAGTCCGGCCTGGCGCCCGACGAGGCCCCGGACTTCGTCGACGCGCTCGCGCCGCTGGAGGCGCTGGCCCCGGAGCCGCCCGCTCCCTCGACCGCCCTGCTGGCCCTGTTCGCGGGGGAGCACGTCCCCGCGGCACAGTTCGACCTGCCGCACCCCTGGGCGAGCCGCCGGGTGCGGGGGTCGATCGCCGGGGCCGTCGTGCTCGCCCTCTCCGGGGTGGGCGCCACCGGTCTGTCGGCCGCCGCCAACGCGCTGCCCGCCCCGTGGCAGCACCACGTCTCGGACTTCTCGCACCACTACCTTCCCTTCGACTTCCCCCAGCCCCCGGCACGCCCGGCGCGAGCGACGCTCGGCGACGGCTCCGAGCCCCCCAGGGCCGGTCGGGTCGTCGAGGACTCGATCGTGGGCGAGCTCCCGACGACTCCGGAGCCGAGCCGTTCGCTGCCGGGACCGCGGCCGCAGGTGCAGGCGGTTCCCGCCGACGGTCCCGGGTCGCCGGGGCCCACCCTGCTGCCCGCACCCGCCAGCGCCCCGCCGCGCCCCGGCTACGCGGTCACGTCCACGTCCCAGCCCTCGGCGTCTCCTTCGGCCTCGCCGTCCGCGTCGCCCAGCCCGAGTGCCGGTACGACCCGTGGGCCGCGCGCCGCCGCCGGGGCCGCGGCGCCGACCCCGAGCGAGCAGCACAGCACCAAGCACCCTGACCGCGGCGGGCCGCCCGGCCACGGCTCGGGTGACGGCGAGGGCACGGGCCAGGTCACCGGCAAGGGTCCCCTCCAGGTCGGCTCGCCCACGGCGAAGCCCGACCCGGTGGAGCACCCGCAACCGGGTGGCGACGGCGGCTCCACCGGCGACGGCTCGCAGGGTGGCGACAGCCCGAGCGCACCCTCGCCCGACCCCGGGTCCCACGACGACGGCACCGTGCCCGACCCGAGCGGCAACCCGGGCGGGGACGACCAGGGCGGCGGTCGCGGGGACGCGCCGACCGATCCTGGTGACGTCCTGTCGCGCGTGGTGCAGGGCCTGCACCTGTCCGGGGAAGGTGACCAGCCCGACAGTTGAGCGGCGCATGCCGGAGGCTCGATCCGGGCACCAAACGGCGTGACCTCCCTCTGGCTCGACCGTGCCCTGCCCCTGTCCAGCGACCCGCTGCCCGAGGCGCCGGTCGACGACCTCGTGATCGGGGCCGGGATCACCGGCCTGGTCACCGGCCTGCTGCTCGCCCGGTCGGGTCGTCGCGTCGCCGTCGTGGAGGCGCGTGAGGTCGGCGCCGTGGCCACCGGCAACACCACGGCCAAGCTGTCGCTGCTGCAGGGCACGAAGTACTCCAAGCTGCTCGGCTACCAGTCCCAGCGAGCGGCTCGCGCCTACGTGGAGGCCAACAAGGAGGGGATGGAGTGGTTGCTCCGCTTCTGCGAGGACCACGAGGTCGCCGTCCAACGACGCGACGCCTACACCTACGCGGCCAGCGAGTCCGAGCTGTCGTCGGTGCGCCAGGAGCACCGAGCCGCGGCCTCGCTCGGCCTCGACGTCACCTGGCTGGACACGCTGGACGTGCCGTTCCCGGCGCACGGGGCCACCGTCCTCGCCGACCAGGCGCAGTTCGACCCGATGGACGTCCTCACGGCCCTCGGGAAGCAGCTGCGCGCCCACGGCGGCACCCTGCACCAGGGCCGGCGGGTCACCGGTGTCTCCCTCACCGGGACGCCCGAGGTGAAGCTGGCCGACGGCACGACGCTGCGCGCGGAGCACGTCGTCCTCGCCACCGGGGCGCCGATCCTCGACCGGGGCCTGTACTTCTCCAAGGTCGAGGCCCAGCGTTCCTACGCCCTGGCCTTCGCGTCCGCCGCGCCGCCCGAGGGGATGTTCCTCTCGGCCGGCTCGGACTCCCGCTCGATCCGCGACGCCCCCTCGGGCGACGGGACGCGGTTGCTGGTCGGGGGCAGCGGCCACTCGGTGGGTCGCACGCGGTCCGAGCTCGAGCACGTGGACAACCTGCGTGAGTGGACCTCGACGTACTTCCCGGGGGCCGTCGAGACGCACCAGTGGTCGGCCCAGGACTACTCGCCCCATGACGGGATGCCGTTCGCCGGGCTGATGCCCCGCGGCGGCGGCCGGATCTTCGCCGCCACCGGGTTCGACAAGTGGGGGATGACCAACGGGGTGGCCGCGGCGCGCGCGATCTCCGGCCGGATCCTGGGCTCCGAGCCGTCGTGGGCGAAGCCCCTGGACCGCAGGCTGTTCGGTCCGAAGGCCGCCGCCCACCTGGCGGCCATCAACACCAAGGTCGGGGTGGCGGCCGTCGCGTCCGTCGCCGAGCTCAGGCGAGAGCGGCCGTGCGAGGTGGTCGGGGTGTGCACCCACCTCGGTGGCCTGCTGCACTGGAACGACGCCGAGAGCTCCTGGGACTGCCCACTGCACGGCTCGCGCTTCGACCCCGACGGCGAGGTCCTGGAGGGCCCGGCGACGAGGCCGCTGCGACACCGCTCGGCGAAGCGCTGAGCCCGCGCGTCACTGCCAGGGCCTAGATTCGTCCCCGATGGACTTCCACCCGCCTCCTGCGCTGGCCTGCGCGAACGCCTCGTTCGTGACGCCACGGCTGCTGGTGGGCGGTGACCTCGACACCCAGGACGTGGACCTGGCTGCCGAGCAGCTCCGCGAGCTCGTCGAGGTCGGCGTGACCCACCTGCTCGACGCCCGCATCGAGTGGAGCGACGAGGAGTGGGTCGCCGAGAAGGCTCCGTCGATCGCCTATCTCCACCACGGCATGGACGACGCCGGGCAGGAGGTCCCCACCGAGTGGTTCGAGGTCGGCGTGGCGTGGGCGCTGGAGGCCCTCGACGCCGGCGGGACGGTGCTGACGCACTGCCACATGGGGATCAACCGTGGTCCCTCGCTGGGCTTCGCCGTGCTGCTCGCCCAGGGCTGGGACATGCTCGCGGCGCTGGACGCGATCCGCACCGCCCGGCCGATCGCCTGGGTGGCGTACGCCGAGGACGCGCTGCGCTGGCACCACGAGCGGGAGCAGACCCCGCCGGGAGCGCTCGACCGGGACCGGCGCCGGCTGGCCCGCTGGCGCGAGGAGAACCACCTCGACCTGGCGACGGTGATCCGGCTCAGGCGCAGCCAGGGCTACTGATCAGCCGTCGAGGCTCAGTCACCCGTCGAGGACGGCCCAGAGCCAGCTCGGGCTCATCGTCCGGCAGCCCAGGAGCTCCACCCGTTGGGCGAGCGCCCGGTCGGCGGTGATCACGACGACGTCGTGGCCGCGGTCGCGGGCCAGCCCTGCCTCCTTGATGATGCTCGCGTCCCCGTCCTTGCGGGCGTGCACCGTGCGCAGGTGGGCGTCGCGGCCCTGGGGGACGCCCCCCTTCGCCTGGCCCTCGAGCACCAGCACGATCTCGTCGTACGACGTGTCGGCGACGGCCAGCCGGCCGTGCAGCCGCGAGGCGGCCCCGGCGCGGTCGCGCCACCAGCCGTCGGGACGCGAGCCCACCACGTTGGCGCCGTCGACGACCAGGACCCGGGCCATCTCAGTCCAGCAGGTCGAGGCGGTCGAACATCGCGGCGGTGTCGCGGGCCGAGGGCGTGCCGGCGTCGAGGTCGGCGCCCGCCGCGATCAGCAGCCGGACCACCTCGTCCTCGCCCTTGAACAGGGCGCCGGCGACCGGCGCCTGGTCGCGCTGGTTGCGCCGGTCCACGTCGGCGCCACGCTCGATCAGGCGACGGACCGTCTCGGCGTGGCCGTGGTAGGCCGCGAGCATCAGCAGCGTGTTGCCGTCGAGGTCCTGGACGTCGACGGGCAGCCCGTGGTCGACGTTGGCGACCAGCTCCTCGGTCATCCCCTCACGGGCGAAGTGCATGGACAGCTCGACCACCCGAGCCGTCTCCTCCGGGGTCAGATGGGTCATAGCGGCTCAACCAACCACAGCTGGTGCTCGCCCGGTAGCCCCTTGAGCTCGACGGTGTCGTCCTCGACGAAGCGGTAGTCGGTCGCGTCGGCCAGCGCCTCCGCGATCTCGCCGGTGACCAGCACCTCGCCGCCGTCGGCCATCGCCGCGACCCGGGCGGTCATCGCCACGTTGCGCCCGAAGTAGTCACCCTCCCGCTCGATGGCCGTGCCGGTGTGCAGCCCGATCCGCACCCTGATCGGCGTACGGCGGAGCCGGCGGCTGCGCTGCCGCTTGGCGCTCAGCGCCCGCTGGATGCCCAGCGAGGCGCCGATCGCGAGGTCGGCGGTGGGGAACACCACCATGTAGCCGTCGCCCTGGCTCTTCACCACGTGACCCCGGTAGCGGTCGACGTAGGTGTGCACCAGCCGGTCGTGCGCCCCGAGCAGCTTGACCCACTGCTCGTCGCCGAGCTCGCTGTTCAGGCTGGTGGAGTTCTCGATGTCGGAGAACATCATCGTCACGGTGCCGTCCGGGGCGGCGATCCGGGCGATCGCCTTGCGGTCCTCCATCGCCCACACCGCGAGGTCGTCGATCGAGCTGAGCAGCATGCCGCGCACGCCCTGCTCGCGCATCCGCGTCGCCGTCTCCACCACGGTGCGCACTGCCTGCCCGGCGGCCTGGGCCGCCTGGACGGCCCGCGGACCGCGCGGTGTCTGCTGCTCGGCCTCGAGGGCCTCACGCAGCTCGTCGGTCTCGGCGCGCGCCTCGCCCAGTCGGGTGCTGAGCACCCCGATCGCCACCAGGGCGGCGATGAGGAGCAGCGCGAGCGCGATCGCGATCACCGAGGCAGCCTGCACGGCGCAAGACTGGCACACGCCGTTGGAGCGGGATCAGCGGTCCTCGGCCAAGGCGTGCGCCACCCCGGTGGTTGGTCGCGGATGTGCCAGAATGAGAACCTGTTCTAGTTCGAGGAGGGTCGATGAGCGAGGCCGCTGCAAGACCGGCGATCGAGGGATGGTTCACCACCGGTCCCGAGCCCGCGCTGCTCGCCTCACGCTGCACCACCTGCGGGTCGGTGTTCTTCCCCCGCTATGAGGGCTTCTGCCGCAACCCCGGGTGCGACGGCGAGGAGTTCGACGTCACCGAGCTGTCCCGGCGCGGGACGGTGTGGTCCTACACCGACGCGCAGTACCAGCCGCCGCCGCCGTACGTCCCGGCGTCGGACCCCTACGTGCCGTTCGCCCTGGCCGCCGTCGAGCTGCCCGAGGGCTTCGTGGTGCTCGGGCAGCTGGCGTCGGGGTACGGCGTCGCCGACGTCCGCGTCGGCACCGAGGTCGAGCTGGTCGTCGAGACGCTGCACACCGACGAGACCGGGGACCGGACCATCTGGCGCTGGAAGCCCGTCACCGAGCTCGGTGAGGAGGCCGACCAGTGACCGGGTCCTCCAACGACAGGGACGTCGCCGTCCTCGGCGTCGGCATGCACCCGTGGGGCAAGTGGGGCAAGCACTTCGTCAGCTACGGCGTGCACGCCGCGCGCGCTGCGCTGCGGGACTCCGGCGTCGCCTGGGAGGACGTCGACTTCATCGTCGGCGGGGAGACCGTGCGCAACGGCTACGGCGGCTACGTCGCCGGCGCCACCTTCGCGCAGGCCCTCGGCTGGAACGGGGCTCGCGTCGCCACGTCGTACGCCGCCTGCGCCACGGGGGCCCAGGCCCTCGACGCCGCGCGGGCCCGGATCCTCGCCGGACTGTGCGAGGTGGCGCTCGTGGTCGGCGCCGACACCACGCCGAAGGGCTTCCTCGCACCCAACGCCGGCGAGCGCTGGGACGACCCTGACTGGCTGCGCTTCCGGCTGCTGGGGATGACCAACCCGGGCTACTTCGCGCTCTACGCGCGGCGGCGGATGGACCTCTACGGCGCGACGCAGGAGGACTTCGCCTCCGTGAAGGTGAAGAACGCGCGGCACGGGCTGGGCAACCCGAACGCCCGCTACCGCAAGGAGGTGACGGTCCAGGACGTGATGGACAGTGCCGTCGTCTCCGACCCGCTGCACCTGCTCGACATCTGCGCCACCTCCGACGGGGCCGCCGCGGTGGTGCTCACCTCGATGGACTACGCGAAGCGCCACGGGCTCACCTCGCCGGTGCGCGTGCGCGCCGTGTCCACGGTGACGCCGACCTTCCCGCAGACCGTCATCGACATGCCGCTGCTCTCGACGGACCCGGCCACCGCCGTCGCTCCCGCCGAGCTCACCTTCAAGCAGTCGATCGGCGCTGCGGCGTACGAGGAGGCCGGCATCGGGCCGGAGGACGTCAGCCTGGCCGAGGTCTACGACCTGTCCACCGCGCTGGAGCTGGACTGGATGGAGGACCTCGCGCTGTGCCAGCAGGGCGAGGCCGAGCACCTGCTCCGCGCCGGCGACACCACCATCGGCGGCCGGATCCCGGTCAACCCGAGCGGGGGCCTGGCCTGCTTCGGCGAGGCCGTGCCCGCCCAGGCGCTGGCCCAGGTGTGCGAGGTGACCTGGCAGCTCCGCGGCCAGGCCCAGGGACGCCAGGTCGAGAACGCGAGAGTCGGCATCACCGCCAACCAGGGTCTGTTCGGCCACGGCTCCTCGGTGCTGCTCAGCCGGTGACCTCCGGCCGCGTTCAGTCGTCGAGCGCCATCAGGGTGAGCGCCGGCCGGTCCGCGGGCAGCCAGCCCGGGCGCAGCCTGCCGACCTCGCGCCAGCCACGGCGGCGGTAGAACTCCACGGCCCGCGCATGGGTCGGTACGACGTCGAGCACCGGCATCTTTCCCTCGCCACGGATCCACGACACCGCCGCGTCGTGGAGCAGCGCACCGACCCCCTGACCGACGGTGTCCAGGCCGACGAACAGCACGGCGAGCAGCGCCAGGTCGGTGCCGCCGACCGCCTCCGCGAACACCGGGCCGAGCCCGTCGTCGAGGTCGCCGACCGCGACGTGGCCGACCACCCGGCCGTCGGTCTCGGCGACCCAGGCCGCCCGCTCGCCCGGCCGCACCAGGAACTGCTCGACGGGGAAGGGGAGCGGCCAACGCAGCGGATAGCTGGAGCTCGGCTGCTGCTCGCCCAGCACCTCGACCAGCGCCGGGAGGTCGTCGGCCTCCCGGCGGCGAACGCGTACCGTCACAGCGCCTCCACGTAGAACCACCGGCCGGCGCGCTGCTCGAACCGGCTGCGCTCGTGCAGCTCGCCGGCCCCCTCGACGCCGTCGTAGTGGGCCCGGAACTCGACCTCGTCACCCACTGCGTCGAGGATCTCCAGGGCGACCCACCGGGTCCGGGCGTCGGGGTGCACGTGCTCGGGTCGCGTCCGCGGGTGCCACGTGCGCCAGACGTAGTCCGAGTCGCCCACGGCGTACGCCGAGAACCGCGAGCGCATCAGCTCCTCCGGCGACGCCGCCTGCCCCTCCCCCCGGTGCAGCCGCCCACAGCACGAGGCATACGAGGCAGACCCGCACGGGCACGCGTGCTGAGCAGGCAGGGGACACATGCACGCATCCTCCCCCCACCGCTGAGGCGATGCGACGCCTCAGCGGGTATTGGAAACACTGCCGTTGCAGTACGTGGGTAGCGTGGTGAGAGTGACGACGACTGCACCCGACATCCGCACCCTGGGCCAGCTCCGCGCGAGCGGGCACGAGCAGAAGTCCCTCCGGGACGAGATCCGCAGCAACCTCCTCGCCGCCCTGCGTGAGGGCCGTGACCCGTGGCCCGGGCTGCACGGGTTCGAGACCACCGTGATCCCGCAGCTCGAGCGCGCGCTGCTGGCCGGACACGACGTCGTGCTCCTGGGAGAGCGCGGGCAGGGCAAGACCCGGCTGCTGCGCACGATGGTCGGCCTGCTCGACGAGTGGACGCCGGTGATCGCCGGCTCCGAGCTCGGGGAGCACCCCTACGAGCCGATCATCCACGCCTCCAAGCGCCGCGCCCTCGAGGAGGGCGACGAGCTCGCGGTGACGTGGCGGCACCGCGACGAGCGGTACGCCGAGAAGCTGGCCACCCCCGACACCAGCGTCGCCGACCTGATCGGCGACGTGGACCCGATGAAGGTGGCCGAGGGCCGCAGCCTCGGGGACCCCGAGACCATCCACTTCGGGCTGATCCCGCGGTCGCACCGCGGCATCGTGGCGATCAACGAGCTGCCCGACCTCGCGGAACGCATCCAGGTCGCGATGCTCAACGTGATGGAGGAGCGCGACATCCAGATCCGCGGCTACGTGCTGCGGCTGCCGCTCGACACGCTCGTGGTGGCCAGCGCCAACCCGGAGGACTACACCAACCGCGGCCGGATCATCACGCCGCTCAAGGACCGCTTCGGCGCCGAGATCCGCACGCACTACCCGATCGAGCTCGAGGACGAGATCGCCGTGATCCGGCAGGAGGCCCACCTCGTCGCCGACGTGCCCGGTCACCTCGTCGAGATCCTGGCGCGGTTCACCCGGGCGCTGCGCGACTCCAGCTCGGTCGACCAGCGCTCCGGCGTCTCGGCCCGCTTCTCCATCGCCGGCGCGGAGACCATCGCCGCGGCAGCGCTGCACCGCGCCACGGCCCAGAGCGAGCCCGACGCCGTCGCCCGGGTCGTCGACCTCGAGACCGCCGTCGACGTGCTCGGCGGCAAGGTCGAGTTCGAGACCGGCGAGGAGGGACGGGAGGGCCAGATCCTCGAGCACCTGCTGCGCAAGGCCACCGCCGAGACCGTGCGCTCGCGGCTCGCGGGCCTCGACCTGGGTCTGCTGGTCCAGGCCCTGGAACGTGGCGCCAGCGTGACGACGGGGGAGCAGGTCACCGCGCTCGACTTCCTCACCGGGCTGCCCGCCCTGGGCGAGTCCGAGCTGTACGACGACGTCTGCGACCGGCTCGAGGCCACCAACGACGGCGAGCGGGCCAGCGCCATCGAGCTCGCCCTCGAGGGCCTCTACCTCGCCCAGAAGGTCGGCAAGGAGTCCGGCGACGGAGAGACCATCTATGGCTGACTCCCCCCGAGTGCATCGCCGGCGCTCCCCCTACAGCCGGATCGCCGGCGGACCCGACCCGCTCGCGTCCCCGGTCGACCTCGCGGAGGCGCTGGACGCCATCGGTGAGGACGTGATGGCCGGCTACTCGCCTGAGCGCGCGATGCGTGAGTTCCTGCGCCGCGGTGGGCGTGACCAGCGCGGGCTGGACGAGCTGGCCCGCCAGGTCGC
>JAOPYC010000151.1 GCA_025964795.1 Marmoricola sp.
TCTCGCCGAGAAGGCCGCCATCGAACGGCCACTGGTACCGATGTTGGAATTCCTCGTCCAAAAACTCGGACGCAGCGTTCCAGTTCCGGACCGCGTTGACCGGTCCTGGAAGGCATGGATGGCTACAGCCATCAACCGTCTCCGAGAGACCGGTGGCGCCCCCGACGAAGAGCCACAGGGAACAACCCACGGATGACATTGCGCTGATGGCCGGCGCCGAAACTGCGCTGCTCGGCCGATTACTGCGTGAAGAACAGGTCGTTCCCGTCGTCCACGTCGGCAGCACAACGGGCTAGGTGCGTCTTTCCGCCGCGAATACTGCCAACCAGCTGTGGCTCAGTGACATCACCGAGCACTGGACCGGTGAGGGCAAGCTCTACCTGTGCGCGATCAAGGACGTCTACTCCAACCAAATCGTCGGCTACTCCATCGACTCACGGATGAAGTCGCGGTTGGCTGTCGCGGCCCTGAACAACGCAGTCGCTCGTCGCTTCGCTGACGGCGATGATGTGGCCGGCTGTGTGCTGCACCCCGACCGCGGGTCGCAGTTCCGCTCCCGCAAGTTCGTCCATGCTCTGAACCGCCACGAATGGTGGGGCCGATGGGCCGGGTCGGCGCCGCCGGCGACAACGCAGCCATGGAGTCGTTCTTTTCGCTGCTGCAGAAGACGTCCTGGACCGACGCACCTGGACAACCCGAGAGGAACTGCGGATCGCGATCGTCACCTGGATCGAGAGGACCTACCACCGACGCCGTCGTCAGTCCGCACTCGGCCGGTTGACCCCGGTCGAATACGAGCTGATCATGACACCAACCGCCACCCAGGCGGCCTAACCGAAATTGTCACAGTTCGCGCAGCAGATCCATGCGACGAGTGTCCTGATGCTGTCGATGGCCAATACCTATGAGGGAAAGAGCTACCAGGCCTAGGGCTCCTCTAGGACGCCTCCGATCACCGGCCCCGTCCTCCGGGTCTTGAAGACGACGACGACGTTGTCAACGACGAAGTCGTCACCTCTCGAGGCGATCCGAAGAACGTTGCCCTGCTCCCTCAGCACGCCGGGGTTGATGAGCATGACCTGTCCCGCCCACCCCAACGAGAGTGTGGTCACCGGATGCGTATGCGGTGGGACGTCGGATCCGCCGGACTGGAATCCCGCGCCAGCAAGAACGAGGTCCGTCTCAGGAATGCCACCAAAGACCGTCACGTCGTTGACTTCGAGCACGTGCTCTCCACGGACGCCCATGCTTTGGAAGAGCAACAACGCCTGGTCCGAGGAGACCGAAGGGCAGTCGAACGCAAAGTTGGCCGAATCACCTGCGAAGACGCCGATGTCTTGATCTGTGTCACCGAACTGGTGCCGGACGTTGATGACTACGGTGAAGTTGAGCGACATGTTCCCTCCTCGGTTCGGGCTATACATCGACGGCCGCGACCAGGTACACCCGCCCGTCGAAGCCGGCCGTCACTAGAGCCAGGTCACCCGACGGCCGTGTGACCACGGCGACTGTGAGGCCGCGGGTGAGCGGTTGCGTGGGGAGCGCATGCCAGCCTTCCCACGTCCCCGACGCCGTCGACGTCGCCAGGTAGACGCGACCGTCGAAACCCGCGGTGACCACGGCCAACTCTCCCGACGGTCGAGCCGCGGCCCCCACCGTGACACCCCGGGCCAGCGGCGGCAGGGGAAGCGGCCGCCAGTCCTCCCACGTCCCCGACGACGTCGACGCCGCCAAGTAGACGCGACCGTCGAAACCCGCGGTGACCACGGCCAACTCTCCCGACGGTCGAGCCGCGACCCCCACCGTGAGACCCCCAGCCAGCGGCGACAGGGGAAGCGGCCGCCAGCCCTCCCACGTCCCCGATGACGTCGACGTCGACGTCGACACCCGCCCATCAAGCCCAGCCGTCACCAGGCACAACTCGCCCGTTGGCGCGACGGCTGCCGCAAGGCGGGTGGCTGGCGGGACGGGGTCGACCATGAGGACCTGCCATGGCCGGAACTGCTGGTCGAGCGGGAAGGGGCTCGTGAAGTCTGGAACGACACCGAACAGGGTCGAACCCAACGAGCTCGCGCCGGGACCTAACCCGTATCTGGCGAACACCTTCCAGGTCGCGCGAACCGCACTCTCGTGCGCGACTGGCTCAGACGCTCCGACGGTCATCCTGTGGTCGAGCGCGGCGAGCATGCAATCGCGCATGACCGTAAAGCTCGGATTGGCGGACGCCAGCTTGAGCGAGTCCACAACGAGCTGCAGGACCAGGCTCCGGTCCAATGTACGGCCGAGCTCCATCAGCAGCGCGCACCAGATCTCGCCGATGGCGTGCGGCTCAACGTAGCGACCGCGGCCTACGTCTGCGTAGGTCGCGGGAAACTCGGTCGTGTAGGGAAACCCCCGCACTCCCTCTACCTTCCCCGACACCCAAGCACCAATCACCTCGCGCCCAGTGAGGAAGCAAGCGACGTAGTCGCTCCAGCCCTCCGACAGCCCGGCACTCTGCGCAGCTTCGAGAGACGCCGAGTCGGATGGCCCACCCACGAGCCGATTGCTCAGGCCGTGTGTGTACTCATGGAAGGCAATCGACGCGTCCAGGGCAGTGTGTCGTTGGGTCGATGCCAGAGGTCCCATGTTGAGGCTCGGACCCGAGCCGTCGGCAGGGGTGAACATGTTCGCAGTCGCCCAAACCGGAGTGGGATGGGCGACCGCGTCAACCGCGTCTCCCGCAGCTCCCCCCAGGTCGAAGTTGTCCGCCTGAAAGTTCCCGTCCGACTCGGTGAAACCTAGGAGGTAGAGGAAGTCGTGCATGTAGCACGAGAAGTAGAACAAGTTGAGCACGTGCTGCTCGGAACCTTCTGGCTCGGCCGGGTCGAAGGCGGGTACACCGTCAAGCAGGCCCGTGGCCGCCAGGACGCCGACCCCGGGTCGGCGCGCCGTGACGGAGTTGCCGCTGCTCGAGTCCTCGTGCACCCAGTCCCGGGGAAACGCGTCCGGTACGGCGGTCGGTTGGATCGGAAAGTCAGACATGGCGCGCGGGAAGTGGACTAGCTGTCTGGGCGTGGAGCCGTCCTGCAGGAACACGTTCCCGGCCGCTGCGGCGAATTGCAGGAGTTGCTTGCAGTAGAGGATCGAGCCGTCCTCCGTGCTGACCAGGACGCGGTAGCGCCCGGTCCCCCCGGGGAGTGCCATGACGACTTCCCAGGTCAGCCGTAATCCGTCGGCGACCGGAAGCCACAGCAGGCGCACTGGCACCGGCCCCACGAACGGCGCCGCCGTTACCGTGGCGGCCCGATCCACCATTTCGGCCCTGGGCTCCTGAACGACCGGCTCGAACCCCGCGAGGTCGACGGGGGGGTGTTCAAGGCTTTCCCCCAAGCCGTCGACAGCGCCCGCTTCGTCTGGTTGCGGTGCCGCGATGTGGGAGGCTGCGGAGCGGACCGCGTCTTGGACACCCAGAACTGGCTCGGCCCTCGAATCAGAGGGCACGCTCGCCGTCAGGCCGCTGGTGCCTCGCAGCGCTCCGCCCGGGTCGAAGATGACTGTTTGGCCGGCACCGAAGATATCGATCCCCCCGTGCACCTGTTTCGTCCGGACCGAGACCGCGCCGGAACTTGTCCGCTGCTCGGCGGCGCTCGCAGGAAGGAACTCGGGCGCTTGAGAGCCATCCAGGCCCAGCACCCCGCTAATCGTTGACAGGAACTCAAGTGCGCGGTCGGTGTAGTCGCCGGTCGTCCGCTGACTCGACTGCGCAGTGATTCGCGAGGGGTTGAGCGTCAGCGGATCGATCCTGTCCACGCTAATCTGCTGCTCACCCGGCATCAAAGCCGAGATCGCGGACGCACGTTCCCTCAACGCTCCCAGACGCGTCGTCAGCATCGGGATAGGTATCGGCTGACGCACGTCCAGCTCCCGTGACATTTGTGATTCACCCCTCCCCGGCCGCCGCTGGTCCGACCGCAGAGTCCGTCGCTGAGCCATCGGGCTCGGCTGGAGCGGGGATCCCGATCGTGGCCAGGAGGAGCGCCATCTCGTCCGTGCCGTCGACCCCCAGCATCCGCTCGAACGGATCCTCCATGAAGCCCGCGACCAAACAGGCACCCAAACCGAGAGCCGCCGCGGCCAGCTGGACGTTTTGCGCCTGACAACCGACGTCCATGCACATGTATCGGTACGCGCGGGGACCGTACTTCCAGCGCAGCCTCGAGTAGCAACCGGTCATGACGAACGTCACGGCCGCCGTCCCGATGAATGGCTGGCCCGGCGCGCCCAAGGTGAGAGCGTCACGGCGGTCACCCATGGACAGCACATCCAACGCATGGCTACGGGGGTCGTAGTGGTATACGCCCGGGTCCAGCCCGACCACCGTCGAGCAGAGCACATACAGTTCGGGCGACGATAAGCCACCGGCCGAGGGGAAGGTCCGCCGGGGAAGTGCGCGGTACCCGTATCCGGGGGCCGCACTCGTGGTGCCTGCGCCGAAGTAGAGCAGGGTGCTGAGTTGTCCTAACGAGATTGGCTGGCCGGAATATTGGCTTACCGTCCGGCGCGCGGACAGCAGCTGGCCGTATGGGTTGGCCAGCGCCTGGGGTTGCGGCAGCCGCTGTTGCTCCGCGGCCCCGAGCCATCGCGACACCGCGACGGACGCAAAGATCCCGTCGGTGGTGAAGGGACCGGGCACCGAGAAGGGCGCGGGCGCCGCGGCGTTCGCGCGACGCATCTTGACATAGTCGTGATAAAAGACTGCAACATCCTGCTCCCAAGGCCGCTCGCCCCGCTCGACCCGGTCGGCAAGTGACAGCAAGCTCTCGCACTCATCCTCGGTCAGGTCTCGAGCCAGTTGGACCAGGCGCTGGCGGGCGTCGTTTCCCATCGGCTCCTCCATAGAAGTAGTGGCCTGCGGGTCAGTCATCTGCTGTCCTTTCCCAAGGAGACGACGGCGAGAGTCCCTGCCTCGGTGCCATCGACGTCGAGGATCGAATCGACGCAGTGATCCTGGAATTCGGTGATCACATGCGTCGCGACGCCGAGTCCCGCTGCGGCTGTGGCAATCGCGTGGAGCACCACACCCGACTCGAGCAGGGTCGAGCGGTATCCCCGCTCGCCGTACAGAATCGCGTTACGGGCGAACAGCCCGATGACAAACATGAGCCTCCGGCGCCCGGATGGTGCGGTTGCCGACGCTGCGTACACGCCGGACTCCAGGCGCTCCAGCTCGGCACTGGACAGGGTTCTCAGTGCCCGACATCGGTTGGTTAGGGGTTCATGCACCATGACGTGGTTGTCGACGAGAGGGCGTACCTCTACCGCATAGTGAAGCTCTGCGGGAAGGCCCGCGGGATAGCGGTCAAGAATGTCTGTCAGCTCATCTGGCACCTGGATGGCGCGGGTCGGTGCGGCTGCTGTCGCGGCACGGGAGACCGCTTGCACGATGGAGAGCTTGAAGGGGAGGACGTCGAGGTCTTGGCAGAGCCGCTCGGCGGCGCGCTCCGCGATCAGTTTGCTGTTCTCGTGGTACAGCTCACTGAGGGAGACGGCGCCAGACAGGGGCCGCTGGAGGAAGCGGTCCAGCGAGTCGGCATCAAGGCGAAGGCTCTTCCCGGGCCAGTCCACGGAACCATAGACCAGCCGGTGCAGCACCGCACCAGCCTGCCTGAGGGGGTCTTCGCTCTGCATCGGCTACCAGCTCGCGTGTCGGTGTGGAGGCGGGCAAGGTGCCTGTCTCATGGGAAGGGAAGTGGATCGACGTTGATGTCCCTGCTGGTCAGCGGCTCCTCGGTCAAGCCCAACTCGTGTGGCAGCCGGTAGAACCGCGGGTGGGCAAGATACGGATAGGCCGGTACGAAAGCTTGAGTGAGCGTCGGGAGGAACACCTTGGTGATCGCAGTGCCGGGCCAGCAGGCGTCTGACACGTCGAACACGATCGGGCGATGCCCGCCGCGTCGAAGCCAGTCGAGGACTGCGTCGTAGGCCTCGTGATCTGACGTCGGGAGGGAGGGAACCCGGTCCCAAGGAATCCTCACCGTTCCTGAGCGGTACCACCCCATCCGCCAGATCTGGCTGCGGAATCCGTAAAGCACCGAGGCATCAAAGAAGTTCGTGAGATCGGCGGTGGTCGCATCGGGAGGGATGTGCGTCCACTGCCAGCCGAACAGCCCAAAACCCGTGCGCATCTGACCAATCTCGAAGAGGGCCTGCGTGAGTGCCCGCTCCTTGTGACCCCATGCACCGCCCCCCGCGAGGAACGCGCGCTCCTCCCTCGACTCGTCCTCGGTGATGACCGTGAGCACGGGAATCGGCGCGTCCAAAGTGTTGAGGTACACCCGCGGTGTAGCGATATCCGGAGTGGACAGGCGCAGGGTGGCGGACCCCGATAGTCGGCGGACGGTCTCCTCGAGTGGCAGATCGACCAACGGTGGGGGCAGTCGGCAGTACCAGCGCAGGTTGATCGCATCGCGTTCGAAACACTCGTACAGCCCGTGGAGGATCGCCCGGCGACGATCGGTGTGGAATGCCAATCCACCGCTGGTGGCGTAGCCGATGCGCGGCTCCTGGCGACTTCTACGCCAGTGGAAGAGTACGAGCTGGGCAGGTACGAACACCTCTTCGTCCGTCAGCAGCTCTCGGCCCCGGACCCAGGTCAATGGGGTGTGAAGGTCGAACCGCTTGAACGGCCACCCCGGTTGGTCGTACTGATCGGAGCGGAACAGCGGCATCGAGTCCGGTCCAAGCACATTCAGGCCGCGACCGCGCAGGGCCTCGTAGCTACCAATGACGAGGTCTTCCGTGGAGGTCGAGTGAAGGAGTGCGAGCAGTCGTTCGGAGACTTCTCCGAGAGCTCCAAGCAGTGCCTGCTGCAGGTGTACGCCCTTGCCGCCCACTGGGATGGACAACGCATCGAGGTGACGGTCTCGTCGCGCGAAGTCCCTGACGAGTTCTCCGGGTGGCAGATGGCTGCAGGAGGAGCCGTACATCGACAAGTCGAGCCGGTCCGGTGCGTGGAGTGCCAAGGTCAGGACAGGCCCGAGGTGCCGGTTGTAAAGGCGCGGAAGAAGCTCGTACTGGGCACGGCGCTCGTCGTCATAGGTCGGATCGAACGCTTCCATCCGTGGATTCAAGTAGGTGGACTCCAGCGGCAGGGTTTGAGACATAGTTCACGGCTCCTTTGCCGCCGTCAGCGTCTCGCTGCCCGCCACGATCTGGGCGACGACCTCGGCCGGGAAGGCTGATCGGTGGCCCGCATCGAGGACACCGCACGCGGGGCACCGCGGGAGCCGGAGGACGTCTTCGAGGTCCATGCCAAGCCGGTCGAAATCAAGCAGAAGCGCCCGACCGACGAGCGGGCCAGACCTGCCGATGAGGAACCGTACGGCGGCATGGCCTCCGTGCCCCGCCAGGATGTCCGCGTAGCTCGGCAGGCCGACGAAGAAGCTGCTGGCCTTCTTCGAATCCTGGTAGCGCCGGTATTTTTGGGTCATCTCCCGGTTGGCGACCGGAGCCTGGCTCAACGCCGTGAAGCAGTTGAAGCACGCCGTCGTCGGCGGAACGAAGATCGGTCCCGCCATGCCGACGTTGCCGTCCAGCGTCAGACTCATCCACGGCAATTGCCGGTCCACGCAGATGCGGTTCAGCCGATGGCTGAGCGTGAGACTCGGACACTCGAGCGCGAGAACGACGAAGTCGGCCTCGGCTGTGGCGTCCCGCAGGACGTCGCTATCGAACAGTCCGACTACCGGGCGTACCCGCCGCGAATGGTCGGCTGGCAGGCCGGAACTGAAGATCTCGCTGACGGGTCGGTGCGATAGAGCGCCATCGCCGAACTGGGGTGCCGAAGGAAACGTCCCCCGCCAGTGTCGATCAGGCATGCGGTCATCGACCGCCGTCACCATACCGACACCAGATTCGAGCAGCGCGACTGCAACACGAGACCCGATGGGGCCACAACCGATCACTGCCACGTGGTGCGCCGAGAGTGAGGAGGTGTGTGACTGGCTGTAACGGAGGTACTGCTCAGTCGGGTTCGTGCCCTCTTCCGCTAGGTAAGCCTTGGTGGCTAGCAGCTCGATCACCTGGCGTGCGACCTGCTGGCAACTGCCGGAAAGCCCTGACACGAGCTCCGCCCGGCTGGTCGGACCACCTGCCAGTCTCGTCACCACGTGAGCGATGGCACCGGTCGATTCAGGGTCCCGGATCAGCTCCGAAGGACCCGAGCGCACGCCAAACTGGATCAGCACCTCGTCAGGGCTCAGGAGGATCATGTCCAAGCCGTCGGACACCTGCAGCCGCATTCCGTCAGACACCACATCACCCCCTGGCTCCCGACCGCGGATCCGCGCCGAGAAGCCGAACAAGTCGGTCCCAATGGCTCCAATGGAGGCTCACTACCTCAGACCGGCACCCAGTCCCAGCACCATCCTGCGCTCTCGTTCGGAATCATTCCGATCGCACCGCTGGCCCGGCCCACACTCTGCGGCGCGGTCAGGTCACTGCTGGCACCCCAGCACCACCCGGCACTGGACGCAGCCGCCTCGCCGATCGCACCGCTGGCCCGGCCCACACTCT